>NZ_JBFAGB010000019.1:0-162980 GCF_040639875.1 Actinomadura sp. NPDC023710
CGCCGGCGGCTGACGGACGGGGGCGGCGGTGGCACGATCGCGGCCCGGCGCGGCCGTCCGGTGACCGGCGCCCACGCCGCACGCTCCGGGCGGCCAGGCGCGGGGCCGCGCAGCGGCCCAAGCGCCGCCGCCCCTTGATCCAAAACAGCCTAATTCGGCAAGGTTCTCACTGCGTTTCGCTGTGCGTCAAACAACGCTATTCTGAGACCTTTCCCGCGAGTCGCGACCCGCTGTGTCAGGGTGGCGCATAGATGAAAGGAATCAAGGACGTTATGGGTTCCAAAATTGCCATCACAAAGCTCTATTTCAACAATGGTGATATTGTCGATATCCCTCAAGATGGCGTTACCGTGTTCGTGGGCCCCAATAATTCAGGGAAGTCGTTTTCGCTTTTTAATATTATCAATTCTGCTCGTGGTGTTAATTTCTATTATGGAAAGAGTGAGCCTATTGTTAAAGACGTCGAAATAAGTAAGTCACCGGAGGATGTGAGGCCCTTTCTGGCCTGGTTGGAAGACTCCGGATGGAGGCCGATAAGAAACTCGTCAGGAGAGGCGGTGTATGGCGCCTCTGGCAATAATGGAGGGGTTCGGGAAACTTATATTAGCCACTCGTGGCAAGCGGCGGCCAAGTTGGGTGATCTAGCGCAGTTCATTCTCAGATATGAGAACACTCAAGGGCGACTTAGTCTAATTAGCGGGGAGCAAATGATTGATCCAATGACGTCTGTTCCCGGCGGGCCTGTGCAACTAATGGCATCGGATTCGAAGTTTACGGCAAAGCTTTCAGCTATGACATTGCGAGCTTTCGGTGATGAGGTATGCATCAACACTGTCGTTCCGACTCTGGAATTGCGTCTAGGGAAGGTGGAACCATACTTTGAGGAGGGACAGATACCTCTTGAAGTTCACAAGCAATATGACGCCCTTCCGCTTGTGCGTGAGCAGGGGGATGGCTTGCGCAGCTTTATTGGCCTGCTGCTCAGTACTGTCGTCCGTCCACTCCCGATTACCGTAATAGATGAGCCGGAGGCATTTCTTCATCCCTCTCAAGCTCGCCGTCTTGGCAGGATATTGGTCGACGAGACGCCTGTAAATTCTCAATTGATTGTAGCGACACATAGTCAGGATCTGCTTCAAGGGATTCTCGAAGCCACCAACAGATCTGTTTCAATTATAAGACTCACACGTGACGAGCATAGGGGGTTCCGTCACGACGTTCTGGATGCTAACCGTATCTCCGAAATTTGGAAGAACCCGCTACTTAAATACTCGTCCATAATAGACGGACTCTTTCACCATGGCGTTGTGATTGCGGAAGGAGATTCTGACTGTCGTTTCTATACTGCAACGCTCGATAAGATGTCAGATGTGGATCGGGATCTAGATCTGCTCTTTGCGCACCTAGGAGGGAAAGGGCGCATATATAAGGGAATCTCAGAACTTAGAGGGCTGAAGGTTAGAGTGGCGGCGATCGCAGATCTGGATCTTCTTAATCAGCGGGGGCTGCTGCGGAGGACCATCGATGCCGCTGGCGGATCTTGGATGGAAATAGAAAAAGATCATGAAGTGCTGAGCCGATCGGTACTGCGGCTGTCCCCGGAAGCGCCGAAAGTTTCAGATGTTATACAAACAATAGATTCGATGGAAGTCGATGGCTCCGGTGAAGCTGTTCTGACCAATCAAGAGATCGACCGAATTAAGGCGAGCCTGCGAGGCGTGAGTGCCTGGGGCATACTAAAGAAAGAAGGGCTGGATTGCCTGGATGTGGAGGGCAAGACTGTAGGAGAAAGAATTGTTCGTGAATTGGAGAAGTGTGGAGTATTCTTGGTTCCTCAAGGAGAACTGGAATCATGGCTACCCTTGAAGGTTAGTAAGGAAAATTGGCTATCGCATGTATTTGAGAACGGACTGCATGAAGTCCCTTCTGGGCCGCTAGCCGATTTTCTGATGCGGGTCGTACGTTATTTCGACACCTAAGAGAGCAGCCAAGGTTGGCAATCTCAAAGCGTTCGGGACGATTCGCGCCTTGGAGTGTTATTGTCAACGGCCGAGGAGAGGAACTCGACCTACGGGTTGCCAGTTCCAGAGGCGTTCGGAGCCCCTCTGGTCAACGAGAGTCACCTCCTTGATCGCGAACTCCTGGGTTGGGAAGTCGCGACCCAGCGTGGTGATGAGCGGTCCAGCCGGTTGTTCTGTCTCGCTGTAGGCAAGCGTCATGTGTGGGGTCCATTGGGCGGGACCCTCGGTGAGTCCTTCGCGTCCGGTCGCTTTGTGCATCGCCATCTGGACGGCGTTGCGGATATGCCTCAAGGGGTCTGTGGGCTCGACCGCGACGGCGATTGCCTCGGGGTGGTAAAGGATGCGGCTGAGCGTCACTGGGACGGGCGGGAGCGCGGCGAGTAGCTCGGATGCGGCGGCGAGCATCTCTTGTCGCTGATCGAGGGTGATCTCGTCGGTGGGGCCGACAACGAGAGTGGTGATGTGGAGCCACTCGGTTGGGGTCATGTGGAGGCCGTGGAAGCCTGCGAGTCGCTTCTGGGCGGTGTGTGCCAGGTCGCGGGCCTCGGGGTGGTTGCCTACGAGGATGTGCCAATAGAGGGTGCCCTGTCCGGGGCCGGGTTCCTGGCGGTTCTGCCAGCGGTTGATCATGCGTGTGGGCAGGGGGCTCATGAGCGCTCCATGTGGGGGTCGTCGGTGAGGGCGGCGGCGTTGAAGTCGCGGATTTGCGCTCTGAGCTGGACGGCTAGAGAGGTGTCTAGGTAGCGGGGGTGGCTGAGTCGGCGGTCGAGGTCGGCGACGTAGCGCGTGACGGTGGTCAGGCGCATGCCGGGGTCGAGCGTGAGCAGCTCGGCGAGTTGTTCGGCGGTGCCTTCAAGGTCGCCCTTGAGTAGGTGCGCTACTCCGGTGCCAACGCGGATCTGTGCCCAGATAGCTGGGGCGACGGGTGCGCCTGCTGCCCATGCGGTGTCGGCCATTTTGGCGGCTTGGAGGGCTCCGTCCGGGTCGCCTGTTCGGGTGGCCACCGCGAGCGCGAAGAGGGCGCGGCGCTCTGTGGGGAATGACCAGACTGAGCGGTCGGTGGGGCTGTCGTGGATGGTCTCGGCGGACTGCTCGGCTCGCTTGACGGCCTGGCGGGCTCTGGTCTGGTCTCCGAGGAGGGCGGCGGCGTTGGCCTCGTACCAGGCGAGTTGCGTCTTCATCGGTGTGTGCGGGCTGGCTTCGTAGCCTTGCCGGGCGAAGTCGGCCGCTTCGATGAGGCGGTCTTGCCATCGGGCCGTTTTGGCTTGGGCGTACCAGGCGAACGCCTCGTTGGTTTCGGCTTCTCGGGCGAGCATGAGGGCGGCAGTTGCGTACTGTTCGGCGTGGTGGTCGAGGTTGACGTCACCGAGGATCACGGCTGCGTGTGCGAGGAGATCGGCGTCAATGCGTAGTAGCTCGCGGGTGTGGCGGGGGCGGGCCCGGCTGCTTTCCAACAGGTCTTGTGTGCGGCGGTGAAGGCGAAGCACCTGGGATAGCAGGCTTTTCGCAGGGACCTGGGTGTGTGCGCTGGCGAGTGACGTGGTTGAGCGGGCAAGGCTCTCGATCGTCTCGTCTGCCGTGTCGCTCACCGTCAGCCATCGCGTCAGCCGGGAGAGGTCCATCGGGTCGGACGGGTCGGCTCCGGCCGGTCTGGGTTCGGTGCGCACGATCCCCGTGCGGGCCTTGGGCTCGGGAGTTCTGGGGGCCGGGACGCCGGGCCGGGTTCGTGGTGCGAGACCGAGAGCCATGCGGGCCGCGTCGGGCATCTGGAGGCCGTCGGCGATGCGCTCGAACACGTCCAGCTCGGTGACGCGGCGCCCGCCCTCCTTCATGTGCTCGCTGACCCTGCCCTGGGTCAAGCCGCAAGCGATGGCGATCTGGGTCTGAGTCGCGCCTGCGTACTGGCGCAGGATGTGGAAGACGGTCCCGATGTCGCGGGCAGTCAGGGCCTGGGTCATCTGCGGGCGTTCCCACAGTTCATCGGGGATGACGATCGGGTCTGATGCCCGTTTCGGCATGCCGTCTCCCCTCCGTGTGACCAGACCTTGCCGAGCGTATATCCCGCTGTGAGATACCGCCTGGGGATGGGCCGGGGCCGGGGCTGTGGCGGATCGTGTGCGGCATGACGCAGCAGCAAGATGCGGGCAATCCGGACTGCGGGTCCTGTGGTGGTCGGGGGTGGAAGTTCGTTCACCCTCGGCGGGCGGTCCTGGTGGGGCTGCCGGGTGGGTCCGGGCCGCCGGTGGACCGCAAGCCGTGTCGATGGTGCGTGCCGGTGCGTGAGGAGCGCGCGGCGTAGTCCAGAAAGCTGCGGGGCCGGCGGCGGTCAGGCGGATAAGGGTGTGATCGCCCGGCGCGGTGCGGTCGTGCCTGCCGGGGGGTGGCGGTGCGCCCCTGGGTCGTCGTTCGCCGGTCCCGCTCTCTTCTTCCTGTGGAGGTGGTGGCTGTGGGTGATGAGGTAAGGACGTGGGCGGCTGACGTAGTGCGGCAGTCGGCTGCTGTGGCGCTGGTGGCCGACCTGGAGCGGCGGCGCCTGGCGGCCGAGGTGATGGACCACGGCGCGGTGCGGGCGCGCAACCCGGCCGGTGAACCTGACATGAATGATCCGCGGGCGCGGGCGCTGAGTCCGGGACTGCGGCAGGAGGTGGTGTGCCGCACTCACCGGGGCGCGTTGTGGTGGTGGTGGGTCTGGTCGGGGCCGGACCGCCGTGCGCTCTCGGAGTTGGAGCCGCTGTGCCCGGCGGCCGACATCGCGTTCGCGGGTGAGCGGATCGCGCGGGTGCTGGCCGTCCCCTTCGCCAGCTCGCCGGATGAGGCGTCGGGCGGGTGCCAGTGATGGGCGTGTCATGGGTGGCGGCGGCGTCGATGTCGCCCGAGATCAGTCGGCGGCCGGTAGCGGCGCAGATCGAACGAGAGTTCTCCGGGGTGGTGGCCTGGTATGGCACCGCCACCGAAGCATGGTGGGCCATGGTCCGGGTCCGCGGTGGGCTGCGCCTGGTGGAGGCCGCGGGTCCGAGCGAGTTGCGGGAAGCGATCGTCAACGCGCGGGGCTGGTCGTGGCCGAGGTGACGAGCGGGCAGGGCGGTGGCGGGCCGCATGCGGTGGGGCACGACCGGATCGGGCTTGAATGCCCGGTCACGTGCCTGGGGGTGTGGACGGTCGGTGACTTGCTGGCCCTGCTGGTGGAGGCTCGGCGGGTGTCCGGGCTGCCTGCTGCTCCCGTCGATGGCACCTTTGGCACGCACAGGCATGAAGGCGGGCGGCTGTCTCGGGCATGTCCGCTGGCGTGCTTGCAGTTGTCGACCAGGGGCCGCAACGCCCTGCGCAACGATCGGAACTGCACCGCCAAGACGGTGGGCGACCTGCTGGACCTGCTGTGGTCGCGTGACCTGCACGAGGTGCGATTGATGGGCGCGCGAGGAGTCGGCGAGGTGCATGCGGCGCTGCTGGCGGCGGGGTTCTCGGTGCCAAAGCTGGGGTGAGCTTTCCCAGCGGTCCGCATCCCTGCTGTTGCGGGGGCGCGGCGCGATTAGTGCGGGTCGGAGCGACCCGGTAGCCGTGACGTAAGCGCGCAGGGGCGCTACTGTGCGGTGAAGTGCGCTTATGCGGTCAAGCACCAGAGTCGTCAGGTGGTCGTCATGTCGGGTTTGGAGTTCGAGCCCCCCAAGTACGCGCGGGTGGTGCTGGAGTTGCGCCGCCGGATCGAGAACGGGGACTACGCCCCCGGCGCCATGCTGCCCTCGGAATCTCAGCTCGTGCGGGAGTTCGCGGTGGGGCGTACCACGGTGGTGCGGGCGCTCCAGATGCTCCAGCAGGACGGATGGATCATCCGCGAGCACGGGCGCGGCTCGTACGTCAAAGGCCGGCCCTCGTCGTCGGCGCGGCCTGCTCGTCCGGGCCTGGCGGTGCTGGACCAACCCGAAACCGCGGCTGGGGTCACGCTGGTCGACGTCGGATCGGTGCATGCGCCTACTGCGGTCGCCGGCCTGCTAGGCGGGGACGGTGGGCGTGTGGTGGCGCGGCGGTTGGTGACGGTCCGGGACGGGATCGCCTCGGAGGTGGTGACGTGCTGGTTCCCGCAAGAGCTGGTGTACGGCACCGACCTGGACAAGGATGCGGCGCTTCCGGTCGGTCTGCGGGCACACCTGCGCACGGTCAAGGGCCTGCGCATCGATCACATCTCCGAGCGGATGACCGCGCGCCTTCCCGCAGGGGACGAACCCCGCCTCTTGCAGATCAAGAAGTCTGAGCCGGTGCTGTCGGTGCTGGCCGGGCTGCATGACGCCTCGGACGCGGTGCGGTTCGTCGCCGAGGTCGTGATGCCCGGATCCCTGCATGAGCTGGAAGACGTCTACAGCGTCCCCGAATGACCCAACCTCCCTGACCTGCCAATACTCGCTATGTGATGCAGGTCACTCTCCTCTAAGGTTGTCCGGTCGAGTGGCTGAGGTACATTCAAGGTGCACTCGTCCGGACAAGCGGACGGGTGGACATCTGGAGGTACCGCAATGGCGGTAAAGGGTCCGTTCAAGGTCGCGTTCGGGGACATGTTCCCCCTGGGCGCATTCGTCAAGGGCGGTGTAGAGGCGGTCCGCGACTTCGACGCCTCCACCAAGGAGACCTTCGTCCAGGCGCGGGACAAGGACACCGGGGAACTGGTGTGGGCGGTGGAAGTGGTCGACGGTGACCCGGAGTCCAAGGGGACGTTCAAGGTGAAGCTGACCGCGCCGGTTCAGCCGATCGTTCCGGCGGCTCCGGCGGGGTTCCCCTTCGTGCCGGTGGAGTTCGAGGGGCTGGCGGTCACGCCCTACGTCAACTCCGGTACCGGACGACTGGCCTACAGCCTCAAGGCGTCGGCGGTCCTCCCGGCCAATCTCAAGGGCGGCGCGAACCGAGCCAAGGACAACGGCGCGGCCGCGAAGGATGCGGCCTGATGGCGGGCGGGCGCATGTCGGCGCTGTCCCTGCCGATCGACGCGGGGGCGTCGGTGGAGTTCAAGCCGTTCCGGGCACGTACGCCGCTGTTCACGGTCTCGGCCGGTCGGGTGCTGGTCACCCTGACCCTCCCCGAGCAGGTGAGCGCGGGTGATGTGGAGTTCGCGCGGGGCCTGGCCTCCCAGGCTGCGGCCTACGCGGTGGAGGTGGAGCGGCTGTACCGGTCCGGTCGTCGTCCCTCCTCGGGCCGGTCCTCGGGCAAGGGAAAGGCGGCGTGATGGAGACCTCCTACAGCCACACCACGGTCATGGTGGAGCCGGACGGAACGGCGGTCATCTCGGTGAGCCTCTACCCGGACGGGCGCATGGCGATGACCTGCCCGACCGGCGTGAACCGCGCGCAGCTTTGGATCTCGCACGCTCGGGCGCGGGTTCTCATCGCGCCGACCAACCCCGAGGCACCGACCGCCGAAGACGTCGAGACCGCGCGCAAACTCGCCGAGGTGTTCGCGCGGTACGCGGCCGAGGTGGAGCGGCTCCACGCCCTCAACGACGCCTCGACGCGCCGCGAGTCGGCGGCCTGAAAAGCAGGTGGGGCGGCTGGAGCTGGTACCTCCGGCCGCCCCGCTTTCCCCTCCCCGCTGAACAGCGCATAGAAGAGGTGAGACCCATCATGGCATGGGAGTTCCGCAAGCTCGGCCCTGGTGAGAACGTCGCCGTAGAGGCCCAACGCGACCCGTTCGCGGCCCCGAAGTGGGCGCCTCCGGTGTGGCACATGCCCGAAGGGCTCGTGCTACTGGTCAACATCGTCCGCGTGCTTGTCCGGACGGTCGTCTTCCTCGTCCGCAACATCGTCCCCGTCTCCGCTGCGGCCAGTCTGGGCTGGCTCGGCTACCGGTTCGGGTGGACGGTCCCCGCCGTGGTCCTGGCCCTCGTCACCCTGGGCCTGTCCGCGTGGGTTCTGGTGGACCGTCCGTCCTTTGTGCGGTGGGTGGGTCGTCCGGCTCTGGCTCGGTGGCGGCTGGTGAGGGTGTACCGGCGGTACTGGCAACCCGTCCTCATCACCGCCGGCCTGACCAAAGTCCACAAGGGCCGCGAGTACCTGCCCTCCCTTGTGCGGGTGCGCTGCGGTCCGACGTCCGACCGCGTCCTGGTGAAGATGCTCAAGGGGCAGGCCCCCGACGCCTGGGAGAACGTCACGGCCAACCTGGCGCACGGCTTCGGCGCTGCCCTGGTCCGGGTCCGGGAAGGGGACCGCCCGGGACGGGTGTGGCTGGAGTTCGTCCGACGTGACACCCTCGCCGTCCCGATTCCCGCGCTTCCCGTCCCCGACCCGTCCGCGGTGGACCTGTCGGGGGTGGAGATCGGACGGCAAGAGGACGGCTCGCCGTGGCGTCTGCGGCTCCTCGGGACGCATGTGCTGATCGCTGGGGCGACGGGTTCGGGCAAGGGGTCGGTGATCTGGTCGGCTATCCGCGCGCTGCTCCCGCTGATCCTCGCGGGCCTGGTGGAGGTCTGGGCCGTCGACCCCAAACGCATGGAACTGAGCTTTGGGCGTCCGCTGTTCGAGCGATACGGGCGCTACTCCTCCGACCCTTCCGGCGGCATGGTCGCGCTCCTGGAGGACGCGGCGGCGGACATGAACGCTCGCGCCGAACGCTTCGCCGGCGTCACCCGATCGTTCACGCCTTCGCATGAGCACCCGTTCCGGGTCATCGTGGTCGATGAACTGGCCTTCCTGACCGCGTACTGCCCGGAGCGTGATCTCCGGAAGCGGGCCGAGTCGGCCCTTGCGGTGTTGACAAGTCAGGGCCGGTCGGTGGGTTACTGCGTGATCGGGGCGCAGCAGGACGCGCGCAAAGAGGTCAATAACCTGCGCAACCTGTTCCCCGACCGGATCGCGCTGCGCCTGGACGAAGACGAGCAGGTTGACATGGTGCTGGGCGACGGGGCCCGCGACCGTGGCGCCCTGGCCGATCAGATCTCATCCATCCCACAGATCGGCGCGGGGGTTGGGTTCGTCCGGCTGGAGACCACCCCCGACCCGGTCCGCGTCCGGGCCGCCTACGTCTCCGATGACGACATCTGCTCCATGGTCGCGCTTGGCCTCCCCGACCTCGACATCGAGGGGGCGGCGTGACCCAACTGACCCTCGACGGTTCGCCCTCCGGGTCGGCTCCGGCTCCGGCTGCTCCTGCGGAGACGGGCGCGGTGGTCAAGACGCTCCCTCCGCTCGCGCGCGGGGTCCTGGAAGCGGTCGCGGTCGAACACGGCGTCTGCATCCGCCCCGTGCCCATGCGGCGCGTGGACCTCAACACCGGCGCGGCCGAAGTCGTCTACGTGCCGTGCGGTCACACCATGGCCTCGGTGTGCCCCTCGTGCGCTGAGCGGAAGCGCAAGCTCCGGGCCGTGCAGTGCTCCCAAGGCTGGCACCTCACTGAGGAGCCGGTCATCACGCGCGCCGATCCCGACGACGAGCAACGCGCCTGGATGGAACTGCGGGCGCAAGCCACGGCGGCCCGTGACAAGGCAGCCGAGGATGGGACGGCGAACGGGGAAGACGTCGGCTTCTGGGACGCGGTCGTGCGTGACCTGGACAACGAACTAGAACGCACCGGGGTCCGCGGTGCACTCAAGACCGGTGAGGACACCAAAGGCCGGCGCACTCGTTCCACGCGACGGCGGCAGGACGCCCCCGACCTTCCCCGGCGGCCGGTCGATTCCCGCACTCTCGGCAAGGTCTACCAGGGCCGCGACGGGAAGACCTTCCGGCCCTCGATCTTCCTCACGCTCACCCTGGACTCCTACGGACGGGTGCGCTCGGACGGAACACCCGTCGACCCGAACGGCTACGACTACACACGTGCCGCTCGGGACGCGCTCCACTTCTCCAAGCTGGTCGATCGGTTCGTTCAGAACCTGCGCCGCTTCGTCGGCTACGACGTCCAGTACTTCGCCACCGTCGAACCTCAACGGAGGCACGCGCCCCACCTGCACATGGCCATACGCGGAACCATCTCGCGGGCGGAACTGCGTCAGGTCGTCGCGGCCACCTATCACCAAGTGTGGTGGCCCTCCACCGATCGCGTGGTCTTCGCGGGGGCTCACCTGCCGGTCTGGGACGACGTGGCAGGTGAGGACGGCGGCGGATACCTCGATCCTGCGACGGGGGAGGTTCTCCCGACCTGGGATGACGCGCTGGACGCGCTCGGCCTGGACGAAGACGCCGAACCCCTGCACATGGTGAAGTTCGGGCGGCAGATCGACGCACAAGGCGTCATGCCCGACTCACCCCAATCCCGCAAGCTCATCGGCTACCTCACCAAATACCTCATCAAGGGCGTAGCCGAGTGCCACACCGCCGAGACTCCGGCGCAGCGTGAACACGTCGACCGGATGACTGAGGCACTCCGGTATGAGCCGTGCTCACCGACCTGCGCGAACTGGCTGCGCTACGGCATCCAGCCCAAGAATCCGCGGGAGGGCATGGCTCCGGGCTTCTGTAAGGGCAAGGCACACCGCCGGGAGCATCTCGGCTACGGCGGCCGTCGCGTCCTGGTCTCCCGCAAGTGGTCCGGCAAGACCCTCGCCGACCATAAAGCCGACCGCAAAGCGTGGGTCCTGGCACGCCTCGCTGAGGCCGGAATCTCCGTGCTGTACCCGGCCGACCCGAACGCCGTCCACGTCTGGGAACGCGCCGGGCCTGCCGATCCCGATGTGAAGCCGGCCGAAGCACGGCTCCTGCACCTGATCAACGAACGCATACAACGGCGCCGCCAACTCGACCAAGCAACCTCGTCCGATCTTCCGGCGACTCGGGAGGCAGCGTGAGCGGCAGGAAGGACGAACTTCTCACGGTTGACCAGGTGCTCGAAGCGCTCGGCGGGGTGTCCCGGCGGACGTTCTACCGCTGGCGAGAGATCGGCCGGGCCCCGGCGTCCTTCAAGCTTCCGAACGGGGAGATCCGCATCTATCGCAGCGACCTCGACGCCTGGCTCTGGTCGCTGCGTGAGGAGGCGGCGTGAACACCTCCTACAAGGTCAAGTTCTGGGAGGTCCGGCCGAACAAGGCGGGGCCGAGGTCGAGTAAGCCGGGCAAGGTCATCTCGTTCACCGCGCGTTGGACGGTCGGTGGTCGCGAGAAGTCCCGGACTTTCGAACGCTCTTCCCAGGCGAAGAGCTTTCTGTCTGACCTGCGGCAGGCTGCCAAGAACGGTGAGGCGTTCGATACGGACACGGGTCTTCCGCTGTCCATGCTCAAGGCGGTGACAGCGAGCACGTGGCTGGAGTTCGCACGGGCATACGTCACGGCGCGTTGGCCCCATGCGGCGGCGAAATCCCGCGAGGGACTCACCGACACCATGACCGCTGTGACGCTCGTGTTCGTCCGGGACAAGCCGGGACGTCCTGACGCATCCGTTCTGCGGGCGCTTCTTCGGCAATTCGTCTTCGTCCCGGATGACCGCCGTCCTGAGATGTCGCCTGACCTGGCCGTTGCGCTGCGGTGGCTGGAGTCGGCGTCCATGCCGATCACGAACTTGGACGAACCGCGGTTGGTGCGGGCAGCGTTGGAGGTTCTCGCGCTCCAGCTCGACGGGCAGCCGGCGGCGTCTTCGACCTTCCGGCGCAAGCGGGCGGTGTTCAAGCATGCGCTCGGCTACGCGGTCGAACTGGGGGACCTGGCGGCGAATCCTCTCGATCGGGTGAAGTGGCGTCCGCCGAAGCAGAACGGGGCCGTTGACCGGCGCGTCGTCGTGAACTCGGCTCAAGCTCGGGAGCTACTGACGGCGGTGTCTTATGTTGGCCGGTCGCGTGGGCCCCGGCTGCGGGCGATGTTCGCGTGCATGTACTTCGCCGGTCTTCGTCCGGCTGAGGCGGCGGGCCTTCGGCGGCAGGACTGCGAACTTCCGGCAACCGGCTGGGGCCTGATCACGCTCAAGAAGACCCGGCCCCAGGCCAACAAGCGCTACACCGACTCGGGGGAGACCTTCGATGATCGGGGCCTCAAGCATCGGGAGGACGCCATGGTCCGGCCGGTCCCGATTCCTCCTGAGCTGGTGGCGATCCTCCGGGAACACCTCGACGTCTTCGGGACGGCCGAAGATGGGCGGCTGTTCGTCACAAGCGGCGGGCAGTCGTTCTCGGGCTCGGCCTACGCGCAGGTGTGGAAGCGGGCTCGCGCCCTGGCGCTGACTCCCGATCAGGTCGAATCGCCGTTGGCGGCCCGGCCGTATGACCTGCGGCATGCGGCGGTGTCGCTGTGGCTGAACGCGGGTGTCCATGCGCCCGAAGCGGCCGAACGCGCTGGGCACGGGGTCGACGTGATGCTGCGTGTTTACGCTAAGTGCATAGACGGGCAACGGGACGTCGCAAACCAGCGTATCGAGGACGCGTTGGCGTGATCGGCGACCACGGTGGAGAGGCTCCGGAGCGTTCCGGGGCCTCTCTTCGCGTCCGGGCTGACCTGGGGAAACGCGGCCCGGGTCATTCCGCGTATATTCCGGGAACAGTGCCGTGCGGCTGCGTTCGGTGGCATCTGGCTGCATCCGGCGCGGCAACGGCGAGAGGCGTTCTCGCAGGTCAGCGCATAGATGACCTGGTGGTGATGGCGCGCCCGGCAGGATTCGAACCCGCGACCGTCGGATTAGAAGTCCGATGCTCTGTCCAGCTGAGCTACGGGCGCTCGGCGCCCGGCGGGACGCCGGGACACAGTGTAAGGGTGCGCGTCGTCCGTCTCCACATCCATTACGTCCTTACCGCTGGGGCGGGGGTTCTATCTTGGGGTGCTGTGGCGGTGAACTTTGAGGTGCCGCTCTCCGGTGGGGACGTGTCGGAGGGTGTGGTGCGGGTCGGGGAGACGGTACGGCGGCCGCTGCGGGCGCACAGTCCGGCGGTCCACGGGTTGCTGCGGCATCTGGAGGCCGTGGGGTTCGAGGCGCCGCGGGTGCTGGGGGTCGATGAGCTGGGGCGGGAGGTGCTCAGCTGGGTGCCGGGGGAGGTGCCGCATCGGCCGTTGGAGGCCGATGTCGTCTCGGAGGACGTGCTGCGGGGCGTGGGGCGGCTGCTCAGGCGGTACCACGACGCGGTCGCTTCGTATGAGGCGCCGGTGGGGGCGCCGTGGGACGCGGAGACGTCCAATGTGGACGGGGAGCCCGAGGTCATCGGGCATTGCGATGTGACGCCGCAGAACGTCGTCTTTCGGGGTGGGCGGCCGGTCGCTCTGATCGACTTTGACCTCGCGCGGCCCACCACGCGGGTGTTCGACGTGGTCACCGCGTTGCGGCACTGGGGGCCCATCGAGGATCCGGCCGATCGGGACGCCGTGCTCTACGGGGCGGACGTGGGGCGGCGGATGCGGGTCTTCTGTGATGCCTACGGGTTGGACCGGGAGCGGCGGCGGGAGGTGCTGCCGGCGGCGCGGGTGAGGTTCGAGCGGTCCTATCGGGCGATGCGGGGGAGGGCCGAAGGCGGTGGGGGATGGGCGCGGATCTGGCAGGGGGGCGCCGGGCCCCGGATACGGCGGGCCCAGGATTGGCTGGAGCGGCACTGGGATGAGCTCGATGCGCGTCTCTGGTGAGGGGTTGGTTCTCGGGGTCGCGCTGGACGCTGTTCTCGGGGACCCGAAGCGGTGGCATCCCGTGGCCGGGTTCGGCCGGGTGGCGTCGGCGGCGGAGCGTCATGTGTACGGGGATTCGCGCGCAAGGGGCGTGGTCTATGTCGCGGCTTTGGTGGGAGGTGCCGGGGTCGCGGGGGTTGTACTTGAGCGGGTGAGCCGGCGGCCTCTCGTGCATTGTCTTGTCACCGCCGGGGTCACCTGGGCCGTGCTCGGCGGGACGTCTTTGGGGCGTGAAGGGCTCTACATGGCGCGGGTGCTGGAGCGGGGAGACGTGGGGGCGGCCAGAAAGCGGCTTTCGCATCTGTGCGCGCGGGATCCGCGGGGGCTGGACGCGCGGGATCTGAGCCGCGCGGTGGTGGAGTCGGTGGCCGAGAACACGTCGGACGCGTCCATCGCGCCTTTGGTGTGGGGAGCGGTGGCGGGGATTCCGGGGCTGCTCATGTATCGGGCCGTGAACACGCTTGACGCGATGGTCGGGTATCGGAATCCGAGGTACGAGCGGTTCGGGTGGGCGGCGGCGAGGCTCGATGATGTGGCGAACTGGGTTCCGGCGAGGGTCACCGGGGGATTGGTCGCTCTTTGCTCGGGGCGGGAGGCCTGGCGCGTTCTGAGGAGGGACGGGGCGAAGCATCCGAGTCCCAATGCCGGACGGTGCGAGGCCGCTTTCGCCGGGGCGCTCGGGGTGAGGCTGGGCGGGGTCAACGCCTACGGCGGACGGGTCGAGCGGCGGCCCGAGATGGGGGACGGCCGGGCGCCCGAGGTCAGGGACATCCGGAGGGCCGTCCGGCTCTCGGCGGCGGTGACGTTCGCGGCGGCGGCCGTGGTCTGGAGTGTGCGGTGAGCGGGCTTCTGGTGGCGGGGACCACCTCGGACGCGGGGAAGAGCGTCGTCACGGCGGGGCTGTGCCGGTGGCTGGCCCGGCAGGGGGTGAAGGTCGCGCCGTTCAAGGCCCAGAACATGTCGCTGAACTCGATGGTGACGAGCGACGGGGCGGAGATCGGGCGGGCGCAGTACATGCAGGCGCAGGCCGCGGGGGTGGAGCCCGCGGCGCTGATGAATCCGGTGCTGCTCAAGCCGGGAAGCGACCGCAGGAGCCAGGTCGTGGTGCTGGGAAGGCCCGTGGCGGAGGTCGACGCCCTGCAGTACGGGGCGCACAAGGAATGGCTCAAGGGCGTCGTGCTGGAGAGCCTTGAGGAGCTGCGTGCCGAGTACGACGTCGTGGTGTGCGAGGGCGCCGGGAGTCCCGCCGAGATCAACCTGCGGGGCGGCGACATCGTGAACATGGGGCTGGCGCGGGCCGCCGACCTGCCGGTGGTGGTGGTCGGCGACATCGACCGGGGCGGTGTCTTCGCGTCGCTCTACGGGACGGTCGCGTTGCTGGAGCCGGCGGACCAGGCGCTGATCGCCGGGTTCGTCATCAACAAGTTCCGGGGGGCGGAGGAACTGCTGGCGCCGGGGCTGGAGCAGCTCGCGATGCTCACAGGGCGGCCGACGCTGGGGGTGCTGCCCTGGAAACTCGGCCTGTATCTCGATTCCGAGGACACCCTGGCTTTGGACGCGCCGAGGCCCGACGCGAAAGGGCCCTGCGGGAGGCAGACACTGCGCATCGCCGTCGTCCGGTTCCCGCGCATCTCCAATTTCACGGACATGGACGCTCTGGCCTGCGAGCCCGGCGTCGTCGTTCGGTACGCGGCGAGTGCCGGCGATCTGGCCGAGGCGGATCTGGTGGTGCTTCCGGGGACCCGGGCCACGGTCGCCGACCTGGCGTGGCTTCGCGACCGGGGAATGGCAGAGGAGATCCGGAGAAGAGCCGAAGAGGGACGGCCCGTCCTCGGGATCTGCGGCGGTTACCAGATGCTCGCCGAGGAGATCGTGGACGATGTCGAGTCCAAGGAGGGGAGAGCGAAGGGGCTCGGCCTCCTTCCCGCGAGAGTCGAATTCAAGAAGGAGAAGACCCTCGGGCGGCCTACAGGGAGCGCCTATGGGGAAACTGTGCACGCCTACGAAATCCATCACGGCGTGGTGACCGTGGAAGGGGAGCCCTTCCTCGACGGGTGCCGGAAAGGCGCCGTGTGGGGGACGACCTGGCACGGTGCGATGGAGAACGACGGCTTCCGGAGGGCATTCCTCGCGGACGTCGCCCGGACGGCGAAACGGGAGTTCGTCACGGCCCCGGACGTGTCGTTCGAGGCGCTGAGGGAGGCGACCCTGGACGCGCTCGGCGACCTCGTTGAGGAGCACATGGACACCGAGGCCGTGTGGCGGCTCATCGAGGGCGGCGCGCCGGGGGGCCTGCCCGTCGTCCCGCCCGGCGGAGCCCCGACGCCGCCCTCCGCGGCGGTAAGGTGATCCACTCGTGAAGACAGGCGCACGCAGGCCGAGCACCAGGAGGAACGTCCCGTGACCGACCCGCGGTCCAAGCTGATCGTCCCGCTGATGAAGGCGCGGGTGCCGGCCGAGGTCCAGTTGGAGTTCCCGCTCCCGGCGGACGAGGAGCCGATCCGCGACCCGTTCGCCGCCGACCTGTACGTCACCTACGCGGTGGAGATCGCCGACGAGGGCGCGCCGTCCGGCCGCCGCTACGAGCACGTGGCGCGCCGGCACTGCGCGGACCTCGGGGTCACGCAGGGCGAGCTGCGCCGCCACGCGGTGATCAACCTGCGCGACCTGCGTCCCGAGCTGAGCCTCAGCTGGTACCCGGACGTGCGCGCCGTGACGGTGTCGCTGGGCGCGTCCGCGCACGGCGGGGGCCTGGAGTCGGGCCTGCTGCTGGACGAGGGGTTCCTGGAGAAGCTGGCGCAGGACGTGGACGGCGACCTCGTCGTCGCGGCGCCCGCGCGGGACGTGTTCGTCGCGTCCGGCACCGGTCACCCGGACGGCGTCGACAAGCTCCGCTGGGCGGTCGCGCAGGTGTGGGCCGAGGACCGCGGGGACGACGGCGTCGACCCGGTGTGGGACGTCCCCGTCGGAAGCCTGCTCACGCACAACCTCCTGGTCCGCCGCGGCGGCGCCTGGGACGTCCTCACCACCTGAGCCGCGTCTCGGCCCCCGAAAAATCGAGTGGGCCGCCCTGCCCGGAATGCGTACTCTGCGGGTCATGGTGTCGAGTCATCAGCTTCTGGCGTTCTCCGCGATGGCGCTGGCGATCATCTTGATCCCCGGGCCGTCCGTCCTGTTCGTCGTCGGCCGCGCGCTGGCGCACGGGCGGCGCACCGCGCTCGCGGGAGTGGTCGGCGGGGTGCTCGCCGCCCTGGTGCTGACCGCGGCGGTCGCGGTGGGCATCGGATCGGTCGTGGAACGCTCCGTCGTCGTGTTCACCGCCCTGAAGATCGTGGGCGCGGTCTACATCGTCTACCTCGGGGTGCAGGCCATCCGGCACCGGCGCTCGCTCCAGGAGGCGATCGCCGGGAGCGAGGCGGAGCGCGGCGGGGGCCGGGCGCTGCTGCAGGGCTTCTTCGTGGGCATCACCAATCCGAAGACGACCGTGTTCTTCGCGGCCGTCCTGCCGCAGTTCGTGGTGCGCGAGAACGGCCACGTCGAGCTCCAGATGATGGTGTTCGGTGTGATCTTCGCGGTGATCGCGCTCTGCTGCGACAGCGTGTGGGGGATCGCGGCGGGGACGGCCCGCGACTGGTTCGCCCGCTCGCCGCGCCGCCTCGCGGCGATCGGCGGCACCGGCGGCCTGATGATGATCGGTCTCGGCGTCACCGTCGCGGCGACGGGCCGCAAGGACTGAGCCAGACCCCTGTCCTGCCCGCCGGGACGGTGGGAGCCGTCTCAGACCTCGCAGAGCGTGAAGTCGTCGAAGACCGCCTGCGGCCATCCGGTGGCGCCCTCGGAGCGGACGACGAGCAGGCCGCTGTGACCGGGAACAGTGCTCGGCGGTGTGGCGGCGGACGAGGCGACCGGCTTTCCGTTCACCCACATCGCGAGGTCGATGTTGCCGTCCTCGCGCTTCACGCAAGCGGCCTGGAGGCGATTGCCGTCGCGAAGCCTGGGCACCGTGCCGGTCGTCACGGTCTGCGCGCTCCAGGTGGACAGCTTGGCGATGCGCGCGCGCCCGTCCGAGCGGAGGAGGAACGCGTAGCCGAAGCCTCCGTGGCAGTACACCCCAGACTCGCCGTAGGCGTCCTTCGGCGTGACCTCGGCCTCGATGAGCTGGGAGTCGGGGATTCGGCTCACCGGTGCGTCGACGGTCGTGCGCGCGGCCTTCGGAAGGACGTGGATCTCGTACTTCTTGTCACGGTAGGCCGCGTCGAAGACCGGGGTGACCGCCGTCTTCCAGCCGGAGTCCGCGTCGTTGAACCGGTCGCTGAAGATCTTGTCCTTGACCTCCGGCGGTTCGTCACCGGGGACGGCGTCCGTGCTGGGCCCCGAGGCGTCCGGGGAGTCGTCGTCGCCCGGGACGTTGAGGGAGCCGAGCACGGCGGCGACGGCCAGGACCGCGATGCCGACGGCGGCGCGCACGCCGCTGGTGCGGTACGGGAACGGCTTCTTCGCCGGAGCCGCCGGCGTCCGCGCGCCGATCGGACGCGTCGGCGGCACGGAGTCGACGCTCGTCAGAGGTGCGGGCGCGGGCGCCCGCACCGGGGCGGACTTCGGTGCCGGGGCGGGCGCGGGCGCCGGTTCAGGTGGGGGCGGCGTGACCGGGGGCGGAGTCGCGGGCGGCTCGTCCTGGCCGGTCAGCGCCTGGATCAGCTGCCTCACCGTCGGACGTTCGGCGGGCTCCTTGGCCAGCGACCGGGTCACCAGATCGCGGACGGCCGGGTCGAGGCCGTCCAGGTCGGGGTCGGCGGACGTCACCCGGCTGATGACCTCCGGGAGCGTCCCGCCGCCGAACGGGGCGCGGCCGGTTCCCGCGTAGGCGACGACGCAGCCCCAGGAGAACACGTCGGCGGCCGGTGTGATCTCCCGCTCGTGCATCAGTTCGGGCGCGATGTAGGCGGGCGTGCCCACGAACTGGCCGGTCCTGGTCGGGCCGTCGGTGGCGTCCAGCGCGCGGGCGATGCCGAAGTCGATCACGCGCGGCCCGGTCGGGGAGAGCAGCACGTTGGACGGCTTGAGATCGCGGTGCACGATCCCGGCGCCGTGGATCGCGCCCAGCGCCGTCGCGATGTTGACCGCGAGGGCCTCCAGGTCCCCGCCGCGCAGCGGGCCGTTCGCCTTGACGGCCTCCTCGACGGACGGCCCGTTGACGTACTCGGTCACCACGTACAGCGGGTCGCCGTCGAGGCGGGCGTCCAGGACGGCGGCCGTGCAGAACCGGCTGACCTGCCGCGCGGCCGTCACCTCGCTGCGGAACCTGTCGTGGAACGCCTCGTCGTCGGCCAGCTCCGCGTTGATGACCTTGACCGCGACCCGCCGTCCCGACTCGTCCTCGCCGAGGTAGACGGTGCCCATGCCGCCCCGGCCCAGCCGGGCGGTGAGCACGTACGGGCCGAGCAGCCGCGGGTCTCGGTCGCGGAGGGGCGCCTGCATGGCTCGACTCCCGGGGGGTGGCGGTGTGCTGTGATTCAGTCTGTCGTACGGTCAGTCCCTTTGACGCCCGATCATGGGGCATCAGTTCACCGGACAGCGGGAGGAAAAGTGGACGTGACGGCGGACGTGCTCGGCCCCGGGTACGAGGCGATCGAGCTGCCGATGGGCCGGGACGCCGAGGGCGAGGTCGTGGCGACGCTCGTGCGGCGCCGCGGCGGCGGCGACCCGTCCCGGCGGGCGGTGCTCTACCTGCACGGGTTCGTCGACTACTTCTTCCAGCGGCACCTCGCCGACTTCTACGTCGAGCTCGGCTTCGACTTCTACGCGCTCGATCTGCGCAAGTACGGGCGCTCGCTGCGTCCGCATCAGACCCCGAACTACGTCGAGAGCCTCGCGGACTACTTCCCGGAGATCGACGAGGCGGTGCGGATCGTCCGGGACGTGGACGGGCACGACACGCTCCTGCTGAACGGACACTCGACCGGCGGCCTGGTCGCCGCCCTGTGGGCCGACGGGGCCAGGGGCAAGGGCCTGGTGGACGGCGTGTTCCTCAACAGTCCGTTCCTGGACATCGCAGAGCCGCTGGTGATGCGCAAGGTCGGCGCCGGGCTGGCGCGGGCGCTGCGCCCCCGGTTCCCCAAGGCGAAACTGCCCGCGGGCGTGTCCGACCGGTACCCGCGCAGCATCCACCGCGACCACGAGGGCGAGTGGGAGTTCGACCTCGCCTGGAAGCCGCTCGCCGGGTTCCCGGTGCGGGCGGCGTGGCTGGCGGCAGTCCGCCGGGGTCAGCTGCGCCTGCACCGCGGCCTGGACGTCGACGTCCCGGTGCTGGTCATGGCGTCGACGCGCAGCGTCCGCCCGACCCGCAGGGTGCTGGACGTGACGGGCGCCGACGCCGTCCTGGACGTGGAGCACATGGCGAGGTGGGCGCCGCGGATCGGACGCCACGTCACGCTCGTGCGGATCGACGGCGGCCTGCACGACCTGGTGCTGTCCGCCGAACCGGCCCGCACGCAGGTCTTCGCGGAGCTGACCCGCTGGACGAACGGCTACCTGCCCGGCTGACCGGCCCCCGGCCTAACCGAGGATCTTCGACAGGTCGAAGTCGTCGAAGTCGACGATGATCTGCTGCGCGGCGTTGCCGCCCCGCTCGACCTGCAGACCGGCCTTGCCGTTGCCGAGCGGCTGGTCGGTGTCGGTCGCGTCGATGACCTGGTGGCCGTTCACCCAGAGCCGCAGCCGCACCTGCTTGCCCTCGTCGCCGCTCTCGCAGGCGATCTGGAGCTGGTTGGACTCACCCTCGGCGAAGCCGGGGACCGAGTCGGGGTTGTCCAGCTCCTTGGTCCCGCGATCCTTGGTGACCTTGCGGAGCACCGCGCCCTTGCCGTCGTTGCGGATCAGGAAGCTGTACTCGTTGTTGCCGTTGTCGGACGAGCGGCAGGTGAGGCCGTACCTGCCGTCGGGGGAGCCCTGGGCGACCCTTGCGCCGACCGTGGCCAGCATCGGGTCGGGGGCGAACTCGTCCTTGGGCACGTCGCGTCCCGTGGAGCCGGTGCTCCCCTCGGTCTGCAGCCGGTAGGCGCCGTTCGTGTAGGTGTACTGGCCGGTGAAGGAGCCCCAGCCGGAGCTGTCGCTGGAGAAGTCGTCGCTGAACGTCGTGGCGAGGTCGCCGGGCGGGCCGTCCGGGCGCAGCGCGAGGAACCCGACGACGGCGAGCACGGCGAGGACGGCCACGACGGCGCCCCCGATGATCAGCGGGCGCCGGGTCGACCCGCCGCCGCCCGGCCGGGCGGCGGGCCGCGCGTCCTGGCGGGTGGCGCCGGGCGGCGCGGACGGCGGGGTCGGCTGCTGGAAGGCGGCCTGGGCCGTCCGCTGGACGGTCGGCTCGCTCGCGGGCCCGTGCCAGCTCGCCTGGACGGTCTCGGCGAGCCTCGCCGGGTCGGCCTGGCCGTTGCCGACGAGCCGGCCGAGCAGGTCCTGGACGGTCGGCCGCCGGCGCGGGTCCTTGTCGAGCGCGGCGGCGACGACGTCGCGCAGGCCGGGGTCGAGCCCGTCCAGCTTCGGTTCCTCGTGCACGACGCGGTAGAAGATCTCCGGAACCGTGTTGCCCGCGAAGGGGGGACGGCCCGTCCCGGCGTAGGCGACGACGCAGCCCCACGAGAACACGTCGGAGGCCGACGAGACCTGCTCGCCGCGCAGCAGCTCGGGCGGCAGGTAGTTCGGGGTCCCGACGAACTGGCCGGTGCGGGTCGGGCCGTCGGCGGCGTCGAGGGCGCGGGCGATGCCGAAGTCGATGACGCGGGGGCCGGTGGAGGACAGCAGGACGTTGGCGGGCTTGAGGTCGCGGTGCACGATCCCGGCGCCGTGGATGGCGGCGAGCGCGGTGGCGACGCCGACCGCGAGACCCTCCAGGTCGGAACCGGGCAGCGGGCCGCGCTCGGCGACGGCGCTCTCCAGGCTCGGGCCCTCGATGTACTCGGTGACCACCCACAGGGGGTCGGTGTCCAGCTCGGCGTCCATCACGGGCGCGGTGCAGAACCGGCGGACCTGCCGCGCGGCGGTCACCTCGCGCCGGAACCGCTCCCGGAACGTGCCCTCGCCGGCGAGCTCCCGGTTGATCATTTTCACGGCGACGCGGCGCCCGGCGCGGTCCTCGCCGAGGTAGACCGTCCCCATGCCGCCCCGGCCGAGCCGCCCGACGAGCCTGTAGGGGCCGAGCTCTCCTGGGTCGTCGGGGCGCAGGGTCTCCCCGTTCTCTCCTGCGTGCGTGGTCATCATGATCCTGAGGGGGATTCGGGAGTCTTCGTGGTAGAACCCTAGCGGTCCATGGCAATTCGGACGCGCGGAGCCGTCACCGCGTTCAGTGCGTCCGGCGGGCGCGCGGAAGAGTGCGGAACGGCGGCAGCTTCTCGCCGGTCAGCCCGAACGCGTACGCCACGACCCGGCTGGACCAGCGCTGGCAGCCGACGACCAGCGCGTACAGGGCGCGGGGATACCGGCCGGTGAACGGGATGACCAGCCAGCTGAGCAGCATGACGACCACCAGGGCCGCGTACATGAGCAGCATCACGGCCAGGTGGGGGACCACCAGCAGGCCCCTGAGCAGGGTGAACCAGCGCCGCGGTCCGCGCCAGGCGGCCGGGAACGGCAGGTCGACGAGGACGGTCTCCTCGCCCGGGCCGGGTTCGCGGGCCGCCACGGCCGCAGGCGCGGCGGCCTCCGGCGCGGGCCTCGGCGCCGGAACCTCGACGGCCGCCGGCGGCTCGCCGTCCCGATCGGAGGGGGAGGCCGGCTCCGCGGCCGGATCCGGCCCCCGCCACGACGCCGAGATCGTCTCCACGGCCTGCGTGAGATCGGCCTTCTCCTGCCCGACGAGCAGGGTGAGCAGCCGCCGCGCCGTCGGACGGTCGCGCGGGTCCTTGCCGAGCGCGGCGGCGACGACGTCGCGCAGCCGCGGGTCCAGGCCGGCGAGGTCGGGCTCCTCGTGCTCGATGCGGCGGAACGTCTCGGCGACGGTGCCGCCCTGGAACGGGGCGCGGCCCGTCCCGGCGTAGGCGACGACGCAGCCCCACGCGAACACGTCCGACGCCTGCTCGACCGGCTCGCCGCGCAGCACCTCGGGCGCGATGTAGGACGGGGTCCCGACGAACTGGCCGGTGCGGGTGGGGCCGTCCGGGGCGTCGAGGGCGCGGGCGATGCCGAAGTCGATGACGCGGGGGCCGGTGGAGGACAGCAGGACGTTGGCGGGCTTGAGGTCGCGGTGCACGATCCCGGCGCCGTGGATGGCGGCGAGCGCGGTGGCGACGCCGACCGCGAGGCCCTCCAGGTCGGAGCCGGGCAGGGGCCCCTTGCTCTGGACGGCCTTCTCCAGGCTCGGCCCGTCGATGTACTCGGTGACGATGTACGGCGGGTCCTGGTCGAGCTCGGCGTCGATCACGGGCGCGGTGCAGAACCGGTGGACGCGCCGCGCGGCGGTCACCTCGCGCCGGAACCGGGCGAGGAACGCCGGCTCCCCGGCCAGCTCGCGGTTGACGACCTTCACCGCGACCCGCCGGCCGTCGGGCTCGGCGGCCAGGTAGACCGTCCCCATGCCGCCGCGCCCGAGCCGCCCGAGCAGGCGGTACGGGCCGAGGACACGGGGTTCGTCGTGCTCCAGCGGTCCGGCGGCGTACGTCGTCATGGGGGGCGGCGCTCCTTGGAAGATCGTCTGTCCGGGCCAGCCTAAGGGAGGCGGCGGCGCCGGTCGGGACGGTCAGGGGATCAGCAGGAGCTTGCCGGTGCTGCGCCTCGCCTCCAGATCGGCGTGCGCGGCGGCGGCCTCGGCGAGGTCGTGGCGGCTGCCGACGTGGACCTTCACGGCCCCGGACTCCACCCACGCGTAGACGTCGGCGGCGCGCTCCAGCAGCTCCTCGCGCTTCTCCACGTAGTGGGCGAGGGACGGCCGGGTCAGGAACACCGACCCGGCCCGGTTGAGGCGCTGCGGGTCGACCGGCGGGACCGGGCCGCCGGCCGCCCCGTACAGGGCCAGGGTGCCGCGCCGCCGAAGGCTCTCCAGGCTCCCGTCGAACGTGGGCGCCCCGACGCCGTCGTACACCACGGCGACGCCTTCGCCGTCCGTCAGCTCCCGCACCCGCTCGGGGAACCCGTCGTAGCCCATCGTGGCGGCCGCGCCGACGTTCCTCGCCAGCTTCTCCTTCTCCGGGGTGGACGCCGTGGCGATCACCCGGGCGCCGAGGGCCACGGCCGCCTGCGTGAGCAGCAGCCCCATCCCGCCCGCCGCCGCGTGCACGAGGACGGTGTCGCCCTCCTGGACCGGATATGTCGACCTCGTCAGGTAGTGGGCGGTCATGCCCTGCAGCAGGGAGGCCGCCGCGTCCTCCAGGCTCACCCCGCCGGGGACGGGGACGACCTTGTCCGCCGGTACCACGGCCTTCTCCGCGTAGCCGCCCTGCACGTTCGCCCACGCGACACGGTCGCCCACCGAGAACTCCCGGACGCCCTCGCCGACCGCGGCGACCGTTCCGGCCGCCTCGACACCCGGCGTGTAGGGGGTCTGCTGCGGGTAGGCGCCCGTCCGGTAGTACACGTCGATGAAGTTGACCCCGGCCGCCGCGATGTCGATCAGCACCTCGCCCGGCCCGGGCTCGGGGGCCGGGACCTCGGACGCCTCCAGGACCTCCGGGCCGCCGGTGCGGGTGATGACGATCGCGCGCATGTCGTTCTCCTGACGGTCGGTTCGCGTGGACGTTCCCGCAGAACCCCGGCTCCCCCGCGGGCTATTCCGCCGGCGGGACGCTCACACCCAGTCGCGCATGGTCCGGCTGACGAGCGTCACGGCCTCCTCCACGCGGGCGGCGACCGTCCCGGGGTCCCAGATGTCGTGGCGGGCGCAGTCCTCGAACGCGACCTTGGTCGCGGCCAGGTAGAACGACACGACGATCCGGGGCCGCAGATCCTGCTCCATGTCGACGCCCTCGCGGCGCGCGATCTCGGTGGCGAGCGCCTCCGCCGACGCCGAGTACCGTGCCATCTGCGCCGCCATCAGCGACGGCGTCGCCTCGATCACCTGCCGGACGCGGCGGAACCGGGCGCTGTCGGCCGGGTCGCTCTCGGCGATCGTGCGCAGCACGACGCGCAGCGACTCGAACAGGGCGGGGAACGGCCGCTCCTCGGGCGGACGGGCCGCGAGGGCCTCCGCCAGCACCTGGTCGTGCTCGGTGAGGAAGCTCGTGACCACGTCCTCCTTGGTGCCGAAGTAGCGGAAGAAGGTGCGCTGCGACACCTCCACCGCCGCCACGATCTCGTCGATCGTCGTCGCCTCGTACCCCTGGGCGAGGAACAGGTCCAGGGCCGCGTCGATGAGCGCGAGGCGGGTCCGCTGCTTCTTGCGCTCGCGGAGTCCGGCCAGGGCCTGGTCCTGCTCGGGACCGTGCCCGTGGACGCCGTGGTGTGTGTGGCCTGACGGGTCGCCGGCGGGGACGGCGCTCATCGGCTCGCTCCTTCTTTTTTGGGTGACGCGGGCGATGCCCGCCTCACAGAGGCTTTTATCACGGACGGAGCCTCCGTATGCGGGCCAGGTTCCGGGGACCGGAAACCACCCGCACGGTGATGGGCGCGTATCCGGACGGCGCGTTACACCGCTTCAGCGGACCATCCCCTAGCGGGCGGGGTACACCCGTCCCCACTCTTGGGATTCTCCCCGCACGGCCGCCGGATCGGGGTCATGCTGAGGACCGGTCACCAACCGTCGCCGGAGGATCGCCCAAGGTCATGAAGGCGGCTCGGACCCTGCTGAGGCGGATGATGTGTCTGTAGTCGGTGGGCGGGAGATCGCCGAGACGCGCCGGCGTCACCTCGCGGCGCTCGCGCGCGAGGTCGAGGCCCGGGGCCTGGCCTGGCGGTTCGCCGGGCCCGGGGAGTCCCTGCTGGCCGTCTACGTGCCGGGCGCGGGGCGCCACGTGATCGTCCTCGCCACCCCGTGCGGCGACGGCTGGTACTACCTGTGGCCCGCCGGCGGCATGGCCGACGCCGCCCGCCCCGCCGAGGTCGCCGACCGCATCCGCGCACTTCTCGACTGACCCCGCCTTGCTCCCCGGGCCCGGGGTTCCCTAGACTCGACTCCGAACGTTTGTTCGAGAATGAGGTCCGCATGCTCCTTCCCCCGTGCGGCGAGCGCGAGGGGGAGGCAGATGACGCGCGTGTTCGGCGATCCGGTGGACGTCTGGGTGAGCGACGGGCGTCCGGTCCGGTTCGTCTGGCGTGGCCGGCTCTACACCGTCCGGCGGGTGCTGGAGCACTGGGTCACGACCCGCGACTGGTGGCGGGAGCAGCATCCCGGCGGCGAGGCCGCCGGCGAGCGGGAGTTCTGGCGGATCGAGGCGACCCCGGACCGGGAGATCGGCGTCTACGAGCTGCGTTATGACGTGGCCGCCGACAGCTGGCTGCTATCCCGGGTATGGGACTGACGTGCATATTCATGTCGCTTCGTCCTATTCGCTCCGGTTCGGCGTCGCGCCGCCCGCGGCGCTGGCGGAGCGCGCGGCGGTCCTCGGCATGGAGACGCTGGCGCTGACCGACCGCGACGGCCTGTACGGCGCCGTCCGGCATGTCCGTGCGTGCGCGGACGCGGGGATCGGCGCCGTCGTCGGAGCCGACCTCAGGGTCGCCTCCACGGGGGAGGAGCGCGTCGTGGTCCTCGCCGAGGGGCGCACCGGGTGGCGGTCGCTGTGCCGGCTGGTGACGGCGGCGCACGCCGCGGGCGAGCGCGGCCGCCCGCTGGTGACCAGGGAGATGGTCGGCGCGCACGCCGACGGCCTCATCGTCCTGCTCGGCCCGGCGTCGGACGTCGGGCGGGCCCTCACCGGGCGGCGCCCGGACGTGGCGGCGGCCCGGCTGGCGGCGTGGCGCGCCGCCGCCGAGGCGGTGATCGAGATCGTCGACCACCGCGACAAGGGCGACGGGCCGCGGGCGGCGCGGATGCTCGCGCTCGCCCGCGAGGCCGGGGTGCCCGCCGTGCTGGGCAACGCCGTCCGCTACCTGGACCCGTCCGACCACCCGGTCGCGCAGGTCCTGGACGTGACGCGCCGCCTCGTCCCGCTCGACCGGCGGCACCTCGACGACCGCACCGGCCAGGCGTACCTGAAGTCGGTCCCCGAGATGCGCCGGGTCGCGGAGGCGGCCTGCGGCCCGGACGAGGCGGACGCGCTGCTCGCGGCCACCCGGCGGCTGTCGGAGCGCTGCGTCCTCGATCCCGGCCGCGACCTCGGCATGGACGAGGTCCACCTGCCGGACGTCGGGGGCGACCCGTACGCCCGGCTCGCCGCCCGGTGCGCGGAGGGGATGGCGCGGCGCGGGCTCGACGGGTCGCGGGAGGCCGCGGCCCGGCTCGACCAGGAGCTGGGCGTGATCGGGCGCAAGGGCCTGGCGCCGTACTTCCTTACGGTCGCCGACGCCGCCGCGCTGATCAGGGCGCGCGGCATCCGCTGCGCGATCCGCGGCTCGGGCGCGGGCAGCCTGGTCAACTATCTGATCGGCATCGGCGACCTGGACCCGCTGCGGCACGACCTGGTGATGGAGAGGTTCCTCGCCGACAGCCGCGAGGGCCTGCCCGACATCGACCTGGACGTGGAGTCGGCCCGCCGGCTGGAGGCCTACCGGGCGCTGTTCGACCGGTTCGGCGCGGACGCCACGGCGTGCGTGTCGATGATGGAGACCTACCGGGCGCGCAGCGCGCTGCGCGACGTCGGCAACGCCGTCGGGCTCCCGCCGCACGAGATCGACGCGATCGCGAAGGCGTTCCCGCGGATCCGGGCGAACCAGATCCGCGCGGCCCTGGACGACCTGCCCGAGCTGCGGCAGAGCAACCTGGCGGCGGGACGCCTGGAGGTGCTGTTCCGGATCGCCGAGCGCCTGGACGGGCTGCCCCGCCACATCGCCATGCACCCGTGCGGCGTCCTGCTGTCGAACCCGGGCCTGCGGGACCGGACGCCGGTCGAGCGGGCCGCCGTGGGGTTCCCGATGAGCCAGTTCGACAAGGACGACGTCGAGGCGATGGGGCTGCTCAAGCTCGACGTGCTCGGCGTCCGGATGCAGTCGGCGATGGCGCACGCGGTGGCGGAGGTCGCCCGCGTGACGGGGGAGACGGTCGCGCTGGAGGACGTCCCCCGCGACGACCCCGCGACGTACGCGCTGGTGCGCACGTCCCGGACGCTCGGCTGCTTCCAGATCGAGTCGCCCGGCCAGCGGGAGCTGATCGGCCGGCTCCAGCCCCGCGACCTGGACGACCTGGTGATCGACATCTCGCTGTTCCGCCCCGGCCCGGTCAACTCCGACATGGTGACGCCGTTCCTGGAGGCCCGCGCCGGGAACCGGGAGCCCGCCTACCCGCACCCCGAACTCGAACCCGCGCTGCGGGAGAGCCTTGGCGTGGTCGTCTTCCACGAGCAGGTGCTGCGCGTCATCGACGTGATGACCGGCTGCGGCCTGTCCAAGGCGGAGGCGGCGCGGCGGAGCCTGAACCACGAGCGGGGCCAGGCCGTGGTCGGCGCCTGGTTCCGGGAGCGGGCGCTGGCCCGCGGCTACGACGGGGCGACGGTCGAGCGCGTGTGGCGGATGCTGACCGCGTTCGGCGCGTTCGGCTTCTGCAAGGCCCACGCCGCGTCGTTCGCGCTGCCCACCTACCAGTCGGCCTGGCTGAAACGGCACCACACGGCGGCCTTCTACGCCGGCGTCCTGACCCACGACCCCGGCATGTACCCCAAGCGGGTCATCCTTGACGACGCCCGGCACTTCGGCGTCCCGATCCTCCCTCTGGACGTCAACCGCTCGGACGCGGACTGGCGCGCCGAACCCGTCCCGGCGGGCGGCCCGGCCGGGATCCGGGTCGCGCTGAGCGAGGTCAGGGGCATCTCCGACGCCGAGGTCGGCAGGATCGCCGGGGCCCGGCCGTACCGGTCGCTGACCGACTTCTGGCGCCGCGCCCGGGTGTCGCGGCCCATCGCCGAACGGCTCGTCCTGGCGGGCGCGTTCGACGCCCTCCACGAGGGCGTCCCGCGCCGCGACCTGCTGTGCCGCGTCGGCGCCCTCGACCGGGTCACCGCCCGACCCGCGCGCGTCCCGCAGGGCCAGCTCCCCCTCGGCCCCGAGGACGGCGACGATGTCCTGGCCGGAGTGGAGACCGGCCTGGCGGAGGAGATCCCGGCGGGCGGGCTGCCGCCGATGACGCCCGCCGAGGTGGTCGAGGCCGAACTGGACATCCTGGGCATGGACGTGAGCCGGCACGTCATGACCTTCTACGCCGGGCTGCTCGCCGCGCTCGGCGTCGTCCGCGCCGCCGACCTGCCGGGACGACCGGACAAGAGCGAGGTCCTGGTCGCCGGGGTCAAGGTGGCGACGCAGACCCCGGCGGTCAGGTCGGGGCAGCGCGTCATCTTCGCCACGCTGGACGACGCGACCGGCCCGGTCGACCTCACGTTCTTCGAATCGGTGCAGGACAGGTGCGCCGCCACCGTGTTCGGCTCCTGGCTGCTGGTCGCCCGGGGGCGGCTCCGCCGCGCCGGGGACCGCGCCGTCTCGATCACCGCGAACGCCTGCTGGGACCTGAACGCCCTGCACGAGGAGTGGCGCCGCGGCGGCCCGGACGCCCTCCGCGCGGCCATGGCGGGCCCGTCCGGCCGGAGCCGCCCGGTGGGCCGCCGCATCGTCCAGCCCACGGGCTTCGCGATGTCGCCGTACTCCGACGTCGACCACGCGGGCCCGGCCGTCAGGCGCCCGCCGAGAACTCCCCTCTGGCACACCAGCCAGGGAAGCTCCGGCCCTCCCCCCGCCTGACCTGCCGCCACGTCCGCCGGTCCGGGCGGTTCACCGGGTGATCTGGATCCGGGTGATCTGGAAGACGGTCGCCATGCACAGGGCGGCGGCGAGGGCCTGGAAGGCGGCCGCGGCGACGCCGACGTGCACGTCGAGGCGGGCGTCGGCGAGGGTCTCGACGCTGCCGTGCGTGAACACGCGGCCGAGGACGAGGCCGAGCAGGGCGCAGCCCCACCAGCCCGCGACGACGATCCCGGCGGCCTGCCGCTCGGCCGTCCGGTACCGGCCGCTGTTCACCCACACCTCGTAGACCATCCGGGGCGGCAGCCACAGGTTGACGATCGGGAGGAACCAGCCGAGCAGCACCCAGGCGCGGTGGTGGCGGTGCGGACCGGGGGACTGGTGGAACGCCCGCCACAGCCAGGTCAGGTACAGCAGGCCGGTGACCGCGGCCATGATCGCGCCGATCGTGAACACGTCCGCGTAGGGGGCGAGGGCCTGGCCGGTGGCGGCGGCGTCATAGCTGTCGTGCGTCGCGCCGTGCAGCGGCCGCGCCAGCCTGAGCAGGCTGATCCCCGAGCCGAGGGCCACGAACGCGTTGAAGCCGAGCAGCATGAACACGGCCACGCCGACGGCCCGGAAGTCGCGGCGCCGCGCCCACGCGCCGCAGGCCGGGCACCGGTCGACCTCGGTCGGGATGATGTCGCCGCACAGCGCACACGGCATGATCCACCTCCCCAGGGCCTTTGCTGTTGGCTGTTTTGGATACTACGTACGTTTGACCGACACGGCCCAACGGGAGTTCGGGCCCTTACAGGATCGTCACATGTGGAGCATGAGCCGCGTGACCGCCCACGTCGCGGCCGCGGTGACGGCGGCCCAGGCGGCCAGGCGCCCGAGGCCACCTGTGGACAGCAGCCGCTCGGGACGGAAACGGGTCACCGCGAGCAGCGCCCACCATTCGGCGGTCAGCGCGATCGTCGCGTACAGCGACCCGAGGCCGATCAGGGAGAAGAGCAGGACGGTGCCCGCCGGGGTCGCGATGTGCGCGAACAGGGCGGGCCCCCTGGCCGGTCCGCGCAGGCCGCGCCGCAGGGCCAGCAGGACGGCGCCCCAGCCCGCGGCGCACAGCACCCACACGACCAGGACGGTCACGGGCACTCCGTTCATCGACTCCGGTGCCAGCGCCGAGCCTCCCCCGTCTTTCGCGCGTTCCCCGTCTGCGTTCCCTGCCGAGACCCGTCAGGTCATGAGGCCCGACTCCCAGGCCCACGCGGCCGTCGCGACCCGGTTCCGCGTGTCCAGCTTGCGGTTGACGCTGCCGAGATGCGTCTTGACCGTGGACAGCGACACGTACAGCTCCGCGGCGATCTCCTCGTTCGTCCGGCCGCGCGCCACGAGCCTGACCACGTCCAGCTCCCGCCCGGTGAGCGGCTCGCGCGGCTGGACGGGCCGCGCGGGCGGCTTGGCCAGGTGCTCCAGCAGCCGGACGGTGATGGACGGCGACACCAGCGACCCGCCGTTCGCCGCCGCGCGGACGGCCTCCACCAGCAGCGCGGGCCCGCTGTCCTTCAGCAGGAACCCGACCGCGCCGCCGTGCAGCGCCCCGTAGACGTACTCGTCCATGTCGAACGTCGTGACGATCACGATGCGGGGCGGGTCGGGGACGCCCGGGCCGGCGAGGGCGCGGGTCGCCTCCAGGCCGTCCATCCGCGGCATCCGGATGTCGAACAGGCACACCTCGGGACGCAGGCGGCGGGCCAGCGCGACGGCCGCGGCGCCGTCGGCGGCCTCCCCGACCACCTCCATGTCGGGCTGCGAGTCGACGATCATCCGGAACCCGGTCCGGACCATCTCCTGGTCGTCGGCGATCAGTACGCGGATGGTCACCTTGCCGATTGTGTCAGCATCACCGGTCATCCGTCCGATACGGGGAGCCGTGCGACGACCTCCCATCCGCCCTCGGGGCGCGGGCCCGCGTGCAGCCGCCCGCCGAGCGCGCCGACCCGCTCGCCCAGCCCGGTGAGCCCGAAACCGCCGGACGGCAGCCGCCTGCCGCCGCGCCCCCGCCCGTCGTCCCGCACGGCGACCTCGACGTCGCCGCCGACCCGCGCCAGCGTGACGCGCACGGCCGCGGCGTCGGCGGCGTGCTTGCGGATGTTGGTCAGCGCCTCCTGGACGACGCGGTGCGCCGACGCCGCGACCTCCGGCGGCAGCGTGCCGAGGCCGGGTTCCACCGTGAGCGCGGCGGGCGGGTGGGAGAACCCCTCGACGAGGCCCCTGAGCTGCGCGAGGTCGCCGACGGGACGGGTGCTGGAGCCGCCGTCCGGGAGGGCGTCCCCGTCCGGGGCGTTCACGTGCTGGGCGTCGCGCAGCAGCCCGACCATGCGCCGCATCGACGTGAGCGCCTCGGTGCCGGCCTTCTCGATCTCGCCGAGCATCCGGTCGAGCTGCTCCTGCGTCTGCGCGGCGCCCGACTGGGCCGTGAACCTCGCCGCCTGCGCCTGGACGACGATGCCGGTCACGTGGTGGGCGACGAAGTCGTGCAGGTCGCGGGCCAGCTCCAGCCGCTCGTCCCGCCGCGCCGACGCCAGCGACCTGGCCCGCCGCGCGTCCAGCGCCCGCAGGTAGAGGCCGACGCCGAGCGCGATCGCCACGGTGATGCCGAGCGGCGCGGTGAACAGCGCCGCCGCGATCAGCGACCAGCGCAGCGGGGTCGCCAGGACCGCCGCGGCGAGCAGCACCGCGATGGGGACGAGCCGGTCGCGGCGGGCCTTCCACACCACCCGCCCGATGATGATCAGCAGGCCGCCGATCTCCGCGAACAGGCTCGGGGCGCCGAGATCGGGCCGGACCACCGTGCCGAGGTACAGGGTGCTGAGCGCCGACAGCGCCCCCGCACCGGCCGCCCAGACCAGGAAGCCGCGCCCGGAGACCGCCGCGATGTTGGCCACCGCCGCGACGAACACCATCCACAGGGTGGGATGGTCCCGGATTCCGGCGGCCGTGCACCCCAGCAGGTACAGAGACGCGAACCCGGCGTACGCCGCGCGCACCAGGCAGCCGCCCACCGAATGGATGCGGTCCAGCCGTGCCCCTACGTCGCTCACGTTCACGCAGCGTACGACCCGATGCGGACTGCCGGATCGGCCATTCGGCCGATCCGGCCCCTCGGGGACCGGCCCCGCGTCCGATGCGGCCGGGCGGCGGCGGCGCGCACGCTTGGGCCATGTACCTGATCTACGTTCCCCTCGCCGCCGCGTTCTGCGCGTTCGTGGTCTACGGCGGCGTCGTGATGCCCGCCATGGAGATCGCCGAGTCGATCCGCGATCGACGTCGCACCCGTCCGCCCGACAACGTCCTGGAGCTGCGCCCGGCGAGCGGGCCGCGTCCGTTGGGAGAGCGGGGGGAGGCGGCGTGAGCGAGCCCGTCCTGCTCGGCCGCGGGCTGGTGAAGCGGTTCGGGACGGCCGTCGCCCTCGACGGCGTCGACCTGGCCGTGGCCCGCGCCGAGGCCGTCGCGATCATGGGTCCGTCCGGGTCGGGCAAGTCGACGCTGCTGCACTGCCTGGCCGGGATCATGCGGCCGGAAGCGGGGGAGGTGCACCTGCTCGGCCGGCGGATCGACACGCTCGGCGAGCGCCCCCGCAGCGCGCTGCGCCGCAACCGGTTCGGCTTCGTGTTCCAGTTCGGGCAGCTGCTCCCGGAACTGCCCGCCGTGGAGAACGCCGCGCTGCCGCTGATGCTGAACGGCACGTCCAGGCGGGAGGCGGTGCAGGCGGCGCGGAACTGGTTCCGGCCGCTCGGGCTGGACGGGCTGGAGCACCGGCGCCCGGGCGAGCTGTCGGGCGGCCAGGCGCAGCGCGTCGCGATCGCCCGTGCGCTCGTGCCCCTTCCGGCCGTCGTATTCGCCGACGAGCCGACGGGCGCGCTCGACCAGGCGACCGGCCACGACACCATGCGGCTGCTCGTGGACGCCACCAAGCACAACGGCGCGTCCCTGGTCGTCGTCACCCACGACCCCTCGGTGGCGGCCTGGTGCGACCGCGTCGTGGAGGTCCGCGACGGCCGCATCCGGTCGCCCTTGGAGAGGACGGCCTGATGCGCACGGCGGTGGAACTCTCCTGGCGCCTGCTGCGCGGCGGCGGCAGGAACAACGTGCTGGGCTCGCTCCTGACCCTTGCCGCGGTGGCCGTCTCGACCGGGCTGCTGCTGTTCGCTGTGGGCGCCGACCACGCGTTCCTCCAGCGCGCCCACGCCGACGCCTGGCGGCATCCGGGGAAGCCGGCCGCGAACCCCTCCATGATCGAGGCGCTGTCGACCGACTACGTCCAGGGCGAGCCGATCACGGTCGTCGACCTGGCCGCGCTGAGGGGCGATGCTCCCGTCCCGCCCGGGATGACCCGCTTCCCGAAGCCCGGTGAGGCGTGGACGTCGCCCGCCCTGGCCCGCCTGATGCGGGACCTGCCCGCCGAGCGGCTCGCCGAGCGGTTCCCGTCCCCGGCGGGGACCCTCGGGCGCGGCGCGCTCGTCCACCCCGGAGAGCTCGTCGCGGTGGTCGGGCGCAGCCCGGACGACCCCGCCATGACCGCCGGCCGGGGCGCCGTCGAGCATCTCGGGACGACCGGCGGCCCGTCGCGCGTCGACCGGTTCGCGACCGGCGCGTCCTGGTCGGCGGGCGTCTACCTGCTGCTCGCGGGCCTGGCGTCGGTGCTGATGGTCGTGCCGCTGCTGGTGTTCGGCGGCGCCGCCGCCCGGCTCACCGTGGCCCGCCGCGACGGCCGGCTCGCGGCGCTGCGGCTGGTCGGCGCCACCCCCGGCCAGGTCGTCGCGATCACCGCGACCGAGGCCGTGCTGACGGCCGTCGTGGGCGCCGCGGCCGGGCTCGTGCTGTACGCGGCGGCGACCCCGCTGCTCACCCGGATCACGATCGCGGGCGGCGGCTGGTTCGCCGGCGACCTGTGGCCGGGCCCGCCCGCCCTCGCGGGCCTGCTCGCGGCGGTGCCGGTGCTCGTCGGCGTCAGCGCCGTCGTCGGCCTGCGCCGCGTGGTCGTCAGCCCCCTCGGCGTCGCGCGCCGCGAGACCCCGCCCGGCATGCGGGCCGTCCGGATCGCCGCGCTGCTCGCCGTCGTGATCGCCTTCGGCGCGGTGGGCGGCGGCCTGATCGACATGGGCCGCGCGGGCATGATCGTTCTGATGGTCTTCCTCGTGCTGGCCTTCCTCGCGATCAACTTCGCGGGCCCGTGGGTGGTGGCGATCATCGGCCACCTGACGGTCGGCACGGCGCGCGGCCCGGCCCGGCTGCTCGCCGGGCGCCGCCTCGTGGACGACCCGCGCTCGGCCTGGCGGACGGTCGCCGGCGTCGCGCTCACCGGCTTCATCGCCGGGTTCCTCGCCCTGCTGAACGCCCACTCCTCCGCCGGCGAGCCGCGGGACGAGCTGAAACTGGCCGTCCCCTACGAGCGGTCCGCCGCCGTCGCCGAGCAGGCGAAGGGCAGGCTCGCCGGTCTCGACGCGGGCGTCTCGGTGCGCAGGATCGAGGCCGGGGACGGACCGCCGGCCGCCGACGCCCGCCTCAACGCGACCGCCGTCGTGGCGGTCACCGTTCCCGGCGGGTCCGCCGCCGTCGACCGGGCGCGCACCGCGCTGACCGGACTCGTCCCGGGCAAGGTCGCCACGACCCCGGCCGACGACGAGGTGACCGGCGACTTCCTGGTGGCCGATCTGCGCACCGGCGCGCTGATCGTCCTCGCCGTCTCGTTCCTGGTGGGCATCACGAGCGCGGGCATCACCGGGGCGTCCGCCGTCCTGGACCGCAGGCAGACGTACGCGATGCTGCGCCTGGCCGGCACGCCCCTGTCCGTCCTGGACCGGGCACGCCGCCAGGAGACGCTTATCCCGCTCGCCGTCATGGGCGGCGGCTCGCTGCTGACGGGCGTGCTCTTCGGGCTGCCGTTCGCCCAGGGGTTCGGGCTCTCCGGCCTGGCGGGGCTCGCCGGGTTCGTCGTCCTCGGCTTCGGCGGCGTCCTCGGCGCGAGCGCGCTGAGCCGCCCGCTGTTGCGCTCCGTGACGGCCGACCCGGCCCCGCGCCCCGACTAGCTCGAATAAGGGTTCGAGAATGTCAGACCCTCCGCGTAGCGTTGACCTTGTGATTTGGGAGACATCGGGAACACGTGTCGAACCAGATCGCTTTCAACGACGTACCTAGGGGTATGTGACAGACGGTGGCGCTCGCACAGGCGCGGCCCCACCGGGCGAAGGAAGGGGCGTTGGCAGTGAGCGCAGCGACCGGCACGTTCCATCTCACCCACCCGCGGCTGGACGGGCCCGCCGAGCGGACCGTCGTGCAGCCGTGGCTCACCGAGCTCTCCCATGCGACGCTGAACGCCTACGCCGAGACCGCGCCCCCGCTCGCGGCGGTCGAGGCCCTGCCCGTGCGTCCGCAGCCGCTGCCCGCCCGCCGCGTCGCCGTGGCGGCCTGACACGCACCACCCGAAAGGGATCGAGGCCGGTGCCTCGATCCCTTTCCTCTTGTCCGGCCGTCTCATATATTGATACGCGTTTCTCAAAATCTGAGAAGTGATCGTACGGTGGGAGGCACCGGACAAGAGAGGTGATCCCGATGACCGCGAAGGCGACCTACACCCACGGCCACCACGAGAGCGTTCTGAGCGCGCACCAGTGGCGCACGGTCGAGAACTCCGCCCCCCACCTGGTCGAGCACCTGCGGCCCGGCCTGTCGGTGCTGGACGTCGGCTGCGGACCGGGCACCATCACCGCCGGGATCGCCGAACGCGTGGCGCCGGGCCGCGTCGTCGCCGCCGACTCGGCCGAGACGGTCCTGGACGAGGCCCGCAGGAACACCGCCCCGCTGGACAACGTCGAGTTCGCGGTCGCCGACGTCCACGCCCTGGACCATCCCGACGGCACGTTCGACGTCGTCCATGCCCACCAGGTCCTGCAGCACGTCGGCGACCCCGTCCAGGCGCTGCGGGAGATGCGCCGCGTGGCCCGGCCCGGAGGGATCGTCGCCGCGCGCGAGGCCGACTTCGGCACCATGGTCTGGTACCCGGACCCGCCCGGCATGGACGCCTGGCTGCCGATCTACTACAAGGTCGCGCGCGGCAACGGCGGCGAGCCCGAGGCCGGCCGCCGCCTCGTCTCCTGGGCGCGCGCCGCCGGGTTCACCGACGTCACCGCCTCCGCCTCGGCCTGGTGCTACGCCACCCCGCAGGAGCGCGAGTGGTGGAGCGAGTCCTGGGGCGGCCGCCTGATCAGGTCGTCGGTGGCCGACCACGCCGTCGCCGGCGGCCATGCCACCCGTGCCGAACTCCAGCGCGTCTACGAGGGCTGGAAGGCGTGGGCCGCCGCCGAGGACGGCTGGTACTCCGTCACCCACGGCGAGATCATCTGCCGCGTGTGACCGGCGCGCCGGGGCGTCAGAAGGGGCCGGTGAGATCGCCGAGCTTGTCGGTCAGCTGCAGGTTGTGGGAGTAGTCGACCGGGACGGTGATGACGGAGACCGCGTCGTCGGCGAGGGCCTTGCGGAGGGTGGGCAGCAGCTCGGCGGCCGACTCGACGCGGTAGCCGCGGGCGCCGAAGCTCTCGGCGTACCGGACGAAGTCGGGGTTGCCGAACCTGATGTTCGAGCTGCGCCCGAGGTCGAGGTCCATCTTCCACTCGATCAGCCCGTAGGCGGAGTCGTCCCAGATCAGCACGGTGATCGGGATGTTCTCGCGGACGGCCGTCTCCAGCTCCTGGGAGTTCATCAGGAACGCGCCGTCCCCCGTCGCCGCCAGGACCCTGCGCTCGGGGTGCGCGAGCTTGGCGGCGATCGCGCCGGGGACGGTGAAGCCCATCGACGACAGGCCGTTGGAGACCAGCAGCGTGTTCGGCTCGTAGGTCGGGTACATGCGCGCCATCCACATCTTCACCGCGCCGGTGTCGGCCAGGACGATGTCGCTGCGGCCCATCGCGGCGCGGACGTCGGCGATGATGCGGCGGGGGGAGAGCGGGTGGCCGTCCTCGGTCGCGCCCTCGGCCAGCTCCTCCTGGAGCATCCGGCGGATCTTCTGGCCCGTCGAGCGGAGCTCGTCCGTTGGATGGTGGTGGGCGGGGGCTGGAGGACGGTCGGTCCCGTTCACGTCGAAGCGGCGGTGGACCGAGTCGGCGAGGGCGCGCAGCGACCGGGACACGTCGCCCTGGATGCCGACCTCGACCGGGTAGTGGTCGTCGACCTCGGCGGGCGACTGGTGGATGTGGATGATCTTCTTGTCCGCGTTCGGGTTGATCTTGACCGGGTCGAACTCCTGGAGCTCGTAGCCGACGGCGACCAGCACGTCCGCCTCGTCGAATCCGAAGTTGACGTAGTCGTGGCGCATGAAGCCGACCGCGCCGAGGGCGTTGCGGTGGTCGTCGGGGAAGACGCCCTTGCCGTTGAACGTGGTGGCGACCGGCAGGCCGAGGCGCTCGGAGAAGTGCACCAGGGCGTCGCTCGCGCGGGCCCGGGTGGCGCCGTGGCCGGCCAGGACGACCGGCCGCCGCGCGAGGGCGATCACGTCGGCGGCGCGGGCGATCTGGGACGCGGAGGGCTCCTGCGCGCGCACGACGTTCACCGGCAGGGGCGCGAGGTCGGCGGAGACCTCGGCCGACTCGACGTCCTCCGGGATCGCCAGGTAGACGGCGCCGGGACGTTCGGTCTGGGCCGTCTTGAACGCCTTGCGCACCATCTCGGGCAGCGCCTCCGCCCGCGGTGCCAGCTCCGACCACTTGGTGATCGGGCGGAACAGGGACACCAGGTCGACGATCTGGTGCGACTCCTTGTAGATCCGGTCCAGGCCGACCTGGGCGGAGATCGCGACGACGGGCGTGCTGTTGGTGGTGGCGTCGGCGACGCCGAGCTGGAGATTGATCGCGCCGGGGCCGAGCGTCGCGGAGGCCACGCCCGCCTTGCCGGTGAGGCGGCCGTAGATCTCCGCCATGAACGCGGCGCCCTGCTCGTGCCGGACGAGGATGTAGCGGATCGGCGAGTCGTTCAGCGCGTCGACGAAATGGATGTTCTCCTCGCCCGGGATGCCGAAGACGTACTCGACGCCCTCCGCCTCAAGGGTCCTGACGAGAAGCCGGGCGGCGTCCTGCGTGGACATCGTGTGTCCCATCTCCAGTCTGCGTCTGTCCTGGGTGCTCTCCGTGCAGCACCCGGGTCCCTACCTCCATTCCGCGCGAAGATGTGTGCTCGGTCTCTCAGGAGTCGGCCATCTCCCTGATGGCGCGCAGCGTCGGCTCGTCCTTCACCCCGGCGATCAGCAGGGTCGTGACCGGGCTGTCCCGCCACAGCCGCAGCCTCTCCTTGATCCGCCCGAGCGGGCCCAGGAGCGAGATCGCGTCGGCCAGCCCGTCCGGCACGGCCTTGATCGCCTCGTCCCGGCGGCCGCTCAGGAACAGCTCCTGGACGCGCCCCGCCTCCTCCGCGTAGCCGAGCCGGCCGATCAGGTCGAGGTGGAAGTTGCGGTCCTTGGCGCCCATCCCGCCGATGTAGAAGGCGAGCGGGATCTTGGCGAACTCCAGCGCGGCCGCCAGGTCGTCGGTGACGATCGTGGTGACGGTCGCGGCGATCTCGAAGCCCTCCGGGCGTCCGGCCAGCGAACCGCCGAAGACGGGCTCGATCTGCTCGGGGTCGACGAACAGCGGTAGCCAGCCCTGCGCGACCTCGGCGGACAGCGCGACGTTCTTCGGGCCCTCCGCGCCCAGGTAGACGGGGATCTCCGGGCGCAGGGGGTGGGCGATCGACTTCAGCGGCTTGCCGAGGCCCGACCCGCCGGGGTAGGGCAGCGGGTAGTGCGGGCCCTCGCTGGTCACCGGGTCCTCGCGGCGCCACACCTGCCGGACGATGTCGAGGTACTCGCGGGTGCGGGCGAGCGGCTTCGGGAACGGCTGCCCGTACCAGCCCTCCACGACCTGCGGACCGGACGCGCCGAGCCCGAGGATCACGCGCCCGCCCGACAGGGCGTCCAGGGTGAGCGCGTGCATCGCGGTGGCCGCCGGGGTCCGCGCCGACATCTGCACGACGGCCGTGCCCAGCTTGATCCGGGACGTGCGGGCGCCGTACCAGGCCAGCGTGGTGAACGCGTCCGAGCCGTACGCCTCGGCGGTGAACACCGAGTCGTAGCCGCAGCGCTCGGCGGCCAGGACCGTCTCGGTCTGGTCCTCGGGATCGCGCTGCCAGTAGCCGACGTTGATGCCGAGCTTGAGTTCCGCGGTCACGTTGCACCCTCCGGTAGTCGACGCACCGGCGATACTAGAACACGTTCTATTTTCTCGGAAGGGGCGCCCCGGGGCCGCCGCCGGGTACGGCGAGGGGCCGCGGCGAGGTCTCGCCGCGGCCCCGTCGACCTGTCGCTAGCCCTCCCTGATCCCGTCCAGCAGATCCCGCCAGGCGGCCGGCGTCAGTACCAGTGCCGGTCCGGAGGGGTCCTTGGAGTCGCGCACGGCGCGCAGATCGCTGGACAGGGCGGCCATCTCGACGCACTGGTCTCCGCTTCCGCTGCGGGACGACTTGCGCCAGACGGCCAGGTTGAGTTCGCGCTGGAGGTGGGTCACAGGCTGCTCCTTGCTGCCTCGGCTATGAGGTGCGCGGACTCCTCGGGGGACAGGGCCCGCTTCATGATCCGTTCGAAGCGGTCCCTATGTTTTGCTATTTCCTCGGCGCTCTCGAGGTAAACGTCGCCCATGGTGCCCTCGACGTAGGCGATATCGGGGTCTGCGGGGTCCGGATACGACAATATGGTGAAACGTCCATCTAGGCCCGCATGTGCCGCTGCCGTGTAGGGGAGTACCTGGATCGTGACGGATGGGCGGATCTCCGCGACGGTGGCGAGGGCGCTCAGCTGGGCCCGCATCACCTTCTCGCCGCCGATCGGGCGGTGCAGCACCGCCTCGTCGAAGATCACCTGGAAGCGCGGCGCGTCCGCGCGGTCCAGCAGCGCCTGACGGATCTTGCGGGCGGCGATGCGGCGCTCGATCTCCTCCTCCGAGGGCAGCAGCCGGCCCGCCGTGATCACCGCGCGGGAGTAGTCCTCGGTCTGCAGCAGCCCGTGCACGAGCTGCGGATCCCAGGTGCGGATGTGCGAGGCCTCGTCCTCCAGCGCGACGTAGCTGCCCGCGAAGACGTCCTGGTAGGCGGTCCACCAGCCGCGCTGACCGGCCTGCCGGGCCAGGGTGATGAGCGCGTCGCGGTCCGGGCTCGGCACGCCGTACAGGTCGAGGATGTCGGCGATGTCGCCGGGTTTCGGGCGGGTCTGACTGGTTTCCAGGCGGGAGACGGTGGCTCTCGACCAGTCGAGCCGGTCCGCCACTTCCTGCAGCGTCAGGCCCTGCTCCTCGCGCAGCTTGCGGAGCTCCCTGGCGAGACGGCGGCCACGGACGGTGGGGCGGTAGGTCATGGGAGTGGAGTCTTTATCACTCCCGGCGCCTGTCACAACGCGATTGACGAACCCGGCAGGAAGGTCAGAGCAATTCCATGAAGGGTGTTGCGATTGTGAGAATCTCAGGAGACGCTTGGATGCGTGATCGGTCGTCAACTGACAGTGACGATCGATCGCACCGCCCGCCCTTCACACTCGCACCAGTTACGCGGGAGGAACCGTGAAGACCACGCCAGCCCACCTGACGGCGGAGAGCATGGCCGACGCTATGGCGGGCGGTGACCCAGCCCGGGGCGACGGTGTGCCCGGGTGGGTGTGGGCCCTGCCGGGCGGCCCCGGAGGGGCGGGGTACGCCCGCCGCGTCCTGTGCGACGCCCTCGCCTCCCTCGGCGTACCGCTGGACGGGACGGCCGACGCCCGGCTCATGGTGAGCGAACTGGCCACCAACGCCCACCAGCACGCCGGCGAGCACGGCCCGCACGAGCTGTGGCTCTACATGGGGGACGGGACGGCGGGCGAAGTGCGGTGCGCCGTCTTCGACACCCATGCCGACGTCGGCCTGCCGGGGTACTCCTGGACGTCCGGCGACTGCGGGCGCGGGCTCAGCATCGTCCACGAGCTGTCCAACGGACGCTGGGGCCTGCGGCGGACCCTCTCCCGCCTCGGGCCGCCCGTCCGCGGCAAGGCCGTCTGGTTCGCCGTCCCCGGAACCATCCAGACGCGCCCCGGCTAGCCCGCGCCGGCCCGCGGCCGGTCCTCCGGGGCCCGCTCCAGGGCGGGGCCGATATCGCTGACCAGCGCGAGCAGTGACCGGGTGAGCAGCGTGCGCACCTGGTCGCGGTCGAGCGTCTTCTCCTGGAGCCACTGGCGCGTCGCCGCGTCCGCGAGCCCGGAGTAGACGCGCAGCACGGCCCGCAGCGTCTCGGTCGGCTCGGCCACGCGCAGCACGGCCAGCATGTGCTCGACCGTCTCGTCCCGGAAGCGGTTGACGATGCGCAGGAGTTCGGGGTCCTGTCCGAACCCCTCGGCGTCGAGCGCGGCGAACCACGTGGTCGCGTTGCGCTCGGCGGTGTCGAGGAACAGGTTGACGAGCAGCTCGACCGCCTCGGGCAGCGCCAGCCGCTCGTCCGGCGGCGGGGCCTGCATCGCGGCCGAGGCCGTCAGCCCCTGGACGACCTTGAGGAACAGCTCCCGCTTCGTCCCGAAGTAGTAGTGGATCAGGCCGCGCTGCACGCCGGTCTCCCGCGCGATCGCGGCGGTGGACACCTCGGCGTAGGGCAGTTCGGTGAACATCCGCCGCGCGACGTCCAGGATCTGGGCGCGCCGCTCGTCCGGGGACAGGCGCTGGTAGCTCACCGCGACAGCCTATTCTGTGGGCGGCCGGCGCCGGACGGTCGCGACCGATCCGGCTCTCGTCGGCGTGCCATGGCGCCGTGCCGACGGCGCCTCCGGGAAGCTCGTCGCCGACGACCAGGAGGGACGGCACAGGTGACCGCTGCGGAGAAGACGCTCGTGATGTACGGAGACGGTGCGCGGGAGGCCGCGCGCCGGATGCTGCCGAATCTGCCGGACGCGTGCTTCGTCCCGGTCGCGGCGGAGCGGCTGCGGGAGGCGGTCAAGGCCGGGCTCGCGCAGGTCGTCATGGTCGCCCGCATGCAGGAGCAGGCCGCGTTCCTCGGCGGCGCCGCGGGCCTGCTGGAGTCGATCACGCTGGACATGGACTGCGGGCCCGCCCTGGCCGGCCGGGTGGCGCAGGCCCCGGCCGTCCAGGACGTCTACGACGTGTGGGACGCCGCGGGCAAGCTCGGTCCGTGCGGGCGCGAGCTGTGCCGCAGGACGGCCGCGGGGCTCGAACGCCTGGCCGCCGAGGCGGAGGGGTCGGCGGACAGTCCGGTCGCCGCCCAGGTGGTGCTCCTGGACGCGGCGGGAGAGCGCATGGTCGGCATGTACGGGCGGATGGCCCGATAGCGATGCTGACAGTCGTCGGCCGCGACGGGACGCCCCTCTCCGAGGGGGCGAAGGCGGCTCTGGAAAGTGCCACGCTGGTCATAGGCGCCCCAGTCCATCTGGACGGGCTGCCCCTGGCATCGGATGTCCGCACGGTCGCCACCACGGTGTTCGCCGAGGCGCTCGAAGGCGTCGATGTCACCGAAGAGGACGTCGTCCTCGTCGTGGACGGCGACCCCGGCTACTTCGGCGTCGTCCGCGAACTACTCGAAAAGGGCCACGCGCCAGAGAGCTTTCCCGCGACGACCCTCGTAGCGCGTGCCTTCTCCCAAGCAGGACTGCCCTGGGACGACGCTCTCGTGGTCTCCGCCAAGGGCGGGCACCTGAGGCAGGCCGTGAACGCGTGCCGCGCCCATCCGAAGGTGGCCGTCCTGACCGAGCCGGGCGCCGGACCGTCCGAGCTGGCGCGCGCGCTGTTCCCCGTCACGCCGCGCTCCTTCGTGGTCTGTGAAGACCTGGGCGGGCCTAAAGAGCGGATCGTCTATGTCCGGCCGGCGGAGGCGACCACCCGCCCATGGAACGACCCCGAGGTCGTGCTCGTCCTGGACAACCGCCACGCGCTGGGCGAAGCGAACTGGGTCCCCGGGCCCGTGCTCGGCCCCGCCGGATGGGCGCTCCCGGCGGAGGCCTTCGGTGACGGACCCGGCCCCCGCCCTGACGTGCGCGCCTTCGTCCTTGCCAAGCTCGGCCCCAGGGTCGGCGACATGGTGTGGGACGTGGAGTCCGGCGACGGCTCGGTCGGCATCGAGTGCGCCCGCTTCGGCGCGGCCGTCGTCGCCGTCGACCGCGACCACTCCGCGTCCGCGCGGGTGCGGGAGAACGTCCGCCTGCACGGCGTCAAGGTCGCGATGGCGTCGGGCGACGTCCGGTCCAGCGCCGAGCACCTTCCCGAGCCCGACGCCGTCTTCCTCGGCCGCGGCGGGCCGGAGGCCGTCCGGGTCTGCGCGGCGCTCCGCCCGTCCCGGATCGTCGTCCTCGCCGCGCCCGGCGAGGCTCAGGCCATACTGGACGAACTGGGCGGGCAGGGCTTCGCCGCCGACGCCGTCCGGCTCCAGGCCGCCCCGCTGACCACGCGGGGGGAGGCCGCGGAGCCCGTGATCGTCGTCTGGGGCGAACGCGACGCCCGCACCCCCGCGTGGCGGCCGTCCCGGACGGGCCGCCCCATCGAGACCATCCCCGCCTTGCCCGGAGTTGTGGAGGAGCGCAGTTGACCGTCCGCCGGCCCCACCCGATCGAGGTGCGCTCGTATGAGGTCCTCCGGTCCCGCGTCGACCTGTCCCCGATGCCGCCGCTGTGGCGGGCGGTGGCGGAGCGGGTGATCCACGCCACCGCCGACCTGGAGTACGCGGTGGACCTGGTGACCACGGAGGAGGCCCTCGTCCAGGGCTGGTCCGCGCTGCGGGCCGGCGCGCCGATCGTCACCGACGAGGGCATGGCCGCGGCCGGGATCAGCGCCCGCGAGGCGGTCTGCCACGCCGCCGACCCGGCCGCCGCCCGGATGGCGCGCGCCGCCGGCATCACCCGGTCGGCCGCGGCCGTCCGGCTGTCGTACTCGGAGGTGGGACCGGGCGCGGTCTGGGTGGTCGGCTCCGCGCCCGAGGCGATCTTCGAGATCGTCGCCCGCCGGGTCAGCCCCGCCCTGGTGGTCGGGATGCCGGTGGGCTTCGTCGGCGCCTGCGAGGCCAAGGAGGCCCTGCGCGCGAGCGGGCTGCCGCAGCTCAGCAACGTCTCGGAGAAGGGCGGGTCGGCGGTCGCGGCCGCCGCCGTCAACGCGCTGCTCTACTACGAGGCGGAACGGCCGTGACCGGGCCCGCCGAGGTCGACCTGCGCCACCACGGGGACACCGAGGTCGGTGACGGCCTCGCCGACTTCGCCGTCAACGTCCGCGCCGGCACGCCTCCCGAGTGGCTGGCCGAGCGGATCCGCGCGTCCGTCGACGGCCTCGCCGCCTACCCCGACCCCCGCCCGGCCCGCAAGGCGGTCGCCGCGCGGCACGCCAGGTCCGCCGGGGAGGTGCTGCTCACCGCCGGGGCCGCGGAGGCGTTCGTGCTGCTCGCACGCGTGCTCGCCCCGCGCCGGGCCGTGGTGGTGCACCCCCAGTTCACCGAGCCGGAGGCGGCGCTGCGGGCCGCCGGGCACGAGGTGGAGCGGCTGATCCTGGAGAAGGACTTCACCCTCGACCCGGGGGCCGTCCCGGACGGTGCCGACCTCGTCGTGATCGGCAATCCGACCAACCCGACCTCGGTGCTGCATCCGGCCGAGGCGATCGCCGCGCTGGCCGCGCCCGGACGGACGGTCGTGGTCGACGAGGCGTTCATGGACTGCGTCCCGGGCGAGCCGGAGAGCCTCGCCACGCGGCTGCCCCCGGGAGTGGTGGTCATCCGCTCCCTGACCAAGACGTGGGGGCTCGCGGGACTGCGCGCCGGGTACGTCCTGGCCGCCCCCCACATGATCGGACGGCTGGCGGAGGCGCAGCCGCTGTGGGCGGTGTCCACGCCCGCGCTCGCCGCCGTCGAGGCGTGCTCCACCCCCGAAGCCGTCGCCGAAGGCGAGGCATGGGCCGCAGGGCTCGCCGCCGAACGCGATCGGCTGGCCGCCGAACTGTCCGCCAGGGGCCTGTACGTCGTACCCGGGGCGCGCGCGTCGTTCCTGTGCCTCCGCGTGCAGGACGCCCTGGGCATCCGGGCCTTGCTGAGGCAGCGCGGTTACGCCGTCAGGCGCGGAGACACCTTCCCCGGGCTCGGCCCGGACTGGCTGCGGATCGCCGTGCGCGACCGTCCGTCCAACGACCGCCTGCTGGACGTGCTCGGCGAGCTGGGCATCTGACCCCCCGACGACCCCCCGAAAGGACGCCATGAACCTGATCGAGGAGACCGTCGCCTCCATCGCCCCTCCGGACGGGGCGGCCATGCGGGACGCACGCGACCTGCAGGCCCGGCTCACCAAGCCGCCCGGGTCGCTCGGCGTCCTGGAGGAGGTGTCGGTCCGGCTCGCCGGGCTCGCCGGGCAGTGCCCGCCGCCGCTGCCCGAACCCGCCGCCGTCGCCGTGTTCGCCGCCGACCACGGTGTCCACGCCCAGGGCGTCACCCCGTGGCCGCAGGAGGTCACGGCGCAGATGGTGGCCAACTTCCTGGCCGGCGGCGCCGTCGTCAACGCGTTCGCCGCCCAGGTCGGCGCCGCCGTCACGGTGGTCGACATCGGCGTCGCCACCGAGCTGGAGGAGGCCCCCGGCCTGCTCCGCCGCAAGATCGCGCCGGGCACCGCCGACATGACGGCCGGGCCCGCGATGACCGCCGACCAGGCCCGGCGCGCCGCCGAGACGGGCATCGAGGTCGCCCGTGATCTTCACGCGCAGGGCGCCCGGTGCCTGCTCACCGGGGACATGGGGATCGCCAACACCACCGCGTCCGCCGCGCTGATCGCCGCCTTCACCGGCCTGCCGCCCGAGCGGGTCACCGGCCGGGGGACCGGCATCGACGACGCCACCCACGCGCACAAGGTCGAGGTGGTGCGCACCGCCCTGGACCGGCACGGGCTCCTCGAAGGGCACGGCAGGGCGCCGATGGAGGTCCTCGCGGCCGTGGGCGGGCTGGAGCACGCCGCGATCGCCGGGTTCGTCCTCGGCGCGGCCGCGCTGCGCGTCCCCGTCGTCCTGGACGGCGTGATCGCCGGCGCCGCCGCCCTCGCCGCCGCCGCGCTGTGCCCGGACGCCCTCGGCGCGTGCGTCGCCGGGCACCGCTCGGCCGAGCCCGGTCACGGCGCCGCCGTCGACCACCTCGGCCTGCGGCCGCTGGTCGACCTTGAGCTGCGGCTCGGCGAGGGAACCGGTGCCCTGCTGGCGTTGCCGCTGGTCCAGGGCGCGGCGCGAGTCCTGCACGAGGTCGCCACCTTCGACTCCGCCGGAGTGAGCGAGAAGGACGCCGGGCGGCCGTAACAACGTGATCACGGAATGAGTCACGCTCGGCTATCGAACGGGCGAGGCCCCTCTCCACGGACTCCCCGAGCCGAGTACCTTTGTTCCACAAAGAGACTGTCCGCCACACGCGTCCGAGAGATCCACCGTGCCCCCGTACCTGCTAGGCCTGCGACTCGGCGGGCGACGCGTCCTCGTCGTCGGCGGGGGACGGGTCGCCCAGCGCCGCGTGCCCGCCCTGCTGGACGCCGGCGCCGAGGTGGTCCTGGTGTCCCCCTCGGTCACCGCCACCCTGGAGGGCCTCGCCGAGCGCGGCCGGATCACCTGGCACCGGCGGGGCTACCGGCGCGGCGACTGCGCCGGCGCCTGGCTGGTGCAGGCCGTCACCGACGACGCCAAGGTCAACGGCGACGTGGTGGCGGAGGCCGACGCCGCGCGGATCTGGTCCGTCCGGGCCGACGACGCCGAGTCGTCCCCGGCCTGGACGCCCGCCAGCGGGCACGCGGGCGACGCGACCGTCGGGGTGCTGCTCGGCGGCGACCCGCGGCGCGCCGCCGGCATCCGCGACGCGGTGGTGGAGGGCCTGCGCGACGGCGCCCTGGAGTCCCGGCACTCCCGGACCAAGCCCGCGGGCGTCGCGCTCGTCGGCGGCGGGCCGGGCGACCCGGGCCTGATCACCGTGCGCGGGCGGCAGCTGCTCGCCATGGCCGACGTCGTCGTCACCGACCGGCTCGCCCCCGGCGGGCTGCTGGACGAACTGGCCGCCGACGTCGAGGTCGTCGACGCCGCCAAGATCCCCTACGGCCGGACGGTCACCCAGGACCGCATCAACGAGTACCTGGTCGAGCACGCGCGGCAGGGCCGCTTCGTCGTCCGGCTCAAGGGCGGGGACCCGTTCGTGTTCGGCCGCGGCGGTGAGGAGGCCCTGTACTGCGCCCGCCACGGCGTCCCCGTCACGGTCGTCCCCGGCATCACCAGCGCGGTCGCCGTGCCGTCGGCCGCGGGCATCCCGGTCACCCACCGGGGCGTCGCGCAGGAGTTCCACGTCGTCTCCGCGCACGTCCCTCCCGGGCACCCCGACTCGACCGTCGACTGGGAGGCGCTGGCCCGCGCGAACGGCACGATCGTCCTGCTCATGGCGGTGGAGCGGATGGGGCTCATCGCGGCGGCCCTCATGCGCTATGGTCGGTCGTCCGGAACGCCGGTGGCCGTGGTGCAGGACGGCACCCTCCCCGGCCAGCGGGCGCTGACGACGACGCTGGGCACGGTGGCCGATGAGATGGCCGCCGGAGATGTCCGGCCCCCGGCGATCGTGGTCGTGGGCGACGTGGTCAACGTGGCACGAGAGATCGACATGATTCGAGCGGACTTGGGACGGGATCCGTGACACCCCCCGCAGAGCAGAGCACGGTCCACGACGAGGAGGCCGGCGCCGGCTCGGGCCGGGCCGGCGAGCCCGCCCCCCACGAGGCCGCGGCGTCCGGCGAGACCACGGGCGGCGAGGACGCGTCCGGGAAGGACACGGGAGGCCGCGCCACGGCACGGGAGAAGAAGACCTCGAAGAAGGACGCGGCCGAGGACGACGCCGCATCCGAAGACCAGGCGACGGACACCGACACCGGCAGCGCCGAGGGCGACAGGAAGGCCGAGGCCAAGTCCAGGCGCGGACGGCGGCGCGCCCCCAGGGCCGGGGCGACGGTCAACCGGGGTGAGCTGGTCCGCGCCCTGACCGCGCTGCGCGAACAGCTCGGCGCTTTCGACCTCCTGCTCGACGTCCCCGGCGTCGAGCAGGCCCGCGAGGCCCGCGACGAACTGCGCGCCCAGCTCGTCGACTACGTCCTGCCGCGCGTCCAGGCCGCGGGCGCCCCCATGCTCGTGGTGCTCGGCGGCTCCACGGGCGCGGGCAAGTCCACCCTGGTCAACACGCTCGTCGGCGCCCGCGTCAGCGCGACCGGCGTGCTGCGCCCCACCACCAGCAGCCCGATCCTCGTCTGCCACCCCGACCACGTGCGGTGGTTCATGGAGGGGCCGATGCTGCCCGGCATGGGACGGGTCCGCGGACCCGCGCCCGACGCCATCGCGGGCGACCAGCTGGTCGTCATCGCCAGCGACGTCCTGCCGCCCGGCCTCGCCCTGCTCGACAGCCCCGACTTCGACTCCGTCTTCGAGGACCACTACGAGTTCGCGACCAAGCTGATGGCCGCCGCGGACCTGTGGCTGTGCGTCACCACCGCCGCCCGGTACGCCGACGCCCAGGTCTGGCAGATGCTCCAGCGCGCCAAGGAGAACGGCGCCACGATCGGCGTCGTGCTGTCGCGCGTCCCGCAGGGCGCGGGCGCCGGCGGCGGCGAGATCGTCGAGCACTTCGCCGAGATGCTGGACGAGCACGAGGTCGGCGACGCGCGCCGCTTCACCATCCCCGAGACCCGGATCGAGGAGAGCCGCCTCCCCGAGGAGACCGTCGAGGACATCCGCGACTGGCTGACCGGCGTCGCCGACGACGCCGAGGACCGCGAGATCGTCGTCAGCGACACCCTCGCCGCCGTCCTGGACAGCTTCCGCACCCGCGTCCCCGAGCTCGCCCGGCAGGTCGAGGCGCAGGTCGAGCGGCGCACCGAGCTGGCCAGGGAGATCGAGGCCGGGTACGGCACCGCCCTCGCCGAGCTGGACGAGGCGACCCGCAACGGCTCGCTGCTGCGCGGCGAGGTGCTGGCCCGCTGGCAGGACTTCGCCGGCACCGGCGACCTGCTGCGCGCCCTGCACGTCCAGCGGTCCCGGCGCGGCCGCGCCGCGAACCGCCGCCACCGCAGCCCGGCCCGCGTGCGCGCCCTCAAGGCGGCGCTGCGCAGCGGCCTGGAATCGCTGATCATGGCGTCCGCCGAGCACGGCGCGGAGCAGGTCATGGCCCGCTGGCGCGAGCACCCGGCGGGCGCCCAGGTGCTCGCCGGCGCCGACGCCGGCCTCGCGCACGTCTCCCCGGAGCTGTCGCGGCGCGTCACCCGGGCCGTCAGCGCCTGGCAGGACCACGTCCAGGAGCTGATCCGCACCCACGGCGTCACCAAGCGCTCGGTCGCGAAGCTGGTCTCGTTCGACACCGAGGCGGTCTCCCTCGTCCTGATGATCGGCCTGCTCGGGTACGGGACGTCCGACGTGGCCGTGGAGGGCGGCAACAGCGCCGTCCCGCAGCGGCTGCTGAAGGCCCTGTTCGGCGCCGAGTCCCTGCGCGGCATGGGCGCCAAGGCCCGCGCCGACCTGCGTAGCCGTATCGGGATGCTGTTCGACGAGGAGGCCATCCGGTTCGGTCAGGTGCTCGACTCCGCCGGCATTCCCGACGAGACCGTCCCCGTCCAGCTGTACCAGGCCACCTACAACCTTGAGGTTGCCCGATGACCACCTCGGCCATCCCCGCGAACTCACCGGCGGGAACCGGCGAGACCCCGCTCCCCGGCGCTCCCGAAGCCGGCCCTCCCGCCGGCCCCTCCGGCCCCTCCGCCGGTTCCGCCGGCCCGCCCGGGCTGGTCGAGCGGCTCGACGGGCTCGACCGGCTCGTCCAGGCGGGCCTCGGCCGGCTCGACGAGCCCGTCCTGGACGACGCCGGCGCGCTGCTGCGGCGTGCCGGGCAGCGGCTGCGGCTGTCGGGCGACCACACCGTCGTCACCCTGGCCGGTGGCACGGGCAGCGGCAAGTCCTCGCTGTTCAACGCCATCTGCGGGCTCGAACTGTCGCCGACCGGGATGCGCCGCCCGATGACGTCGCAGGCCCACGCGTGCGTCTGGGGGCTGGACGGCGCGGGCCCCCTCCTCGACTGGCTCGACGTCGACAAGCGCCACCGCTACGCCCGCGCCAGCGCCCTCGACCTGGAGCGCGCCGACGCCACCCTGCAGGGCCTCGTCCTGATCGACCTGCCCGACCACGACTCCATCCAGGCGATGCACCGCGCCGAGGTCGACCGGTTCGTCACCATCGCCGACCTGCTGGTCTGGGTCGTCGACCCGCAGAAGTACGCCGACGCGGCCCTGCACCGCAACTACATCGTCCCGTTCGCCCGGCACACCGGCGTCACCCTGATCGTCCTCAACCAGGTCGACCGGCTCGCGCCGCACGAGATCGACGACTGCGTCGCCGACCTGCGCCGCCTGCTGGAGGCCGAGGGGCTCGCCGACCCGCGGATCGTCACCACCTCCGCGGTGGCCGAGGACGGCGTGCACGGCTTCCGCGACACCCTCGTCGACGCCGTCGCCGCCCGCCGCGCCCGCACCGAGCGGCTGTCGGCCGACGTCGACCGGGCCGCCGAGCGGTTCACCGGCTACCGCTTCGACGCCGAGCCGCCCGTCACGGTGGACGACGGACGCAAGGCCGAGCTCCTGCAGGCCCTCACCGACGCCGCGGGCGCGCCCGCCGTCGCCGAGGCCATGGAGAGCGCCTACGAGCTGCGCGCCGCCGACTTCATCGGCTGGCCCGTCACCGCCATGATCGGCCGGCTGCGGTCGGACCCGCTGCGCCGGATGCGCCTCACCGAGCTGCGCGAGGAGCTGCGCAACGCCTTCACCGGCCCGATCGGCGCCCAGCAGGGCGACGTGGACAACGCGCTCCAGAACGTCTCCGAGGGCGTCGCCGCGGAGCTTCCGCCGCACTGGGGCCGCTCCGTCCGCACCGCGGCCCGCTCCCACGCCGCCGAGATCCCGGAGGCGCTCGGCGAGTCCCTCAAGGAGGCCCTGCCCACGTTCAACGTGGTGCCGCGCTGGTGGTGGCTGGTCAAGACCTGGCAGTACTTCCTGGTCCTGGTCGCGGCCCTCAGCGTCGTGTGGATCGGCTTCCTCATCGCCTACGGCCTGTTCGACCTCGGCGGCGACGACCCGGACGGCCTCATCGGCCAGGCGGGCCTGATCCCGTACGTCGCCATCCTGGTCGTCTGCACCCTCGGAATGGGCTGGCTCACCGCGTCCGCGTGCCGCAACATGGTCGCGCTGTCGTCCGCCAAACACGGCGAGAAGATGGAGCAGCACATGCGCCAGGGCATCGAGCGCGTCGCGCGCGAGAAGGTGATCGTCCCCGTCGAGGAGGACCTGGAGGTCTACGCCCGCTTCCGCCGGGACGTCGACGTCGCCCTCGGCCGCGGCTGAGTTATCCACAATTCCGCGACACCCGGCCCCGCCCTCCGCCTCTGAGCCACCGTTGTCCTCGTACGCGAGACAACGGAGGACCCGATGAACGAGGCGCACGTCACCATCACCGGCTGGGTCGCGGCCGAGCCCCGCTATGCCGTGACGACCAACGGCCATCCCTTCCTGTCGCTGCGGGTGGGCTGCACGCCCCGCCGCTTCGACCGGCAGACCGGCCAATGGCAGGACGACGAGTCCCTGTACGTCACGGTGAACTGCTGGCGCGGCCTGGCCGACAACGTCAACGCGTCCGACCTCCAGCGCGGCACGCCGATCCTGGTCACCGGCCGCCTGCGCATCCGCCAGTACGAACGCGACGACCAGTGGCGCTTCTCCGCCGAGGTCGAGGCCACCACCCTGGGCCCCGACCTGACCCGCGGCACCGTCGACTACCGCCCCGCCCAACGCAGCGGCCCCCTGACCGACGAAGACCGCCAACTCGCCCGCGACGCCGCCGACCAATGGGCTCTGACCACCCCCACGGAAGAAGCGGAAGAAGAGGAACCCAAAGCCGCTTAGCCGAACCCCGCCGGCGCCTCACCCGTCCAGGCCATGGCCGAGAGATCGGCCTGGTCACGAAGCTGCTCGACCGTCTGGCCGGGCTGGGCAGCGGCAGGGCGCGGCCGACCGTGCCACGGAGTGCGGGCCCAGCCTGGCCGGGACCCGCACCGCCGGCCTGCTGGTGGTGTGCCCGCTGGTCGCGGTGTGCCCGTGGGTCGGCATCCGTGGGGCGGCATGCGTCCGGCCACCCTCTACCCCGTGTCTGTACGAGGCAGGGCGTCATCGGGCGCAGGCTCCGCACGCTCCGGACGACGCCCAGAAGCAGCCCGCCTCCAGCTTGCGGCTGTCGGCCAGGTGCGGCCATTGCGCGTCCGAGGGCCGGAGAGCGGGCAGGGCGCGACCGGGGATTGCCGGGTTGGAGGGTGGGGCGCAAAGAGTTTTTAGTGGGGGGAGGTAGTCCGTGGGAGCGGTGAGCGTGCCCCCGCGGTGTCGGTGGCTGTTGGCTGGTCAGATCCAGGAAACGCCGCGCATGGTGGTCCCCCTCAGGATGGTCGGGCTTCGCCTGTCAGCGGGCCCGGATACCGGTGATCAGAACGGTCACCCGCTTGTGCGTTCCCGAACGTACCTGTTTCACGCCCGTTCCGCACACGTTGCAACTATCGTGTTACACAACGTGATGTGCGTAAGGGGGAAGGATGACGGCAGTGCAGTCGTCCGCCGAGGACCGTGGTGGGGAGCTGGTCCGCAGGCCACAGCGCAGGGCGCGACTTGGGCGTCCGTCCCTGCTCCTGGTCTACGTGCCGGTGGTCGTCGCCGTCCATCTGGGGCTCATCGTCGCGGGGCTGGTGGAGACCCCGTTCCGGGGCGACGACCTGACGACCTTCGCGGCCCTGCTGGCGTGCGGCGCCGTGTGCGTCGAGGCGACGCGGAGGCTGGGGATGCCGGCGGGGGTCGCGCGCGACCTGCTGTCGGCCTGGTGGCTGCCGGTCGCGCTACTGCTGCCGCCGGTGTACGCGCTGCTGATCCCCGTGCCGATGCAGGCGCTGATGCAGTTCCGCGTCCGGCGGACGCTGGTCTACAGGCGGGCGGTCGTCGCCGCCGCGCTCGGGATCGCCGGGGCGTGCGCGTCGGTGGTGTTCCACCGGGTGGTGGCCGATCCGCTGCAGGGGGCTCCGCGGTGGGTCGTCGAGAGCTATCCGGGCATACCGGCGGCCGTCGGCTGCGCGGCGCTGTTCACGGTGGTGAACGCGGCGATCGTCGCGGTCGCCGCGCACGCCGCCGATCCCGAGAGCCGGTGGCGGGACGTCCTGTGGACGCGCGAGAGCCTCCTGCTCGACACGGTGGAGCTCTGCGTCGGCATCCTGGTGGCGATCACGAGCGCCCTGTCGCTGGGGCTGCTCCTGCTGGCCCTTCCGCCGGTGATGCTCCTGCAGCGCAGCCTGATGCACCAGCAGCTCCAGGCCGCCGCGCGCACCGACGCCAAGACGGGCCTGCTGAACGCCGCCGCGTGGCAGCGCGAGGCCGACACCGAACTCTCCCGGGCCCAGCGCACCCACGACGCCGTCGCGCTCCTCCTGATCGACATCGACCACTTCAAGCGCGTCAACGACACGCACGGCCACCTGGTCGGCGATCAGGTGCTGGTGGGGGTGGCCAGCACCCTGTGCCACCAGCTGCGCGACTACGACGTGGTGGGCCGCTTCGGGGGTGAGGAGTTCGTCGTCCTGCTGCCGGGCGCCGACACCGTGGAGGCCTGCCGTGTCGCCGAGCGCCTTCGCGGCCGGGTGCGCCGTCTCGCCGTCCCCGCCGAGGAGGGAACCGTCACGGTCACGGTCTCCGTGGGGGTGTCGCTGTTCCGCACGCACGGCCAGGACCTCCTGGAACTCATGACGGCGGCCGACCTGGCGCTCTACCGGGCGAAGTCCTCGGGACGCGACCGGGTGTGCCTCCCCGCTCTGGAGGGCCCCAAGCCGTCCGGCAACTGAGGCGCCAACGCGATAAACAGGTTCCAGGACCCCCTAGTCTTGAGGATATGGCCGAGTACATCTACACGATGCAGCGTGTGCGCAAGGCACATGGCGACAAGGTCGTCCTTGACGACGTCACCCTGCATTTCCTTCCGGGCGCGAAGATCGGCGTCCTGGGGCCCAACGGCACCGGTAAGTCGACGCTGCTGCGCATGATGGCCGGTCTGGAACAGCCTTCGAACGGCGACGCGCGCCTCATGCCCGGGTTCACCGTGGGCATGTTGCAGCAGGAGCCGCCGCTGAACGAGGAGAAGGACGTCCTCGGGAACGTCCAGGAGGGCGTCGCCGAGACCAAGGCGATGCTCGACCGGTTCAACGAGATCGCCGAGCAGATGGCGACGGACTACTCCGAAGCGCTGATGGAGGAGATGGGCAAGCTGCAGGAGCAGCTCGACCATCGCAACGCGTGGGACCTCGACAGCCAGCTCGACCAGGCGATGGACGCGCTGCGCTGCCCGCCCGGCGACGCCGAGGTGTCGAAGCTGTCGGGTGGCGAGCGCCGGCGCGTCGCGCTGTGCAAGCTGCTGCTGGAGGCGCCCGACCTGCTGCTCCTGGACGAGCCCACCAACCACCTCGACGCCGAGAGCGTCCAGTGGCTGGAGCAGTTCCTCGCCAAGTACGAGGGCACCGTCCTGGCCGTCACGCACGACCGGTACTTCCTCGACAACGTGGCCACCTGGATCCTGGAGCTGGACCGGGGCCGCTGCTACCCCTACGAGGGCAACTACTCCGTCTACCTGGAGAAGAAGGCCGACCGGCTCAAGGTCGAGGGCAACAAGGACGCCAAGCGCAAGAAGCGCCTCGAGGACGAGCTGGAGTGGGTGCGGTCGAACCCGAAGGCGCGCCAGACCAAGAGCAAGGCCCGCCTTGAGCGGTACGAGGAGATGGCGGCCGAGGCCGCCAAGCACCGCAAGCTGGACTTCGAGGAGATCCAGATCCCGCCGGGCCCGCGCCTCGGCCAGACGGTGATCATCTCCGACAAGCTGACCAAGGGCTTCGGCGACCGGCTCCTGATGGACGACCTGTCATTCAACCTGCCTCCGAACGGGATCGTCGGCGTCATCGGCCCGAACGGCGTCGGCAAGACCACGCTCTTCCGCATGGTCGTCGGGGAGGAGCAGCCGGACGCGGGAGACCTGCGTGTCGGCGAGACCGTCAAGGTCTCCTACGTCGACCAGGGCCGCGGCGGCATCGACCCGAAGAAGACGGTGTGGGAGGTCGTCTCCGACGGCCTGGACCACATCAACGTCGGCCAGGTCGAGATGCCGTCCCGCGCGTACGTCGCGGCGTTCGGGTTCAAGGGCCCCGACCAGCAGAAGCCCGCCGGCGTCCTGTCCGGCGGCGAGCGCAACCGGCTCAACCTGGCGCTGACGCTCAAGCAGGGCGGCAACGTCCTGCTGCTGGACGAGCCCACCAACGACCTGGACACCGAGACCCTGTCCAGCCTGGAGAACGCCCTCCTGGAGTTCCCCGGGTGCGCCGTGATCACCTCGCACGACCGGTGGTTCCTGGACCGCATCGCCACGCACATCCTCGCGTGGGAGGAGGGCTCGAACTGGTTCTGGTTCGAGGGCAACTTCGCCGACTACGAGAAGAACAAGATCGAGCGGCTGGGCGCCGACGCGGCCCGCCCGCACCGGGTCACCCACCGCAGGCTGAAGCGCGACTGACTCCGGTCGCCCCCGAACGGCCGCGCGATCCCGATCGCGCGGCCGTTCGCGTTCCCGGCGCGGCCGGTGATACGCGCGGAGCATCGAACGATGCGTTCTTCGTGTTGGACAGGTATCGATCGCGTCTCCTATCGTCCGGTTCAGGCATTCCGTCCAACCGAGGAGGACCGGGGACGTTGGCGCAGCTCACCGGGCAGATGCTGATCGGGTTCGAGCGCGTCACCGGGACGGGGAGGGCGATCACCGCCGTCGATCCCCGTACCGGGGAACGTCTCGAACCGGAATACCGCTACGGCGGCGACGCCGAGGTGGACCGGGCCTGCGGCCTCGCGGAGGAGGCGTTCGACGGCTACCGCGCGACGAGTCCCGAGGAACGCGCCGCGTTGCTCGACGGGATCGCCGGGAGGCTCGACGCGCAGGCCGCCGATCTCGTCCGGCGCGCCGCGTCCGAGACCGGCCTCCCCGCCGCCCGGCTGACCGGCGAGGTCGCGCGGACGTCGGGGCAGCTGCGCCTGTTCGCATCCGACCTGCGCGCGACGGCGACAGCCGGCAGCACCGCGCGCCACGGCTCGAACCCGCCGGAGGGCGCCGATCTCGCGGGCGGGACGGCGACGAGCGTCGACCCGGCGTGCGAGGGCGCGCCCGAGATCCGGCAGGGCCGGGTGCCGTTCGGGCCCGTCGCGGTCTTCGGTGCCAGCAACTTCCCGCTGGCGTTCTCGGTGGCGGGCGGCGACACCGCCGCCGCGCTCGCGGCGGGCTGCCCGGTGATCGTCAAGGCGCACGACGCCCACCCCGGCACGTGCGAGCTGGCCGGACGGGCCGTCGTGGAGGCCGTCCGGGAGGCGGAGCTGCCCGAGGGCGTCTTCTCGATGCTGTACGGCGACGGGCCGACGCTCGGCACCGCGCTCGTCACCGACGCGCGAGTCCAGGCGGTCGGGTTCACCGGATCGCGGAAGGCGGGCCTGGCGATCGCGGGCGCGGCGGCGGCCCGGCCGCGGCCGATCCCCGTCTACGCGGAGATGAGCAGCGTCAACCCGGTCTTCCTGCTGCCCGACGCGCTGGCGGAGCGCGCCGCCGGGCTGGCGGAGGAATACGCCGGGTCGGTGACCCTCGGGGCCGGGCAGTTCTGCACGAACCCGGGCCTCGTCTTCGCGATCAGGGGACCCGGTCTCGACGCCTTCCTGGACGCGGCGGCGACGGCGATCGAGGCCGACCCCGGGGCCCCCATGCTCACCCGAAGCCTGGCCCGCGCCTACGCCGAAGGGGTCGACAAGCTCGGAAGGCGTCCCGGCGTGGAGATCCTCGCGCGCGGCCGGGAGCCGGACGCGGTCGCCGGATGCCGGGCCGCCCTCGCGGCCGTGGACGCCGGGGACTTCGGGCCCGACCTCCAGGACGAGATCTTCGGCGCCTGCTCGCTCGTCGTCCGCTGTGCCGACCTCGACGAGGTCATCGGGCTGGCCCGCGGCCTGGAGGGCCAGCTGACCGCGACGATCCACGGACGGGGTGAGGCGGCGGCGCGGCTGCTGCCCGTCCTGGAGCGGCTCGCCGGACGGATCCTGTGGGGAGGGTGGCCCACCGGCGTCCGGGTCGGGCGCGCCATGGTGCACGGCGGACCGTATCCGGCGACGTCCGACGCGCGGGCGACGTCCGTCGGGAGCCTCGCCGTCGAGCGGTTCCAGCGGCCGATCGCCTACCAGGGGGTACCGCGGTGAGCACGCCGGTGGTCACCGGGATGCGGGTCGTGCCGGTCGCCGGACGCGACAGCATGCTGCTCAACCTGGGCGGCGCCCACGGGCCGTTCTTCACGCGGAACCTGGTGCTGCTGACCGACTCGTCCGGCAGTACGGGCGTCGGGGAGGTACCGGGCGGCGAGGGCATCCGGCGGACGCTGGAGGACGCCCGCGCGCTGGTCGTCGGCAAGCCCATCGGGCGCTCGGACGAGATCCTCAACGCCGTCCGCGCGACGTTCGGCCACCTGGACGCGGGCGGACGCGGCCCGCTCACGCACGACACCAGGATCACCGTGCACGCGCTGAGCGCGATCGAGGCGGCCCTGCTCGACCTGATGGGGCGGTTCCTCGGCGTGCCGGTGGCGGCGCTGCTCGGCGACGGCGTCCAGCGCCGCACGGTCCCGGTGCTCGGCTACCTCTTCTACGTCGGCGACCGCAACAGAACGGACCTTCCGTACGAAGCACCACCGGACGGAGCGGACGGCTGGCTGCGGGTGCGGTGCGAGGAGGCGCTGACGTCCGAGGCGATCGTCCGGCAGGCGGAGGCCGCGCGCGAGCGCTACGGGTTCGCCGACTTCAAGCTCAAGGGCGGCGTCCTGCGCGGCGCGGAGGAGGCGCGGGCCGTGCGGGCGCTCGCCGAGCGGTTCCCCGGCGCCCGCGTCAACCTGGACCCGAACGGCGCCTGGTCGCTGGAGGAGGCCGTCCGGATCGGCACCGGGCTGCGGGACGTCCTCGCCTACGCCGAGGACCCGTGCGGCGCCGAGGACGGCTACTCGGGCCGGGAGACGATGGCCGAGTTCCGCCGCGCCACCGGCCTGCGCACCGCCACGAACATGATCGCGGTCGACTGGCGGCAGCTCGGCCACGCGATCCGGCTGGACGCGGTGGACATCCCCCTCGCCGACCCGCACTTCTGGACGATGCGCGGCTCGGTGCGGGTCGCGCAGCTCTGCGAGGCGTGGGGGCTGACCTGGGGCTCGCACTCCAACAACCACTTCGACGTGTCCCTGGCGATGTTCACCCACGTCGCCGCGGCCGCGCCCGGCGAGATCACCGCGATCGACACGCACTGGATCTGGCAGGACGGCCAGCGCCTCACGACCGACCCGCCGCGGATCGCGGACGGCGCGATCGCGCTGCCCGAGGGCCCGGGACTCGGCGTCGACCTCGACGAACAGCGCGTCGAGGAGGCGCACGACCTCTACGTCCGGTACGGACTGGGGGACCGCGACGACGCCGCCGCGATGAGGTACCTGATCCCGGACTGGCGGTTCGACCCGAAGCGCCCCTGCCTTGTCAGGGACTCGACCCGCTCCGGGTAGCATCGGGCCGACCACCCAGGTTCCCCCGCACCCAGGCGAGGACATGCAGCAGTTGCCCGCGGCCGAGTACCGCCACGTCTACGAGTTCAAGATCCGATTCGGCGACATCGACTCCCAGGGACACGTGAACAACGTCAAGTTCCTCGGTTACCTGGAGGACGCGCGGCTGGAGATGTTCCACGGCGACCCGGTGCGCAAGGGGGAGCAGCCCGTCCGCGGCATGGTGATCTCCCGGCACGAGATCGACTACCGGCACCCGCTGCTGCCGACCGTCTACCCGATCCGGGTGGAGACGTGGGTGACCGAGGCCCGCGCCGCGTCGTTCAAGCTGGCCTACGAGGTGCGGGACGACGACCACGTGTACGCCGCGGCGACCTCGACCCTCGTCGCGTTCGACGTGGAGGCGAACCGCCTGCGCCGCTTCACCCCGGAGGAACGGGAGTTCATCGGGCGGTACGTGGTGCCCCGCGCATGACGGCGCTCGCCGGCCCTTCGCCCGCGCTCGACGGCCGTCGAGCGGGGGTGCGCCTGCGCGCCGTCCAGATGGCGGACGCGGTGGCGCTCGCGGCGCTGTACCGGGAGAACCGCGCCTACCTGCGTCCCTGGGAACCGGAACGGGGCGAGGCGTACTTCACCGTCGACGGCCAGCGCGACAACCTGCGCGAGCTGGTCGAGGCGTACGCGGCGCAGGAGATGTGGCCGGGCGTCATCCTCGTCGACGGCGAGGTCGCCGGGCGCATCACGCTCAACAACATCCTGCGCGGGCCCCTCCAGAGCTGCTTCGTCGGCTACTGGGTGGCGCGCGCGCACGCGGGCAGGGGCGTCGCCACCGAGGCGGTCAGGCAGGCCCTGGACGTGGCGTTCGGTGCGCTCCGCCTGCACCGCGTCGAAGCGTTCACGAGAGTCGACAACCTCGCGTCCCAGCGCGTGCTCGAACGCAACGGCTTCACGCTTGTGGGGACGGCCCGCCGCCACATCCACCTGGACGGACGCTGGCACGACGAGCGGTTCTTCGAACGCCTGGCCCCCTGGGACGACGGCTTCACCCCCGCCCCTCCCACCTGACCCCCGTCTCACCCATCCTGACCCGATCGCCGCTCCCGGACCCGGCCGACATTTCCCGGGTCTGATCTCTGGCCGCGGCTGTGCGCCGTTTCGGACGTGATCGAGGTTCACCCGGCGGGTCTACGTTCCTCCAGCGTGAGCGCCATTGCCTGCCTGATCACGGTTCCGCCCCTCCTGGGCTTGATTTCCGGTCTGATCGGGTGACAACCGACCCGTCACGGATAGGTAACAAGCCCAACAGCAATCCGTTTTGGCCGGGCTTCTCCCTCTAGGGTCGCGACGCGAATGTGGAGAACCCACGTGAAAGGGGCACAATGCGGCGCGTCTCACGAGGAGCCATGGCACTGCTGCTCGCCGCGGGCATGACCGGGGCGGGCGCCACCGCGGCGCAGGCCGCGGGTCCGGCCCAGGCGGGCACGGTGAAGGCCGGCGCCGCCCAGGCGGGCGACATCCTCGCCCAGCTGAAGGCGATCCCCGGCATGCAGGTGACGGAGAAACAGTCCACCTTGCCCGGCTACCGCTGGTTCTGGTTGGAGTACAGGCAGCCGGTCGACCACCGCAACCCGCGGGGGCAGTGGTTCGAGCAGCGCATCATGTTGCAGCACAAGTCGGCGGACCGTCCCATGGTGCTCTACACCAGCGGGTACAACACGCCGGAGACGATGTTCACCTCCGAGCCGACGGCACTGGTCGACGGCAACCAGATCTCGGTCGAATACCGCTACTTCACCCCGTCCCGTCCGGAGCCGACGGACTGGAAGAAGGACACGATCTGGCAGGCGGCCACCGACGAGCACCGGCTGATCGGCGCCATGAAGACGATCTACCAGGGCAAGTGGATCTCGACGGGGGCCAGCAAGGGCGGCATGACGGCCGTCTACCACAAGCGGTTCTACCCGCGTGACGTCGACGGCAGCGTCGTGTACGTGGCGCCGAACGACGTCAACAACAACGACGACCGCGCCTACGACAAGTTCTTCCAGACCGTCGGCTCCGACCCCGAGTGCCGCACCCACGTCAAGGCGCTGGCGCGCGAGTTCCTCAAGCGCCGCCCCGCGATGCTCAAGCGCTTCAAGGCCGCCGCCGACGAGAACGGCTGGACGTTCAGCATCCTGCGCAGCCAGGACCGCGCGTTCGAGAACTCGGTGATGGACTACGAGTGGGGCTTCTGGCAGTACAGCCTGCAGTCCGACTGCGCGTCGCTGCCCGCGGTGAACGCCTCGGACGACGAGATCTACCAGACGCTCGACAACATCTCGGGCCTGTCGTTCTACAGCGACCAGGGCCTCGCCCCGTACATCCCGTACTACTACCAGGCGGGGACGCAGCTGGGCTGGCCGACGCCGAAGTTCAAGCACCTGCGGCCGCTGCTGCGGTACGAGGACAGCTACCAGCCGCGCACCTACGTTCCGCGTGACATCCCCATGCGGTTCGACAACGGCCGCGCCATGCACGACATCGATCGCTGGGTGCGCGGGAACGCCGAGCACATGCTGTTCCTGTACGGCGCCAACGACCCGTGGGGCTCCGAGCCGTTCCGCCTCGGGCACGGCAGCCGCGACTCGGCCGTCTACGTCGCCCCGGGGATGAACCACAGCGGCCGGCTCATCGCCAAGCTGCCCGGTGACGAGCAGACCAAGGCGACCGCCGACGTCAAGCGCTGGGCGGGCGTCGGGACCGGCATGCAGACCCTCAAGTCGGCCCCCATGGCCGACGACCCGCTCCAGCTTCAGCGCCCGCCGCTGTAGCCGGAGGCACCCTTCCAGCGAAGTACCGCGGTGTGCCGGTCCGTGCGTTGCCCCTCGCACGGACCGGCACACCGCGTCGCGCGTTCAGGGGACGCTCAGCCAGGCGGCGGTGTTGCCGGGAAGCAACTCGCCGTAGAGGGGCGTGCTGGTCAGGAGCGGGGTGCCCGCAGGGAGGCGCACAGGGTTCTCGCCGCAGTTGAGGGCGAGGACCAGGGAACCGCGCCGGAAGAAGAGGGCGGTCTCGGGGGAGTCGATCCACTCCAGGTCTTCCGGGAGGTCGCCGTGCAGGCGGCGGCGCAGCGCGAGCGCCTCGCGGTACCAGCTCAGCATGGAGGACGGGTCGGACGCCTGCGCCTCAGCGACCAAGGACGCCCACCGCTCCGGCATCGGCAGCCACGGCCGGACGCCGTCGGGGGAGAAGCCGTAGGGTTCGGCGCGGCCCGACCAAGGCAGCGGCACCCGGCAGCCGTCCCGTCCCGCGCTCTGCCCGTTCGTGCGCTTGAAGATGGGGTCCTGCCGGGCGTCGTCCGGCAGATCGGTCACCTCGGGCAGCCCCAGTTCCTCGCCCTGGTACAGGTAGGCCGACCCAGGAAGCGCCAAGAGCAGCAGTAACGCGGCCTTGGCCCGGGCGTGTCCGATGCCCTGGAAGACCCCCTGCTGCTCATAACGGGTGACGTGGCGGACGGAGTCGTGGCTCGACAGCACCCACGTCGGAGCGGCGCCCATGGGAGCGACGGCCTTCAGCGCGCCGTCGATCACTTCGCGGAAAGCCATGGCCGACCACGGGGCCGTTTGCAGGTCGAACTGGAAGACCTGGTGCAGCTCGTCTGGCCGCAGGTACAGCGCGAGGTCTTCCGGGCCGTCCGTCCACACCTCGCCTATGGCCATGCGGTCGCCGTCGTACTCGTCGAGGATCTGGCGCCACCTCCGGTAGACGTCGTGGACTTCGGGCCGGCTGTACACGGGGCCGTTCGGCATGCGCCGGTCCTGGCCGTGGAGGTCGCGGAACGACTCGTCCTTGAACAGGCCGGCGGCGACGTCGATGCGGAAGCCGTCCACGCCGCGGTCGAGCCAGAACCGCAGGATGTCCTCGAACTCGTGCCGCACGTCGGGGTTGCGCCAGTTGAGGTCGGGCTGCTCGGGCGCGTACAGGTGCAGGTACCACTCGCCGTCGTCCAGCCGCGTCCAGGCGGGGCCGCCGAACGCCGACGGCCAGTCGTTCGGCGGGCGGTCCTCGCCGGGACGCTCCCCTGGCTTGCCGGACCGGAAGATGTAGCGGGAGCGCACGGGTGACCCGGGAGGCGCCGCGAGCGCCTCCCGGAACCAGCGATGCCGGTCGGAGGAGTGGTTCGGGACGATGTCGACGATCAGTCGCATCCCGTGGGCGTGCACGTCCGCGACGAGGGCGTCGAAGTCGTCCAGCGTGCCGAACCGGGGGTCGACGTCGCGGTAGTCGGCCACGTCGTAGCCGCCGTCCGCGAGCGGGGAGGTGTAGAAGGGGGTGAGCCACAGCGCGTCCACACCGAGATCGCGCAGGTGGCCGAGCCGGGACCGGATCCCCTGGAGGTCGCCTTCGCCGTTCCCGTCGGCATCGGCGAAGCTGCGGACGTAGACCTCGTACACGACGGCGTTGCGCCACCAAGGGGTTCGTGTCATACGGGGCCCTCTACCCGCTCACGTAGGGGCGTTCACCATGCTCTGCGCCGCCATCGTGAAGTAGGCCCAGAGCTGCCTCTCCAGATCCTCGGGAAGGCCGAGCTCGTCCACCGCGACGCGCATGTGCCGCAGCCACGCGTCCCGCTCGGCCGCGCCGATGACGAAGGGCACGTGACGCATCCGCAGCCTCGGATGCCCGCGCTGCATGCTGTAGGTGTTGGGGCCGCCCCAGTACTGGATCAGGAAGAGGCGCAGCCTCTCCTCGGCCGGACCGAGGTCCTCCTCGGGGTAGAGGGCGCGGAGGTCGGGGTCGTCCGCGACCCCCTGGTAGAAGCGGTGGACCAGCCGGTGGAAGGTCTCCTCGCCGCCGACCGCTTCGTAGAAGGTCACCTGTTCAGCCATAGCGCCCCCACCCTATGTGAGACACGTCCCCTTCCTCACCTTGATCCACTCGGGAGGCGGGCTAGGGCGCGGGGGTGGCGACGGTGACGCCCGCCTCGTCGAACGCCCGCTTGACGCGTTCGCGCAGCTCGCGGGCGATGTCGCCCTGCCTGCCCGGCACCGTCTTCAGCACGACGCGGATCACGATGGCGTCGCCCGCGAGGGCCTGCACGCCCCACACCGAGGGCTGCTCCAGGACGATGTCGCTCCAGGGCGCGTCCGCGACCAGTTGGTCGGCGGTGGTCTGCAGGATCTCCTTGACCTTCTCGGTGTCCTCGTTGATGTCGACCGGGATGTCCAGGACGGCGCGACCCCAGTTCTGCGACTCGTTCCCGACCTTCTTGATCTCGCCGTTCGGGACGTACCAGACGACGCCGTCGACGTCCCGCATGCGGGTGACCCGCAGGGTGACGGCCTCGACCGTCCCCTTGGCGCTGCCCACGTCGATGACGTCCCCGACGCCGTACTGGTCCTCCAGGAGCATGAACAGCCCGGCGAGGAAGTCCTTGACGATGTTCTGCGCGCCGAAGCCGACCGCGACGCCGATGACGCTGGCGCTGGCCAGGATGGGCGCGAGGTTGAGGCCGAGAGAGCCGAGGATGCTGAACGCGGCCGTCCCCATGATGATGATGGACGCGATGGAGCGCAGCACCGAGCCGAGCGTCTGGGCCCGCTGGGCGCGCCGCCTGTTGAGGAGGGCGGGGCTGCCCTCGAAGACCGTCCGGGACCGGTCCCGGACCTTCTCCGACATCGTGCCCTCGGCCATCCGCAACGTGATCTTGGTGATCATCCGGTGCGCGATGTTCTTCACGATCAGCGCCACCACGAAGGTCACGATGATCCACAGCAGCGTGCTCAGCGGCTTGTCCAGCCAGGTGGCCCAGAACCGGGTGAAGTCGGTGTTCTTCGAGACGTTCCAGACCAGCCGGCACGAGACGCTGGGGTCCGTGTTCTTGCAGGCCGCCTCCGGGGTGCCGTTCTCGGCCCAGGGCAGGAACGGCTTGGCGACCGGCGAGACGGCGAGCGGCACGCTGATCGACGCGAACAGAGACATGGTGTGGCAGACCCTCCCCGGCCATTGCGGTTCCTCGCCACCTCGCCGTGGACCGGCGGCGGTACGAGCCCGATCGTAGGGGACGGTTCCGACCGGTTCATACGAACGCCGGGGCTGGTGGCGGGGACTGGCCGGGGAGGGGGTCTGCCGGGCGAACGTGCCCCGCGTGGTCCGCGGCTGCCGCGCCCTTCGCCGCGGCCCCGCGGGACACGCCCGGTCTCGCCGGGCGCCCGTTCGGCGGGCGCCCGAGTCTGTGATGGAGCTCGGATAGGGGCTCAGGGGCCCGTGGAGCGTCCGCTCACCTCGCGGCGAGCGGCTGGAGGACGTGCGCCAGCTTGAGGGCCGCGCCGCCGACGTCGTCGACGCGGTGCATGCGCTCGCCCCACGACCACCAGAAGTAGTGGTCCTTGGTCTCGGGGGCCGGCGCGCAGGTGACGTCCTCCGCGAGGCTCGCTGCCTCGGGGTTCACCACCCTCAGGAAGGCCGGCCCCGAGCGGGTCCTGACGACCCGCGCGACGAGGCCCCGCGTGTCCAGTTCATGCTCCAGCTCTTCGAGGTAGCCGACGCGTCTGTCGCTGACCACCTTCGCACCCCCTCCCTAGGCGGGCGAAACGCCCGCGGGCCCAGTGCCCGGTCGACCGGATGATCGACTCTCCGGATTCGCTCGATCACAACACGAGAGATTTCCAACTCTCACACTGACCGGTCAAGGGGGCGGCCAGGGGCCGAAGAACCGGATTCCCCCACCTCAGGAGAAGTCCTCCTCCCCCCGGAGGAAAAATCTCTACCCACGGGGTGCGGGGTGCCTCCCGGCCGCCATCACTTCGCCGGAATCGCTTGGCGGGGGCTGTGGCGAGGATTACGCTGCGTGCGCAAGCAATCATCTGTCGTGGCCAAACGACCGGTCGCCGTGGCGGGGACGACCGCCAACCCCCTGGGGGACGGCGTTCCGGCCCGACGGGAGGAGGCCGGGTGTCGGACCCCCCTCGGAGAGAGACGGAGGTGGCTCGCCGGATCCGTGCGCACGCCCTGGCGCGAGGACGGGGTCCGGTGGCGATCGCGCAGGAGATCCACGAGCAGTGCGGGCCGCTGTTCGGGACCAGCCGGATCAAGGCGCACCGGCTGGCCCACGGCGTCGCGCTGTCCGACATCGTGGCGCAGGTCAAGGCGCTCTACGAGGTCGACGGCAAACCGCTGCCGCGGCTCGGGGAGACGCTGCTGTCCGCCTACGAGAGCGGGTACAAGCGTCCCGGCCCGGAGTACCTGCACTACTTGTGCGCCGTCTACCGGGTGGAGCCCGACGCCCTCGACTACCAGAGTCCCTGTATCTGCGGCCGCGGACACGCGACCCGTGCGGGCGCCGGGAGCGTTCCGCAGCCGCGCGTGCCGGACCAGCGTCCGGTGCCCGACCCCGACGCGATCGTCGGGGCGATCGTGCCCAGGAGCGAGGAGCGCCCCTGGGCGACCGTCAACGACCTGCGGGGCCATGACCGCGCCGACGGCCCCCTGACCATTGATGTGGGAGAGGAGGACATCGTGCTTCGTAGGACCCTTCTGCAGTTGCTGGCCGGAGCGGGCGTGGCGCTCGACGGTCAGTTCCTTGGGGCCGTCGACAACCTGCGCCGCAAGATGGACGACACACTCGTCGGCGCGACCGTCTCGCCGACCATGCTCGACCAGTGGGAGGAGACGACCTACGGCTACGGCCGGCAGTACCAGGCGACCCCGTCGCTCCGGATGCTCTGCGACGTGCTGCTCGACTTCAGCGAGGTGCGGCGCATGTGCGACAAGCGCCAGCCGGTCGAGCTGCAGGAACGCCTGTGCCGGATCGCCGCGCAGCTGTCCGGGCTGTCCGGGCTCATCATGATCAACCTGGGGGACCACCGGCTGGCCCGCTCGTTCTTCCGGACCGCGCGGACCGCCGCCGACGAGACCGGCGACCGGCAGTTACGCGCCTGGGTGACCGTCCGCGAGTCCCTCGTTCCGATGTACTACGGCGACCCGCGCGAGGCGCTGCACCTGGCGCGCAAGGCGCAGGACCTCGCCGGCCGGACCCCCGGCGTCGCCGCCGCCATGGCCCCCGCCGTGGAGGCGCGCGCGCTCGGCATGCTGGCGATGCGCGGCCGCGGGGACGCCGCCCCGAGCGCCCGCCGCGCGCTCGTGCGCGGCCGCTCCGTCTTCGACCAGCTCTCCAAGACCGACACCTCCGACCTGGTGTTCGGGTTCACCGACCGGCAGATGGCCTTCTACGAGGGCGACACGTTCACCAACCTCGGCGACCACAGGCAGGGCGACGAGGTGCTCAGCCACGCCCTCACCCTGTACTCGCCCACCGACCGCGTCGACCTGACCCTGGTGCGGCTCGACCGGGCGATGTGCAAGCTGCACGCCGGCCACCCCGAGGCCGCGCTGACGGCCGGCCGGGAGGCCATCTACGACCTGCCCGCCGACCATCGTTCCGACATCCTCGTGCACCGCGCCCGGCAGATCGGCGCGGCGGTCGCGACCAAGCACGGCCAGATCCCGGAGCTGAAGGACTTCTACGAGGCCCTCTCCGGCCCCTCGGTCAAGAGCCCCACGCAAGATCCGCCCGCCGCCGTACGCCCGGGGGAACAGGTCTGACCGGGATGAGCACCGACAACGCCTCCTGGCAAGGCCACCCCACGCTCGTCCGGCTCAAGGACGATCCCCCCGAATGGCGCTACGGCGACCTGCAGATCCGCCGGTACCACGCGGCCGACCACGGCGTCGTCCTGGCCCTGCACCAGGAGGGCCTGGCCCAGGTCGGCCTGCGCCCCGGCGACGGCGTCTACTACGACCACGACTTCTTCCGTATGGAGGACATCTATCTCCGCAACAACGGTGAGTTCCTCGTCGGCGAACTCGACCGCCGGATAGTCGCGATGGGCGGCCTGCGCCGAGCCGACCTCATCCCCGGCGGCCACGCCCGCGCCTTCGGCGGCTACGCCCCCGGCAACCCGACCCTCGACACCGCCGAGATGGTGCGCCTGCGCGTCCTGCCGGCGGTCCAGCGACGCGGCTACGGCACAGCGCTGGTCCAGGCCCTGGAGGAACGCGCGGCAGAGTACGGCTACCGCATACTGCGCGCCGACACCACCGAACGCCAGACCCCCGCCCTGGCCCTCTACCGCAACTTCGGCTGGACGGAGACCCGCCGCGAGTCCATCGGCGGCATAGTCAACATCTACATAGAAAAACCGCTGCGCTGAACCGCGCCGCCGCAGTGCCCTCCTCCGAGCCAACGGAGGAGAGCACTGCGACAGCAGGCCAGAGCCCGCACGCTCCAGGCGTAGCCGACCTCGACATGCCCCGCAGTGGCGGCCGACCGCCCCCACCCCGCGAAACCCGCCAACAACAACCCCAGCCCCAGAGCACCCCCGCAACACCCTCATCCTGGCGATCGCGTCCGAAGGCAGTTTCGAGGGTGCAAGAACCAGTTCGGACAGCGAGCCGCCCCGACTAGGGAACCTGCCCACGTCGACAACCCCAGTCCCAGGGCAACCCGCAACGACCCCTACTTTCGCGATCGCGTCCGAAGCAGTTTCGAGCGAAGCGAGAACCTGCTCCCGCAGCGAGCCGCTCCGCCTGTGGAACCTGTCTACGCCAACAACCTCAGCCCCAGAGCAACCCCGCAACGACCCCCACTCTCGCGATCGCGTCCGAAGGCAGGTTCGAGCTTGCGAGAACCTGATCGCGAAGCGAGCCGCAAGGCGAGTCGGAGCGATGCCGGCGATCGCCGCAGTTCCCGACGATGGAGGGCCCTCCGGGCCCGAAGGAGGAGGGCACTGCAAACAAACACCGCACGCCCCAACCCCCTCCTGGAGGCTTCCCAACCCCAGGAGGGGGTCGCTCATGGGCACGGTTGGCCGTGCGTGTTGCTTTGGAAGCGTAGCGCGATCTTCGAGTGAGTCCTAGCGAAGCTGCCAGGGTCAGGGACCTCAGCCACCGCACCCCGCAACAGCCTCAAGGGTCGCGATCGCGTCCGAAGGCAGGTTCGAGCGTGCGAGAACCTGATCGCGAAGCGAGCCGCAAGGCGAGTCGGAGCGATGCCGGCGATCGCCCGCGTTTTTCGACGATGGAGGGCCGCCAGGCCCGAAGGAGGAGGGCACTGGTTCAGGAACACCTACCGGCGATGACCTGCATGAGGGGGTAGCGGCGTTGGCGGACGGCGGTGTAGCCGCGGTCGGTGAGGGCGCGGGTGACCTCGCGGTCGCCGAAGGCGGTGAAGCCGGTGGCGCGGCGGAGGAGTTCGGCGCCGAGGCGGGGGGTGGGGAGCGGGCGCCGGGACGTGAGGATGATCAGGTGCCCGCCGGGTCTGAGGACGCGGGTCATGCCGTCCAGGGCCGTCCAGGGGTCGTCGAAGAGGTAGAGGGCGCCGAAGCAGCTGACGGCGTCGAACGCGCCGTCGCGGAACGGCAGGTCGACGGCGTCGCCGCGGACGTAGGTCACGGGGTCGCCGGGGGCGGTGTCGGCGACGGCGCGGCTCAGCATGGTCTCGGACGCGTCGAGGCCGACGACCAGGCCCGCCGGGCCGACGCCGGCGGCGAGGGCGCGGGTGACGTTGCCGGGGCCGCACGCCACGTCCAGGACGGTCGCGGGCGGCCGGGCGGCGTAGCCGGGTTGTGACAGGCCGAGCCAGTCGCGCGCCATGGCGTGCTCTTCGGCGGAGTCCGGACCGAGTGGCCAGCCCTTCGCCAGGTTGAAGCCGACGGGCCGCCACACCTTCTCGTAGATCCGCGGGAGGAACGTCGACTCCATCACCGACTGGGCGAGGGAGGGCGACTTCGCGGCCGCCCCGAGCAGGTCGAGGTACCCGGCGGACACGTCGGGCTCGCCCGGCGGCTCGCGAAGCAGCTCCAGCGCCCGTTCAGCCGGATCGCGCAGCGTCTTGCTCATCCAACTATTAGACCATGCGTCAATTCGTCGCTCAGGGCGAGCCCGGTCTGTGCCGCCAGGAACGTGAGGGTGTCCGCCGTGAGGTCGGCGGAGCGCGTGACCGAGCGGGCGGCGTGGCCTACCTCGGGCTCGTCGCGGAGGAGGACCGGGGCTTCGGAGGCGGTCGCGTGCTGGAGGGCGGCGCACATCTTGCGGGCGTGCAGCGGGTCCACGCGGGTGTCGCTGCCGAACGTCGTGAACAGGACGGCCGGATAGGCGGTGCCGGGGTGGACGTGGTGGTACGGCGAGTAGCCGATGAGCCAGCCGAACTCCTCGGGGTCGTCGGCCGTCCCGTACTCGTCGTTCCACGTCTGGCCGAGGCCGAACCGCTCGTAGCGGACCATGTCCAGGAGCGGCGCGGAGCACACCACAGCCCGGTACAGGTCGGGGCGCTGGGTGAGGGCCGCGCCGACCAGGAGCCCGCCGTTGGAGCCGCCGGAGATCGCGAGCTGGGACGGCGTGGTGAGGCCGTCCGCGATCAGCTTCTCGGCGGCGGCGTGGAAGTCGTCGAAGACGTTCTGCTTGCGGTCCCGCATGCCGGCGCGGTGCCACTGCTCGCCCTCCTCGGAGCCGCCGCGCAGGTTGGCGACCGCGTAGACGCCGCCCGCTTCGACCCACGCGAGGATGCTCGCCGAGTAGGACGGGGTGAGGGAGATGGTGAACCCGCCGTACCCGTAGAGGATCGCGGGGCGCGGTCCGGTCAGGCCCGGACGGGACGCGACGAGCATGCGCACCTCGGTCCCGTCCCGGGAGGTGTAGACGACCTGGCGCGTCTCGATCTCGGGGACGTCGACCGTCCCCGGCGCGGACGCCCACAGCGTCGTCTCCCCGGTGCGCGCGTCGTAGCGCAGGATCGACGAGGGGGTCACGTTGTCGGTGTAGCCGAACCAGGCCTCGTGCCCGCCTTCGGGCCGCTCGACGATGCCGCCGATGGAACCGAGACCGGGGGTCGGGACGGCGCTGAGCCGCTCCCCGGACGCCAGGTCGTGCACGGTGATCTCGCTGATCGCGTGGCGCGTCCAGCCGGCGAGCAGGACCGGGCGCTCCAGGTCGTCCAGAATCGCGAAGTCGGTGAGCACGGCCTCGGGGTCCTGGGGGAGGAGGTCCCGCCAGGTCCCGTAGGAGAGGTCGGACGGGTCGGCGACGCACAGGCGGGACCGGGGCGCGTCGCGGTCGGTGAAGACGTAGGCGCGGCCGTCGCGGCCCACGTGGACGCCGGTGGAGGCGTCGACGCCCTCCTGCACGGCGCGCAGCGCGGGCGCCTCGGGGGCGGACGCGGTCAGGTCGGCGATCCACAGGTCGTTGCGGGGCGCGGTGCCCTGCGACGCGGAGATCGTGAGCCAGCGGCCGTCGCGGCTGACGCCGACGCCGTAGTAGTTGGTCTTGTCCCGGCCCGCGCCGAAGACCAGCACGTCGTCGGTGTCGGGTTCGGTGCCGACGCGGTGCAGGTAGACGCGCCGGTGGTACTGCTCCTCGCCCTCCGGGACGTCCCGCGCGGGGAGCCGGCGCGTGTAGTAGTACGCCTCGCCGCCCGGCAGCCAGGCCACCGAGGAGTACCGGGCCCGGTCGATCGGCCCCTCCACGCGGTCGCCCGTCGCGACGTCGATGACGTACAGCAGCGACTCCTCGTCGCCGCCGGTCGACACCTTGTACGCCAGGAGGCGTCCCTCCTTGTCGGGCTGCCAGCCGTCCAGCGTCGTCGTCCCGGCGGGGTCGAGGGCCGTCGGGTCGACGAGGACGCGTTCGGACCCGTCCGGGTCCGCGGTGTAGAGCACCGGGTGCTCCTGGTCGGCGGAGCGGCGGGTGAAGAAGCGCCGCTCGCCCCGCCACACCGGGGCCCCGACGCTTCCCGCGCCGAGCAGATCGAGCAGGCGTGCCCGCAGCGCGTCCCGGCCGGGAAGGGTTTCCATGACCTTGTGGAAGAGCCGGTCCTGCGCGGAGCGCCACTCGCCGGTCTCGGCGCTGTCGGGATCCTCCAGCCAGCGGTAGGGGTCGGCGACCCGGTGGCCGTGGATGTCCTCGACGATGTCCTCGCGCTGCGCGGACGGATACGGCGTCATGGATGCACTTTATTGGCCGTTAAGCGCTGCCCGTCCCAGTACTCCCCGCGGGTTCCGTGTTCGAGCAGTGTGCGGCTGGGGATTATTGGGGTAGCGGACGACCTCCCTCAGACGCCACACTGATTCTGGTCGGTTCGCCCCTGGGGAGGTCCTCATGGCGAGTGCGCAGGTGCCGGAAACGATAACCGGGCCTCGGTGGGAGGCGCGCTGCGCCGTGACCACCGGGGCGAACGGACAGCACGGCCCGTTGGAGGGCGTCTGATGCGACAGGTCCTCCTCCTGAACGCGACGTACGAACCCCTCACCACGCTGCCTCTGCGGAGAGCGGTCTGCCTCGTGCTCCGCGAGAAGGCGGAGATCGTCCATCACGACACCTCGGGTGCCGTGCTCCACGCGGCGACGATGACGGTCGAGGTGCCGTCCGTCATCCGGCTCCGCCGCTACGTCCGCATCCCGTTCCGCACCCGCGTGCCCCTGACCCGCGCGGCACTGATGCGCCGCGACAACTTCCGCTGCGTCTACTGCGGCCGCCGCGCCGAGACGATCGACCACGTCCATCCGCGCAGCCGCGGCGGCAAGCACGTCTGGGAGAACTGCGTGGCCTCCTGCATGGCGTGCAACCACGGCAAGGCCGACCGCCTGCTGTCGGAGCTGGGCTGGACGCTCAGCGTCACCCCGGCCGTTCCGAGGGGCGCGCACTGGCGGCTCATCGGCCTCGTCCACGACGGCGATCCCCAGTGGGCCCCCTATGTCACCGAGCCCGCCGCCTGACGCGCGTATCCTGGGGGCGTGCCTCGCTATGACTACCGCTGCCGCGCGTGCGGGTCGACCTTCGAGGTCTCCCGCCCGATGATCAATGCTTCCGACCCGGCCCCGTGCCCGGACGGCCACGACGACACCGTCAAGCTCCTGTCCACCGTCGCCGTCACCGGCACGTCCCGCGGCGGGGCGCCCCAGCCCCCGCCGAGCGCGGGCGGAGGCTGCTGCGGCGGAGGATGCTGCTCCTGACCGGTCAGCCGGCCTGGGCCGCGCGCAACGCCCTGCCGGTGGCGGCCGCGTCGTAGTTCGGCGGGGTGCCCTGGAGCAGCACGGTGGTTCCGGGGATGTTGTCGGTGCGCATCGCCAGGATCGCCTGGTAGGCGTCCGAGGCGTACCAGGCGCGTGCCTCGTCCATGTCGGGGAACTCGATGATGACGTAGCCGCCCTCGAACGGGCCTTCGATCACCTCGGTGTGGGCGGCGTGCACGATGAAGCGGCCGCCGAACGGGTCCATGGTCTCCTGGATGCGCTCCATGTAGACGAAGACGTCGTCGTGCAGCGGCGGCTCGGGGAACAGGTGGGCGAGGGCGTAGGCGGTCATCGAGAGCTCCTTCAGCGGTGGGGCCGGGCTGGTCGGCCCGGCACCCACCACTCTGCCCCGGACGGGGAATGGAGGCGATGACCCGCCGGGTAATGCTCAGCCGTTCAGACGGTCGAGCTGGGAGACGTCGCGCGCGGCACCGGTCGAGGCCGACGTGGCCATCGCGGCGTAGGCGCGCAGGGCGGCGCTGACCGGGCGGTGGCGGTCGCGGGGCCGGTAGCCGCCGAGGTCGGCGAGCAGCTTCTCGCGGCGGATCTCCAGCTCGTCGGCCGGGACGTCCAGCTCCAGCGTGCGGTGGGGGATGTCGATCACGACGCGGTCGCCGTCCTCGACGAGGGCGATGATCCCGCCGCCCGCGGCCTCGGGGGAGGCGTGCCCGATGGACAGCCCGGACGTGCCGCCGGAGAACCGGCCGTCGGTGATCAGCGCGCACGCCTTGCCGAGCCCGCGGCCCTTGAGGAAGCTCGTCGGGTACAGCATCTCCTGCATGCCGGGCCCGCCCTTCGGGCCCTCGTAGCGGATCACGACGACGTCGCCGGCCTTGACCTTCCCGCCGAGGATGCCCTCGACGGCCTGGTCCTGCGACTCGAAGACGACGGCGGGGCCGGTGAAGGTCCACAGCTCCTCGTCCACCCCGGCGGTCTTGACGATCGCGCCGTCGGGGGCGATGTTGCCGCGCAGGACGGCGAGGCCGCCGTCGGCGGTGTAGGCGTGCTCGGCGGAGCGGATGCAGCCGTTCTCGCGGTCGAGGTCGAGCGACTCCCAGCGGGCGCTCTGCGAGAACGCCGAGGTGCTGCGGACGCCGCCGGGCGCCGCGTGGAACATCTCGACGGCCTCGGGCAGGACGTCGGGGGAGCGGACGTCCCATCGGGCGAGGAACTCGTCGAGGGAGGCGGAGTGGACCGAATGCGCCGACGCGTTCAGCAGGCCGGCGCGGTTCAGTTCGCCCAGCAGGGCCGGGACGCCGCCCGCGCGGTGGCAGTCCTCGACGTGGTACTTGGCGGTGGCGGGGGCCAGCTTGCAGATGCACGGGACGCGGCGGGACACCGCGTCGATGTCGGCGAGCCCGAAGTCGACGCCGCCCTCGGTGGCGGCGGCGAGCAGGTGCAGGATCGTGTTGGTGGACCCGCCCATCGCGACGTCGAGGACCATGGCGTTCTCGAACGCCTCGCGGGTGGCGATGCTCAGCGGCAGGACGGACGCGTCGTCGCCCTCGTAGTACCGCTTGGCGACCTCGACCACGGTGCGGCCGGCGTCCTCGTAGAGGCGGCGGCGGGCGGTGTGGGTGGCGAGGACGGTGCCGTTGCCGGGCAGCGCCAGCCCGATCGCCTCGGTGAGGCAGTTCATCGAGTTGGCGGTGAACATGCCCGAGCACGACCCGCAGGTCGGGCAGGCGCTCTCCTCCATCTCCAGCAGCTTGTCCTCCGACAGGGAGGAGTCGGCGGAGGCGATGATCGGGTCGATCAGGTCGAGCTTGTTGCCGCCCATGACGCCCTCGACGGGCTTGCCGGCCTCCATCGGCCCGCCGGAGACGAACACGGTCGGGATGTTCAGGCGCAGCGCGGCCAGCAGCATCCCCGGGGTGATCTTGTCGCAGTTGGAGACGCAGACCAGGGCGTCGGCGCAGTGCGCGTTGACCATGTACTCGATCGCGTCGGCGATCACCTCGCGGGACGGCAGCGAGTACAGCATGCCGTCGTGGCCCATCGCGATGCCGTCGTCGACGGCGATGGTGTTGAACTCGCGGGGCACGCCGCCGGCCTCCCGGACGGCGCCGGCGACGACCTTGCCGACCTCGTCCAGGTGGACGTGGCCGGGCACGAACTGGGTGAAGCTGTTGGCCACCGCGACGATCGGCTTGCCGAAGTCCTCGCGTTGGACGCCGCTGGCCCGCATGAGCGCGCGGGCGCCCGCCATGTTCCTGCCATGGGTGACCGTGCGTGACCTGAGCGGTGGCATTTCGACCTCTCCAAACCTGTGGCGTGCGGGGACGACGGGCCGCGCATGGTTCGGCGTGGGCGGGCGGGTCGCCTGGAAGGTGTGACGCGCAGCGGCGGGTCGCGGCGCTGCCGCCGGCTCGGCGGAGGTTCGCGCCCGGGCCGGCCGTGGCCTCCGATGCTACCAACCGCCGGAGGGCAGGAAAAAAGCCGGGACGGCGGTGTCCCGGCTTTACGGCGGGCCGCCCCGGGAAGCGGGGCCGCCCTCGGCCTCAGTCGGGGTACTTCGGCGGCAGGGCGTCCTCGGCCGCCTGGAAGATGCGCTGGACGTCGCCCTCGGTGAGGATCTTCGGGCGGCGGCGCAGGTACGAGCGAGCCCGGTTGCCCGCGTAGACGTCGACGTCCCGCACCCGCATGACCTTCCACGGGATGGACGGGCCGTAGATCGCCACGGACGGCTGCACCGGCACGTCGAAGCCGACCCGCTCGGCGAGGATGATGCTCGCCATCTGGGCCTCCCAGCGCGCCTCGTCCAGCCGGTCCTTCTTGTTGAAGGGGCCGTGGAAGAGCTTGAGGTGGGACATGGTGCGCACGGGGAGGCGCTTGTCCCACTTCTCCGAGTCGATGGCGTAGACGCCGCTCGGCCCGATGACCAGGTGGTCGATCCGCCCGTCGCTGACGCCCTCGTCGTCGCGGGGGACGGCCCGCGCGTGCAGCACGAGGTATCCGTTGCGCCGCAGGGACTTCAGCTGCTTCTCGGTGCGCCGTTCCGCGGCCGACGACTTCTGCCAGGCGGTCACGGTGGAGCTCCTGCGGGACTGCCGCACGTAGTCGCCGATGACGACGAGCACCGCGACGGTCAGGCCGAGCCGCCAGCTCGTCAGCAACAGCGCGGCGGCGCCGGCGACGACGGCCGCGCCGATCCGGTACGCCCAGCGGCGGATCTTGGGATCGTCGAGCATCGCCGCGGCGGCGCTCCCCTCCAGCCGCTCCTTCACCGGTGTCCGGTCATCGTTCTCACGCGCCTCCTCTGACTCGGGTCGCGCCCTGGCATTCTGCGTGTTGCCCCGCTCCATGGTCGCCATGGTGACGCTCCGTGTTCCTTTCCCATCGGGGGCATGATCCTCCGTGCGCAGAGTAATCATCGGGAGGGTGGGCGACCAGCCATGCCGGGTTAATGTTTTGTCGCCCAACGTCAGTGATTCTCTTACGGCGCGGTCGGGTAGGCCAGTATTAATCTCCTTCTGCCGCTGCTGTCGTGTGTGCCCTCTTTGATGCCCGCGCACACGGCGTCTAGCGTTCCGGATCGTGACACAGATTCATGACCTCAGCGCCACCCGCATGGCCGCCGCCGTCCGCACCCGGGAAGTATCCCCGGTCGAGCTCGCCGACCATTACCTGGCCCGCATCGAACGGTTGGACGAGCAGGTGGGCGCCTACGTGACGGTCACCGCCGAGCGCGCCCGCGAGGAGGCGCGCGGCGCCGAGAAGGCGGTGCTGGAGGCGGCGGACCCGGCGGAGCTGCCGCCGCTGCACGGCGTCCCGGTACCGATCAAGGACCTGAACATGGTGAACGGCGTCCGGATGACGTTCGGCTCGGCGGTCTACGCCGAGCTGACCGGGTTCGCCGACGACCACGCGGTGGCCAAGCTCGCGGCGGCCGGGACGGTGCTCCTCGGCAAGACGGCGACCCCCGAGTTCGGCCTGCCCTGCTACACCGAGGGAGCCGTGTCGCCCCCGGCCCGCACGCCGTGGGACCAGGCCCGGTCGGCCGGCGGTTCGAGCGGCGGCGCCGCGGCGGCGGTCGCGTCCGGGCTGGCGCCGATCGCGCAGGGCAGCGACGGCGGCGGCTCGATCCGGATCCCGAGCAGCGTGTGCGGGCTGTTCGGGATCAAGCCGACCCGCGGCCGGATCTCCCAGGGGCCGGTCATCCCCGACCTGTTCGGGCTCTCCACCAACGGGCCGATCGCGCGGACCGTCCGCGACGCCGCCCTCATGCTGGACGTCATGTCGGGCCACATGCCGGGCGACCTGTACCGGGCGCCGCAGGCGGACGGGCCCTTCCTCGCCGGCGCCGACCGCGCGCCGGGCCGGCTGCGGATCGCGCGGAGCCTCCAGCCGCCGGTGCCGGACGTCGAGGTCCACCCCGACTGCGTCGCCGCCTACGAGGACGCCTCGGCGCTCCTTGAGGAGCTGGGCCACGAGGTCGTGGAACTGCCGCAGGTGCTCGGCTCCGACCTCGTCCCGCACTTCGCGACGCTGTGGGGCGTGATGGCGACGATGACGCCCGTCCCCGAGGGGAGCGAGGACCTGCTCCAGCCGCTGACCCGCTGGCTGCGCGGGTACGGCGAGAAGACGACGGCGCCGCAGCTGTTCCAGGCCCACGCGGCGCTGCAGGGGGCGCTGCGCGCGGCGTTCCCGGTGATGGACGGGTTCGACGCGATCCTGCACCCCACGCTCGCCATGCCGCCCGTGCCGGTCGGGTACTTCCACGACCAGGACCCGGAGGAGAACTTCCGGCGGCAGACGCAGTTCACCCCGTTCTGCGCCATGTACAACATCTCGGGGCAGCCCGCGGTGAACGTCCCGCTGCACTGGAACGGCGAGGGCCTGCCCATCGGGGTCATGCTCGCCGGACGGCTCGGCGGGGAGGGCACCCTGATCTCGCTGTCCGCGCAGCTGGAGGAGGCCCGCCCCTGGATCGGCCGCAAGCCCCCGGTGTGGACGGCGTGACGCGGGCCGCACCGGGCATGGTGCAGGCGTGGGTGACGACGAACTGATCAGACTGGCCGGGCACCACGGCGTCGCGACGCGCTACGAGGACTGGCGGGGACGGGAGGCGGCCGTCTCGCGCGACACGCTCGTCGCCGTCCTCGGGGCGCTCGGGGTGGACGCCTCCACCCCCTCCTCCGTCCGGGCGGAGCTCGCGCGCCGGCGGGAGCGGGCGCGGGAGCTGCCGCCGACCGTCGTCGTCCGCCGGGCCGGCGGTGGGACGGCCGGCCGGATCCGCGCGGCGCTCGGCGGTCACCTGGACGGCGGCGCCGAAGTGGAGATCGAGACCGGCACGGACGAGGTCCTGGCGCCGCCGCGCGACCGCGTGCCGCCCGCCGAGCGCTCCTTCGAGCCCCTGGACGGGCTCGCGGACGTGCCGCCCGGGTGGCGCGGCCTGCGCGTCCGGAACGGGGCGCGGACGCAGTACGCGCAGCTGCTGGTGGCCCCCGACGCGCTGCGGCCGCCGCCCAGGATGTGGGGGTTCACGGCGCAGCTGTACTCGGTGCGGTCCGCCGCGTCGTGGGGTCTCGGCGACCTGCGCGACCTGGCGGACCTCGCGGACTGGAGCGGGCGGGAGCTCGGCGCGGGGTTCGTCCTGGTCAATCCGCTGCACGCGACCGAACCGGTCCCGCCGGTCGGAGCGTCCCCGTACTCGCCGATGAGCCGCCGCTTCCCCTCGCCGCTGTATCTGCGGATCGAGGACATGCCCGAGTACGCGGACCTGCCCGCCGCGGACCGGGAGCGGTTCGGAACCCTCGCCGCCAAGCTGCGGGCCCAGGAGGGCCTGCTGGACAGGGACGCGGTGTGGGCCGCGAAGCTGGAGGCCCTGGAGGCGATGTACCTCCGCCGGGACCGCGACCCGCGCTTCGAGGAGTTCCGGCGGCGGGAGGGCGCCGCGCTCGCGAGCTTCTCGACGTGGTGCGCGATCAGCGAGGAGCAGGAGGCCACGGACTGGCGGCGCTGGCCGTCCCGGCTGCAGGGAGCCCGTGACCACGGCGTGGTGGACGCTCCCGGGCACCAGGCCCGCGCCGGCTTCCACGCGTGGCTTCAGTGGCGGCTGGACGGGCAGCTCGCGGCCGCTCAGCGCGCGGCCCGGGACGCGGGGATGCCCCTCGGGATCGTCCACGACCTGGCGGTCGGGGTCCCGCACGGCAGTGCCGACGCCTGGATCTACCGCGACTCCTGCGCGCCCGGGATGAGCGTCGGGGCGCCCCCGGACGAGTTCAACCAGCGCGGACAGGACTGGGGGCAGCAGCCGTGGCGGCCGGGCGCGCTCGCCCTCGCCGGCTACCGGCCGTTCCGCGAGATGGCCGCCGCCGCGCTGCGGCACGCCGGCGGCATCCGCCTGGACCACGCGATGCAGGTGTCGCGCCTGTGGTGGGTGCCCGAGGGGGCGTCCCCCGCCGACGGCACCTACGTCCGCTACGACCGCGACGCCCTGCTCGGCTCGCTGTCCTGGGAGGCCGAGCGCTTCGGCGCCGTGGTCGTCGGGGAGGATCTCGGCACCGTCGAGCCGGAGGTGCGGGAGGCGCTGGCCGACAGCGGAGTCCTCGGCACGTCCCTGCTCTGGTTCGAACGGGACGAGCACGGCCGCCCCAAGCCGCCGGGCCGGTGGCGGGAGCTGTCCCTGGCGACCGTCGGCACCCACGACATGCCGCCGATCACCGGGTTCGTGCACGGCGACCACATCGACCTGCGCGACCGCCTCGGGCTGCTCACCCGCTCCCGCGCCGAGGAGGAGGACGACCACCGCCGCCAACTGGCCGGCTGGCTCGCCGTGCTGCACGCCGAGGGCCTGCTCCCGGCAGAGCCGGCAGAGGTCGTGCGGGCGCTGGCGGACGGCTCCACCGCCTACGACGAGGAGATCGTCACCGCGCTGCAGGAGTTCCTGACCCGCACCCCGGCCCGCCTCATCGGCATCTCCCTGGCCGACGCCGTGGGTGAGCGCCGCACCCAGAACCAGCCGGGCACCGTCGACGAGTACCCGAACTGGCGGGTTCCGCTGGGCGACGCGGACGGCCGCCCGGTTCTCCTGGACGACCTCAGGACCCGCGGCGCGCTCAGGCTCTTCAGGCGAGCGTCGAGGTGATGCGCTCGGTGACGTCGTGGAGGAGCGTGTCGGGGCGCAGGTCGGTGGCGGCGACCGCCGAGAAGACGGCCGGCAGGCCCGGCAGGGGATAGGAGTCGTCGTCCGCCAGCGCGGCCTTGCCCAGCGGGTGCCGGGACAGGGACCTGCGGGCGCGCGTCCATGCCGTCTGGACCTCCTCGGGCGAGGGCACGCCGAACCCGTGGCCGACCGGCGCGGCGTGCCGCAGCTTCACCAGGGCGCCGTCGGCGAAGTCCGCGGCGAGCCGGCAGCGGTCGCTGAGGTCGGCGCGGACGAGGTCGTCCAGGCGGGTCATGACCGTGCAGGGGGTGCGGCAGCGGGCGGCGCAGTCGCCCAGCGCGGCCGCGACCTGGCTGTGCTGGCGGTCGAGGTAGGCGCGCCAGCCGGACGGCGGCTCCTTGGCGACCCGCAGGGTGCGCTCGCAGGCGGAGCGCTCCGGCCGGGTGTGGTCGCACATGCGGGCCGACCCCGGCTCGACGGGGACGCCGAAACGGCTGCCCTCGCCGCGCACGGCGCTCCCGATGAGGGCCGGGTCGCCCGCGTGGCCGAGGACGGGCTCCCAGGCCAGCATCGGCAGGTACTCGCCGGCGATGTGGACGGCGGCGACGAGCGCGGCCATGTCGCGGCGGTGCCAGCGGATCGCGATGACCTCCAGCAGGAGGCGGTAGGCGGGGCGGAGGCTGGCGAGCGCCCCGCGGGGGTGCTCGCGCGGGGCCTGCGGCATGCGGCTGGCGCGGGCCCGGTCGAGGAGGTCGAGCGGGACCTCGCCGGCCTCCTCCGGCATGCCGAAGTCCTCGGCGTCCAGGTCCAGGACGCGCTGCCCGAACGCGCACAGCGCCGCGACCGCCGCGGAGCGGCCGTCCGCGGCCAGGGCGCCCTGGCCGATCAGCGCCTCCAGGTCGCCGAAGGCGTGGCGCCGCGCCAGTGCCGTCAGAACGTCGCGAGCCGTCTCCACCGTGTCCCTCCCCCGTGACCATGCAACGATCGCACGGCCACGGGGTCCTTCGGACGGGTTCTTCGGACGGACGGGTGCGGACGGGTCAGGCGGAGGCGGCGTCCTTCGCGCGGGCGCGCAGGGCGCGCGCGACGCCGTCGCGCCCCTCCAGCAGCAGCCGCCGCAGCGCCGCAGGCGGGTCGTTCTCGGCGATGTAGGCGTCGGTGCGGTCGACCGTGGACTGCTCGATCACCAGGAACGGGTAGGCGACCTCGGCGAACGTCTGTGCCATGTCGCTGGTCCACTCCTTCCACACGCGCCCCACCTCGGCGAAGTACGCGTCGACGTAGGGGACGAGCAGGTTGGCCTGGTCCGGCTCGACGAAGCCGCCGAGCGTCGCCCGGTAGAGGGCGTTCGGCAGGTCGCCCGCCACGATCCGCTCCCAGGCGGCCGCCTTGGCCTCGGGGGTCGGGATCGCGGCCTTGCAGGCGGCGGCGTGCCGCTCCCCGGCGGCGGTCCGGTCCCGCTCGTGCTCGGCGTCGATCTCGGCCTCGCCCGCCTTGCCGGTGATGACGAGGCGGCGCAGCAGCGCCCAGCGCAGGTCGGTGTCGACGGTGAGGCCGTCGAGGACCTGCGAGCCGTCCAGCAGGCCCTGCACGAACGCCAGGTGCTCGCCGGTGACGGCCGACGCGGTGAACGCCAGGGTGTAGGCGAGCTGGAGGTCCGAGCCGGGCTCGGCCTCGCGGGCCAGATCCGACAGGGTGTCGGCCATCAGGGCGAGGCCCTCCTCGCGCCACACCGGGTCGGCGTACTGCTGGACGGCGGTGCGCGCCTGCCGCAGCAGCGTCTGCGTGACCGAGATGTCGGTGACGCCGCGGATCCCCTTCACCACGAGCCGGACATAGTCGCGCGTCGCCATCTCGGCGTCACGGGTCATGTCCCACGCCGCCGACCAGCACAGGGCGCGCGGCAGGCTGTCCCTGACCTCGCCGATGTCCTCGATGAGCGTCTTCAGGGAGTGCTCGTCCAGGCGGACCTTGGCGTAGGTGAGGTCGTCGTCGTTGACCAGGACCAGGTCGGGCCGCTTCCTGCCGACGAGCTGCGGGACCTCGGTGCGGGCCCCGACCACGTCCAGCTCGACCCGGTCGCGCCGCACGAGCCCGTCGGCGGTCTTGTCGTACAGGCCGATGGCCAGGCGGTGCGCCCGCAGCGTCGGGTAGTCGGCCTTGGCCTCCTGCAGCACGGTGAACGAGGAGAAGTCGCCCTCGCCGTCGACCTCATACTCGGGCCGCATCGTGTTGACCCCTGCGGTCTCCAGCCACTCCTTCGACCAGGACGCCAGGTCGCGGCCGGACGTCTCCTCCAGCGCCCCCAGCAGGTCGGTGAGGACGGTGTTGCCCCACGCGTGCCGGTCGAAGTAGCGCCGCACGCCCTCCAGGAAGTTGTCGAGGCCGACGTAGGCCACGAGCTGCTTCAGCACGGACGCGCCCTTGGCGTAGGTGATCCCGTCGAAGTTCACCTCGACCGCGCGGATGTCGGGGATGTCGGCGGAGATCGGGTGCGTGGACGGCAGCTGGTCCTGCCGGTAGGCCCACGCCTTCTCCAGGTTCGCGAACGTCGTCCACGAGCCCTTCCACTTGGTGGCCTCCGCCTGGCACAGGACGCTCATGTACGTGGCGAACGACTCGTTCAGCCACAGGTCGTCCCACCAGCGCATCGTGACGAGGTCGCCGAACCACATGTGCGCCATCTCGTGCAGGATCGTCTCGGCGCGCCGCTCGTAGGCCGCGTCGGTCACCCGGGACCGGAAGACGTAGTCCTCCAGGAACGTCACGCAGCCCGCGTTCTCCATGGCGCCCGCGTTGAACTCGGGTACGAAGAGCTGGTCGTACTTCGAGAACGGGTACGGGCGGCCGAAGACCTTCTCGAAGTAGCCGAAGCCCTGGCGGGTCACGTCCACGATCGCGTCGGCGTCGAGGTGCTCGGCCAGCGAGGCGCGGCAGTACACGCCGAGCGGGATGACGGTGCCGTCCTCGCGGCGGTACTCGTCCCGGACCACGTGGTACGGCCCGGCGACGAGCGCGGTGATGTAGGTGGAGATCTGCGGCGTGGGCAGGAAGTGCCACGTTCCGCCCTCGGCCGTCTCGGCGGCCTCGTTGGTGACGACCTCCCACCCCTGCGGCGCCTTCACGGTCAGCTCGAAGGTGGCCTTCAGGTCGGGCTGGTCGAAGCAGGTGAACATGCGGTGCGCGTCGGCCGTCTCGAACTGCGAGTACAGGTACACGCTCTCGTCGACCGGGTCGACGAACCGGTGCAGGCCCTCACCCGACCGGGAGTACGCGCAGTCGGCCACCACCCGCAGCTCGTTGTCGGCCGCCAGGCCGGGCAGCGGGATCCGGCCCTTGTCGGCGTCATAGGACCCGGGATCCAGGGCCTTGCCGTTCAGGGTCGCCTCCCGCACGACGGCGCCGTGCAGGTCGATGAAGGTGGACGCGCCGGTCTCGGCGCTCCCGAACCTGATCACGGTGGTGGAACCGAACCGCTCCTCGCCCGTCGTGAGGTCCAGGTCGACCGTGTACGACGCGACGCTGAGCAGCCGGGCCCGTTCCCGCGCCTCATCGCGCGTGAGGTTGCCTGCCACATGAACTCCTTGGTCGGCTTAAAGGCTTGGTGTCCCCATGTCTACCAACCGGACGACCCTACGGCCCGTCCGCCACGGCCTTCGGTGACCTCTCGCAGACGGGAATCGGGACGGTCGCACCCGGGTTGTGGCTGGGGAGACATGCACACTCCCTAGGAGGCGACGTTGCCCGAGGACGTTCCCACACCCGTGGATTTCTGGTTCGACCCCCTGTGCCCCTGGGCGTGGATCACCTCTCGCTGGATCCTGGAAGTCCAGGAGCAGCGGCCGATCGACGTGCGCTGGCATGTGATGAGCCTGGCCGTCCTCAACGAGGACAAGGACATCCCGGAGGACTACCGGCGGATGCTCGCCGACGCCTGGGGCCCTGTCCGCGTGTGCGTGGCCGCCGAGCAGAAGTACGGCCCCGAGGTGCTCGGGCGCCTTTACACCGAGCTGGGCACCCGCAGGCACCACGAGCGGCAGAAGTTCGACCGCGCGTTCTTCGAGGAGTCGCTGACCGCCGCGGGTCTCGACCCGGCCCTCGCGGACGCCGCCGAGTCCACCGGCTACGACGAGGCCGTGCGCGCTTCCCACAAGGACGGGATCGACCGCGTCGGCCAGGAGGTCGGCACGCCGGTGATCGAGGTCGAGGGCCACGCCTTCTTCGGCCCCGTCGTCACCCCCATCCCGCGCGGCGAGGCCGCGGTCAAGCTCTTCGACGGCGTCCTGGCGGTCGCGAGCACGCCCGGTTTCTTCGAGCTGAAGCGCACGAGGACGGAGAACCCGAGCTTCGACTGAGCGTGAGCCGCGGCCGTCCCGCGTTCTCGCCGGCAGGCCACACATGGGTTGCTATTGCGAGGATGTTGCAACTACGAGGTGAATGCCGACAAACTGGTCCTGCTGGCTGTGCAGAGGTAGGGGTGGTCGAGTCGTGCACGTACCGGACGGATTCATCGATGCGCCGGTCTCGCTCGCTGCGGGCGCCGTGGCGGTGGCCGGGGTCGGGGTCGCGCTGCGCGGCGCCCGGCGCGAACTGGACGACCGCACCGCGCCGCTCGCCGGGCTGACGGCCGCGTTCGTCTTCGCCGCGCAGATGCTCAACTTCCCGGTCGCGTCCGGGACGAGCGGGCACCTGCTCGGCGGGACGCTCGCCGCGATCCTCGTCGGGCCCTATACCGGCGTCCTGTGCGTGTCGGTCGTCCTGCTCATGCAGGCACTGCTGTTCGCGGACGGGGGCCTGACGGCGCTGGGCGTCAACATCACCACGATGGCGCTGGTCACCGTGGTCGTCGGCTACGGGTTGTTCCGGCTGCTGCTGCGGGTGCTGCCCAAGACGCGCGCCTCGGTCTCCGGGGCGGCGTTCGCCGCGGCCGTCGTCTCGGTGCCCGCCGCGGCCGTCGCCTTCACGCTGATCTACGCGGTCGGGGGGACGACCGACGTCTCGATCGGCAAGGTCGCCGCCGCGATGATCGGCGTGCACGTGCTGATCGGCATCGGCGAGGCGCTGATCACCGCGGTGACCGTGTCGAGCGTGCTCGCCGTCCGGCCCGACCTGGTGTACGGGGCGCGCGGGCTGATGAAGCCGCTGGAGCTGCGCACGGGCGGGCGGAACGCCGCCGAACCGAAGCCGTCCCAGGCCTGAGGAGGACCACGATGACCACCAAGCGCTTCTTCGCCGGGTTCCTGCTCGTCTCCCTCGTCCTGGCCGGGATCGTCAGCTACTACGCCAGCGCGAACCCCGACGGCCTGGAGAAGGTCGCCGAGGACAAGGGCATCAGCGCCAAGGAGAAGGACCACTCGCTCAAGGACTCGCCGCTCGGCGACTACGGCGTCAAGGGCGTCGACGACGCGCGGCTGTCCGGCGGGCTGTCCGGCGTGATCGGCGTGGGCCTCGTCCTCCTCGTGGGCGGCGGGCTGTTCTGGACGGTCCGGCGGCGGGGTCCGGTCGCCGCGCGGACGGCTCCGGAGCGGGCCGGCGAGGCGCCGTCCGAGCCGTCCAGGAAGGGCTGATGGGCGCGGGCCACGCGCACCGGCTCCACATCCCGGGCGCCTCGCCGGTGCACCGGCTTCCGCCGCAGTGCAAGCTCGTCGCCGTCCTGGCGTTCGTGCTGCTGGTCGTCGCCACGCCGCGCGAGCGGATCTGGGCGTTCGGCGTGTACGCACTGCTGCTCGCGGCGGTCACGGCGGCGGCCCGGATCCCGTTCGGGACGGTCGCGCGGCGGATCGTCATCGAGGTGCCGTTCGTCGCGTTCGCCTTCCTCATGCCGTTCGTGGCGAACGGCGAGAAGATCACCGTGCTGGGGCTGCGGCTGAGCGAGAGCGGGCTGTGGGGCGCCTGGAACATCCTCGCCAAGGGCACCCTCGGCGTCGTCGCGTCGATCCTGCTGGCCGCGACGACCGAGCCGCGGCTGCTGCTGCTCGGCATCGAGCGGCTGCGGATGCCGCAGCTCATCACGCAGATCGCCACGTTCATGCTGCGGTACGGCGACGTCGTCGCCGCGGAGCTCGGCCGGATGAGGGTCGCGCGGGCGGCCCGCGGTTTCGAGGCCCGCGACATCCGCGCGACGGGGGTGCTCGCCAGGTCCGTGGGCGCCCTGTTCCTGCGCTCCTACGAGCGCGGCGAGCGGGTGCACCTGGCCATGGTGAGCCGCGGTTACGAGGGGCGGATGCCCGTCGTCGACAGCGTGGGCGCGACCGCGGCGCAGTGGACGGCCGCCGCCGCGCTGCCCTCGGCCGCCGCGCTCGTCACGCTGGCTGCTTGGATGGCCCCATGACGCCGTCGCTGGAGGTGAAGGGCCTCGCCTACGCGTATCCCGACGGCACGCAGGCGCTGTACGGCGTCGACCTGACGGTCGGGCGCGGGGAGCGCGTCGCGCTGCTCGGTCCGAACGGCGCCGGGAAGACCACGCTCGTCCTGCACCTGAACGGCATCCTGAACGGCGGCCTGGGTGAAGTCCGGGTAGGCGGTCTCGCCGTCGACTCCAAGGACAGGAAGGCGCTGCGGGAGATCCGCCGCCGCGTCGGTATCGTCTTCCAGGACCCCGACGACCAGCTGTTCATGCCGTCCGTCCGGGAGGACGTCGCGTTCGGCCCCGCCAACCTCGGCCTGCGCGGCGCCGACCTGGACCGCCGGGTGCGGGACGCGCTCGCCCGCGTCGGCATGCTGGACGCCGCCGACCGCCCGCCGCAGCACCTCAGCTTCGGCCAGCGCCGCCGCGTCGCCGTCGCCACCGTCCTGGCGATGGAGCCGGAGATCCTCGTGCTGGACGAGCCGTCCTCCAACCTGGACCCCGCCAGCCGCCGCGAGCTCGCCGAGATCCTGCTGAGCCTGGACGTGACGGTCCTGATGGTCACGCACGACATGCCGTACGCGGCGGAGCTGTGCCCGCGGTCGGTGATCCTCTCCGGCGGCGTCATCGCGGCCGACCGTCCCACGCGCGACCTGCTCACCGACGCCGAACTGCTCGCGGCGCACCGCCTGGAGCTGCCCTTCGGGTTCGACCCGGCCGCGGCCCTGCGCTGACCGCCGCGCGCCTCCCCTCGGCCCGACCCGCGCGGGATCGCCGGCACTTCGGCCGTTCCGCTTGCCTGCCCGTCCCCGCTCCGGGAGACTCGTTGCCTGACAGTGGTAACGGTTTTCATATCCAAAATGGGGGCATTCGTGAAGGTTGCGTTCGTCGGGAAGGGCGGCAGCGGCAAGACCACCCTGTCGGCGCTGTTCGTCCGCCATCTGGCCGGACGCGGGCTGCCCGTGGTCGCCATCGACGCCGACATCAACCAGCACCTCGGCGTGGCGCTGGGGCTGGACGAGGGCCGCGCCGCCAAGATCCCCGCGCTGGGCGACCGGCTCGCCGAGCTCAAGGAGCACCTGCGCGGCGCCAACCCGCGCATCTCCTCCGCGGCCGCGATGGTCAAGACCACCCCGCCCGGCTCCGGGTCGCGGCTGCTGCGGTTCCGCGGCGACGACCCCTTCCACGAGGCGGGCCAGGAGGTCGACGGCGTCACGCTGCTCGCCACCGGCCCCTTCAACGACGACGACCTCGGCGTGGCCTGCTACCACTCCAAGACCGGCGCGGTGGAGCTCTACCTCAACCACCTGGTGGACGGGTCCGGCGAGTACGTCGTCGTCGACATGACCGCCGGCGCCGACACGTTCGCCTCGGGGCTGTTCACGCGGTTCGACCTGATGTTCCTGGTCGCCGAGCCCACCCGCAAGGGCGTCGGCGTCTACCGGCAGTACACCGAGTACGCCCGCGACTACGACGTCGCCATCCGCGTCGTCGGCAACAAGGTGCAGTCCGAGGAGGACGTCGCCTACCTGCGCGAGCACGTCGGCGACGATCTGCTGACGTGGGTCGGCCAGTCCGCCGCCGTCCGGGCGCTGGAGCAGGGCCGGGACGGCGTCTCGCTCGAGGACGGCAACACCGCCGCCCTCGACCGCATGCGCGCCGAGGTGGACGGCCGCGTCAAGGACTGGGACGAGTTCCAGCGGCAGGCCGTGGAGTTCCACGTCAAGAACGCGCGGAGCTGGGCGAGCCGGGCCGCGGGGGAGGACCTCGAAGCGCAGGTCGACCCCGGGTTCCGCTTCCCCGTCCCCGTCTCCTAGCGCCTACTGCGGGTAGTTCGGGCCCTACCGGCGGAGACGAAACGGCACTACTCTGCCCGCCATGACGATGCGGCGGATGCTCGCGACGACGGGCGGCGCGGTGGTTCCGATGGCCCTTCTCGCGCTGCTCTTCGGCAACCAGTGGGTCGTCGACGAGATCAACAAGAGCGACCTCAGGTACGACGAGGGCATCGGGCCGGTGGTGACGTGGCTGCTCACGCTCGCCTGGCGGATCACCCCGATGGGAAGCCTCGGCGTGAAGCAGGTGGTCGCGGAGGACTTCGGCCTGCTCGTCTTCTTCGGCGTGCTGGTGGGCCTGGTGCTGGCGGGCACCCGGCTGGCGGATCCGGAGCGCGGCCCGTTCGGCGCGTTGATCATCGGCTGGTGGGCGGCGGTCGTCGCGGGCGGCGTGTCCGGGATCGTGGCCGCGCCGCTGACCCGCTGGGCGTTCGAGTTCCACGACGGGTCGTTCGGCCGCACCTTCAGCGCCACGGTCGGCCAGGGCGCCTCCTTCGGCTTCGCGTTCGGCTGGCTCGCCGGGCTCGGCGCGCTGGGCGGGTTCTTCCTCGCCCGCATCCGTGAGTCGGGGCCCCGGCCGCAGCAGCCCTACGCCCCGGCCCAGCCCTTCATGGCCGCGCAGGGCGCGCCGATGCAGCAGCAGCCCTATCCGCAGCAGATGCAGCCGCACCCCTCCGCCGTCCCCTACGTCCCGCCGCAGGGGCAGCCGCAGCAGCCCGCCTGGGGCGCCGCGCCCGTTCCGCCGCCTCCGCAGCAGGGGCAGCCTCCGCAGCCGGGGCAGTTCGGCGTGCCGCCCGTGCCACCGCAGCCGTCCGCGCCGCCGCAGGAGCAGGCGGCCCCCGAGGCGCCCGAAGAGCCGGAGGAGGCGCCGGAGGGGGCGCCTGAGGGGCGGAGGGAGGAGAGCCCGCAAGAGGCGCCGGAAGGACCGGAGGAGCCGAAGGACGGCTCCGAGGACGACCCCAAGGACGACCCCAGGGACGGCCCCGAAGAAGACCTCCCCGAGGACGACGACCTCGACCTCGCGGACCGGACGATGATCGACCGCAAGCGGGACGACGACACCTGACCCCGGCGCGCGGGCACGGCGCGGGCCTGCGACAATCGGGCGCATGCGCGTGTTTCTTGGATCCGACCATGCCGGCTTCGAGCTGAAGGAGCACCTGGTCTCCTGGCTGGAGCGGAACGGGCATGAGGCCGTCGACTGCGGCGCGTTCGTGTACGACGCCGTGGACGACTACCCGCCGTTCGTCCTGCGGGCGGCCGAGCGGACGGTGGCGGAGCCGGGAACGCTCGGCGTCGTGATCGGCGGTTCCGGCAACGGCGAGGCGATCGCGGCGAACAAGGTCAAGGGCGCGCGAGCCGCCCTGGTCTGGAACGAGGACACCGCCACGCTCGCCCGCGAGCACAACGACGCGAACATCATCGCGCTCGGGGCGCGGCAGCACGACCTGGACACCGCGACCCGCTTCCTGGAGCTGTTCCTCGCGACGTCCTACTCCAAGGAGCCGCGCCACACCCGGCGGATCAGGATGCTCAGCGCCTACGAGCACACCGGCGAGCTGCCGCCGCTGCCGCGCGAGGGCTGACCCGGGCCGTCGCCGTCCGGCTAGCGCCCGTTCTCGGAGGGCCGGCGGGCGCCGCGCTTGTCGAGGCGGCGCCGCTCGTTCTTCTCGGCCTTGGTCCGCCTGCCGTTGTCGCCGGACTTGTTCGGGTTCGATCCGGAGCCGGCCGCGGGGCCCGGGCCGGCGGCGGGCGGCTCCCCGCCCTCGGCGCGCGGGCGCGAGACGTCGCGGGCCCGCATCGCCGCGTCCACCGTGATCCGCATGCCCGGCTGGACCATGAGCCGCTCCCTTCCGAGTTGGTCGCAAGGCCACATCTACCCTGATTTCACGTAGCACGATCGTTACAGTGCGTCACTGGTGCCCCGGGATACTGACCGACCGGGCGCATTGCTCGATACAGTGCCGGAGTCATGCTTCAACGTCTGGTGCAGCTGCTCCCGCCGCGTGTGCGTGCCGTGCTGCGCAAGATTCCGTTCCTGGTCGTGCTCTACCGGTGGCTGAGGCGGGGTTCGCTGACCCGGGACCGGTACGTCTTCGTGGCCCTGGCGCTCCTCGCGGTCGTGATCGGCATCGCCACGTCCGGTGACTCGCGCGGGCTGGCCCCCTCCGGCGCGCTGGTGCTGATCGTGGTGGTCGGCGGTCTGCTGCTGAAGGTGCGGAGCCTGGTCGCCCTCCTGGCGATCGTGGCCGCGATGGCCGCCTACAACGTCTGGAAGGACGTCGCCGCCTTCGGCCTCGGCATGATCGCCACGCTGAGCATCACCGCGGTGCTCGCCATCACCCTCGCCCGGACCCGCCAGCAGCTCGGCGTGCAGGGCCTGCGCGGCGACTCGATGCTGCTGGAACTGCGCGACCGGCTCCGGCGGCACGGCGAGATGCCCGAGCTGCCGGACGGCTGGAGCTCGCAGGTCGTGATGCTGCAGGCGGGGGGCTCCTCGTTCGGCGGAGACTTCGTGGTGTCGGCGTCCGACGGCGAGAAGCTGGAGGTCGCGCTGGTCGACGTGTCCGGCAAGGGCACCGACGCCGGAACCAGAGCGCTGATGCTGTCGGGTGCCTTCGGGGGCCTGCTTGGATCGGTCCAGCCCGAGAACTTCCTGCCCGCGTGCAATATCTACCTGCAGCGCCAGCGGTGGGACGAGGGCTTCGTGACGGCCGTGCACGTCGTGGTCGACCTGCGCACGGGGGAGTACACGGTCGAGTCGGCCGGGCACCCGCCCGCCGTCCAGTTCGACGCGGGCAGCGGCGCCTGGCGGGTCAGCTCCGCCAAGGGCGTGGTGCTGGGCGTGGTGCCCGACCTGAACTGCGTGCCCGAGCGGGGGCAGTTGCGGCCGGGCGACGCGCTGCTCCTGTACACCGACGGCCTGGTGGAGTCGCCGGGCAGCGACCTCGACGCCGGGATCGACCGGCTGCTCGGCGAGGCGGAGCGGCTCGTCCCGCAGGGGTTCGGCCGCGGCGCGCGGGAACTGGTGGAGACGATGGCCGCGGCGCGCGACGACGACTGCGCTCTGGTCCTGGTCTGGCGCACCTGACGGGCGCGGCCCGGTGGGCCGGGCTCAGTGCTTGTACCTGCCTTTGGCCTTGCCGTGCTTCGCCGTGCCCTGCTGCTTCGACTTCGGCTTCTTCCCCTGCTGCTTCTGCTTGCGGGTCTTCGCCGGGGGCCGCCTGGACGTTCCGGCTCTGACGGCGCTCGCCTTCTTCGTGGGCGCGGCGGAGGCCGCCGGCGCGGACGGGGCCGGCGCGCCCGGCGAGGAGGACGGGGCGGCCTTGGCCCCGGTGATCCCGAGGATGATCGCCCCGACCAGGAGGGTGCCCGCCGCGGCGCCGGCACCCGCCAGCAGACGGGTGCGGGTGGACGTCGTGGCGCCCGCCATGCCGAGCGGCGTGAACGCCCTGGTGTCGGTCTCCTCGGCGCTGGGCTTGCGGGACCAGAACGGCGAGGGGCCCGCGGCGGGGCGTCGCCGCGCGGGGGAGCGCCGGGGAGCGGCGCGCAGGGGCGTGTCGCTCGGCGGAACGGGGCGCGGTGCGAGGCGGTCCGCGGCGTGCGGCTGCGGCTGCTCGACCAGGGCGAGCAGCAGGTCGGTCGCGGTGGGGCGGTCCGCCGGGTCCTCCGCCAGCGCCCACCGGACGAGCGGGACCAGCGCGTCCGGCAGCCCGGACAGGTCGGCGTCCCCGGCCGCGGTGCGCAGCGTCGCGGGATCGCCGCCGATCGGCATCTGCCCCGTACCGGCGTGGGCGATGAGGCAGCCCCAGGAGAAGATGTCGGCCGCCTGGGACGAGGGGCCCCCGACGAGCACCTCCGGGGCGATCCACCCCGGGGTGCCGAACACCTGTCCGGTCGTGGCGGTCTCGTCCGGCTCGTCCTGGCTGCCCGCGATGCCGAAGTCGATGACGCGGCATCCGGACAGGGTGAGCATCACGTTGGCGGGTTTGATGTCGCGGTGCACGAGCCCCGCCGCGTGGATGGCGGCGAGTGCCGAGGCGACGCCGACGGCGACGCCGTGCAGGTCGGCGGGCGGCAGCGGGCCGCCGGCGGTGAGCCGGTCGTGCAGGGAGACGCCCCCGACATAGTCGGTGACGAGGTAGGGGAGGCCGTCCTGCTCGCCCTGCGCGAGGACCCGCGCGGTGCAGAACGAGGCGACCCGGCTGGCGAGATGCGCCTCGTCGTGGAAGCGCCTCCGGTAGGACGGGTCGTCGGCGAGGTGCGGATGGATCGTCTTCACCGCGACGCGCCCGCCCGACACGGGGTCGGCTCCGAGGAAGACCGTCCCCATGCCGCCGGATCCGAGCCTGCCCAGTAGTCGGTGCCCGCCGACCTCGCGGGGGTCGGCGGGTTCGAGTGGCCTGAAGTCAGTGTCCATGCGGTGCCTCAGCACCTCCCTTCCGTCTCTCCCGGCCTCCCCTCCCCCATCGGCGGCGAATTATGGCGGGTTTTTCCGAAGAAGGGCGGAAACGTGATCGTCACGTCGATGTAGCACCCCGTGCATCGGGGGCGTGCACAGTGAGGGAAGCGGTGCCCGCGTGGGCGGCTCCCCAGGGGTGGGAGGCGCCGCCCGCGCGGGCGCCGGTCCGGTATGTGGCGATGTTTCGCAGGGCAATGGCCAGGTAGGAACCGTCCTGCGTTCTCCCCCCGGCGCGTCGACACGGTGCGGCGCCGGTCGCCGCGTGCGAGCCGGAAGGGGGAGGGGCGCCGGGTGCGGATACTCGGGGACCTGCTGACGCCGTCGTGCTGGTCGGTGCGGACCCGCGTGACCGTGGCCGCGACCCTGATCGTCACGCTCCTGCTCGTCGGCGGCGTCACGCTCTTCTACCAGGCCCTCCGCGGCACCGTCTACCGGGGGTTGCACGACCGCGGCACCCTGGTCGTCACCGACCTCGCCACGCTCGTCCGGGAGACCGACCTCCGGGGGACGATCCGCGTCGACGATCCCGGCTTCCCGCTGCTCCAGGTCCTGGACGGAGACGGCGACGTCCTCGCGGCCAGCGAGTCCCTGCACGGCCGCGGTCCTGTCAAAGTTCCGGTCTCACCGGTGGCGGGCCGTCCCGAGTACCACACCGTGCAATTCCAGGGGCTGGCCGACTTCTACTTCGTCACCGAGCGGGTGGACACCCGCTTCGGCACCCGAACGGTCTACGCCGGCGCGCCCATCACGACGTTCACCCGGTACAGGCCGGTGTTCATCGCGCTGCTCGCCGTGACGGTGCTGGTCGCGGCCTCCGCGGTGGGGTGGATCGTGTCGCTGTCGGTCCGGCGGGCGCTGCGGCCGGTCCGGCTGATGAGCACCGAGATGACGGAGATCACCGGCGGCGCCGCCCGCCGGGTGACCGTGCCGGGGCCGAACGACGAGGTGTCCGACCTGGCCGAGTCGGTGAACGTGATGCTGGACCGGCTGGAGGACGTCCTCACGCGGCAGCGCGCGTTCGTCGCGGACGTCTCGCACGAGCTGCGCAGCCCGCTGGCGGGCCTGCGCACCCAGCTGGAGGTGGCGCTGGAGCAGCCGGAGGACGAGGACTGGCCGGCAGTCGCCCGGGCGGCCCTCGCCGACGCCGACCGGCTGCAGGGCATCGTCAGCGACATGCTCATCCTGGCCAAGCTGGGCGCGGGCGTGCACGTCGCGCGGGAGCGGATCGACCTCGCCGAGCTGGTCCGGAGGGAGGTGGGCCGGCGGCCCCGCCGGGTCCCGGTCGAGGTCGCGGCGGACGAGGGCGTCACGGCCCGGGTCACCGAGGCCCATCTGGTCCGGCTGCTGACGAACCTGCTGGACAACGCCGAGCGGCACGCGGAGTCGCGGATCTGGGTGAGCGTGACCGCGGAGGGGCCGGAGGCGGTGCTGGAGGTCCGCGACGACGGCTCCGGGATCGCGCCGGAGGACCGCGAGCGGGTCTTCTGGCGGTTCCACCGGCTCGCCGAGGGCCGCGAGCGCGACCGCGGCGGCACCGGCCTCGGGCTGACGATCTCCCGCGACATCGCCCGCGCGCACGGCGGCACGCTCGTGGCCGCCGACAGCGACCGGGGCGCCCGGTTCGTCCTGCGCATCCCCCGCGAAGACCCCTAGGGAAGGGCCAGGGGCGGGCGCCGTGCGCCGTGCCGGGTCGCCCGCTCGAACGCGTGACCGATCTGCAGGACGGCGAGGTCCGCGTGATGGGGGCCGACGACCTGCAGCCCGACCGGCAGCCCGTCCGAGGTGAACCCGGCGGGCACCGACAGCGCGGGGCATCCGGTCGCCGAGATGAGGAAGCACGACCGCATCCACTCCAGGTAGTCGCGCATCGGCCGGCCCGCGACCTCGCCCGGGTACTCGGCGCCGGCGTCGAAGGGCGGGACCTGGCTGACCGGCAGCAGCAGCGCGTCGTAGCGCTCGAAGAACTCCCGGACGCGGTGGAACAGCGCCGTGTGGAGCGTCTCGGCGCGGCCGAGGTCGGCGCCGGTGAGGGAGCGGCCGGCGTCGATGTTCTCGGCGAGGGAGCGCTTGAAGTCGGCGCGGCGCTCGTCCAGCAGGGGGCGCAGGGTGATGTCCCAGTGCCAGGCCCGCAGGGTCCGGAAGACCTCGTCGGCGCCGGTCAGGTCGGGCGAGGCCTCCTCGACCGCGCAGCCCATCTCCTCGAACACCTCGGCGGCGGGTTCGAGGACGGCGGTGACGGCCGGGTCGACGGGGATCGTCCCGCCGAGGTCGGGGGACCAGGCGAGGCGCAGCCCGGCGAGGTCGCGGTCCAGCGGCGCGGCGAACGCCGACCCGTGGGTCTCCAGCGCGATCGGGCTGCGCGGGTCGGGGCCGGCGAGCACCGACAGCAGCAGCGCGACATCCGCGACGTCCCGGGCCATCGGGCCCTGCACGCCCAGCGTCGACCAGCCCGCGAGGACCGGCCAGGACGGCACCCGGCCCGGCGACGGGCGCAGCCCGACGACGTTGCAGAACGACGCGGGATTGCGCAGCGAGCCGCCCATGTCGCCGCCGTCCGCGAGCGGCTGCATCCCGCACGCCAGCGCGGCCGCGGCGCCGCCGCTGCTGCCGCCCGCCGAGCGGGACGGGTCGTAGGGGTTGCGGGTCAGGCCGAACACCCGGTTGAAGGTGTGGGATCCGGCGGCGAACTCCGGCGTGTTCGTCTTGCCGAGCGTGACGGCGCCCGCGGCGCGGATCCGCTCGATGACGAGTTCGTCGCGGTCCGGGACGTGGTCGGCGAAGATCGGCGACCCGGACGTGGTGCGGATGCCGGCGGTGGCGTGGGTGTCCTTGTGCGCCATGGGCAGGCCGTGCAGCGGGCCCGGCCGCTCCCCGGCGGCCAGCCGCTCGTCCGCCTCCCGCGCCTGCCGCGCCGCCCGCTCGGCGACCAGCGTGACGATGGCGTTGACCTGCGGGTTCGTCCGCTCGATCTGGTCGAGATGCGCCTGCAGAACCTCGCGCGCCGACAGCTCGCGGGCGCGGATCCGGCGCGCCAGGTCGCGGGCGGACGCGAAACAGATCTCCTCGGACACATGCCCTCCTCGTGCGCGGGGTCCCCACCAGTGTCCACCCCGCGCGCCCGGTGATCCCAGGGTGAGGTCATCATGCAGGGGAGACCGGCGGGAGGGCTTGGTGACGGAACGTGTCGGGGCGCGCGAGCTGCTGCGCCGGGTGCTGGACGCGGGCGCCTGGACGTCCTGGGACGTCCCGCCCGCGGGGGAGCCGCCCTCGTCCTCCGCGTACGCCGAGGATCTCGCCGCCGCCCGCGAGCGCAGCGGCTGCGACGAGGCCGTCCTGACGGGGGAGGGACTGCTGCGCGGGCGCCGCGTCGCGTTCGTCGTGTCGGAGTTCCGGTTCCTCGCGGGATCGATCGGCCTCGCCACCGCCGACCGGATCGTCGCGGCCGTCGAGCGCGCCACCGCCGCGGGCCTGCCGCTGCTCGCCGCGCCGTCCTCCGGCGGCACCCGCATGCAGGAGGGGACGGCCGCGTTCGTGCAGATGGCCCGCATCACCGCCGCCGTCATGGCGCACCGGGCCGCCGGTCTGCCCTACCTGGTCTACCTGAGGCATCCGACGACCGGCGGGGTGTTCGCGTCGTGGGGGTCGCTCGGGCACGTCACGGCCGCCGAGCCCGGCGCGCTGATCGGGTTCCTCGGGCCGCGCGTCTACGAGGGCCTGTACGGGGAGCCGTTCCCGCCGGGGGTGCAGGTCGCCGAGAACCTGGCGGCCAAGGGCCTGCTCGACGCCGTCGTGGCCATCGACGATCTCGCCGGGGTCGCCTCCGCCGCGCTGGACGTCCTGTGCGGGCGGCCGCCCGCGGCTCCCTCGCCCCTGCCCGAGAGCGTCCCCCCGGAAGGGACGGCGTGGGATTCGATCGAGCGTTCGCGCCGTCCGGACCGTCCGGGCGTGCGCGAACTGCTGCGCTACGGCGCCGCGGACGTGACGCCCCTTTCGGGCACCGGCCAGGGGGAGTCGGAGCCCGGCCTGCTGCTCGCCCTGGCACGTTTCGGGGCGGCGCCGTGCGTTCTGGTGGGCCAGGACCGGCGCGGCCAGCGTGGCGGCCACCCGCTGGGCCCGGCCGGGCTGCGCGTGGCGCGGCGCGGGATGCGGCTGGCCGCCGAGCTGGGCCTGCCGCTGGTCACCGTGGTCGACACGCCCGGCGCCGTCCTGTCGGCCGACGCGGAGGAGGGCGGGCTCGCCGGCGAGATCGCCCGCTGCCTCGCCGACCTGATCACCCTCCCGGCGCCGACGCTCTGCCTGCTGCTGGGCGAGGGCACGGGCGGCGCCGCGCTGGCGCTGCTGCCCGCCGACCGCGTCCTCGTGGCCCGGCACGCCTGGCTCTCGCCGCTGCCGCCCGAGGGCGCCTCGCTGATCGTCCACCGGACCCCGGCACGGGCCGGTGAGATGGCCGAGGCGCAGGGCGTCCGGTCGGCGGACCTGCTGCGCGGCGGGCTGGCGGACGCGCTCGTCGACGAGCGCCCGGACGCCGCCGACGAGCCGGAGACGTTCTGCCGCCGTGCCGCCGCGGCGGTGGAGCGGGGGCTGTCGGGCCTCGCGCCCGGCGCACCGGCCGCCCGCCAGGCGCGCTACCGTCGGGGATCATGACCGAGACCGTCTCCCGCGCCTACGACGCCATCGCCGACCTCTACGCCGACCTCTTCCGCGACGCGCTCGACGAGCTCCATCTGGACCGGGCGATGATCACCGCGTTCGCGGCGATGGCCCCGGCCGGGCCGGTCGCCGACCTCGGCTGCGGTCCCGGCCGCGGGACGGCGCTGCTGCACGGCCTCGGCCTGGACGCGTTCGGGCTCGACCTGTCGCCCGCCATGATCGCCCGCGCCCGCGCCGACCACCCGCACCTGCGCTTCGACGAGGGCGACATCACGGCGCTGGACCTCCCGGACGGCGGTCTGGCGGGCGTCCTGTCGTGGTACTCGACCATCCACCTGGGACCGGCGGAGATCCCGCGTGCCTTCGCCGAGTTCCACCGGGTTCTGGCCCCCGGCGGCCTGGTCCTGCTCGGTTTCCAGTCGACCGACGAGGGCGAGGCGGAGGCGTTCGACCACAAGGTCGCCCTCGCCTACCGCAGGCCCGTCGACGACATCGCCGAGCTGGCCGCCCAGGCCGGGCTGGTGGAGGTGGCGCGGCTCCTGCGCCGGCCTGCGGAGACGGAGCGCCCCTTCCCCGCAGGCTCCCTCCTGGCCCGCAAACCCTGAGGGGGCGCGGCGGTGCCCCGTTGCTAGGCTGTGTTTCACAGTCCCGGCCCACTTCGCTCGCCTGGCGGCTCGCTACGTGACCGGACCTGGGCGAACGCGGCATCGCTTCGCGATCTGCCCGGCTCCGCTCGCCTCCGGCTTCGCTCTACCGACCAGGTCACGCGTTCGCGCGTGCGGCCGAGGCCACTTCGAGACAGGCCCTAGCTGCCCGGTGCTCCGTCCGCCGGGCGCTGCGCGGCGGCGAGTAGAGTGTGAAGGGCCTGCTGGTAGGACTGGAGCCGGGTGATCATCCCGGCGATGCGGTCGCTCTCCCCGCGCAGGTCGGCGACCATGCTCGGACACGAAGCGGGCACCGGGCCCTCGTCACCGTCGTGCAGGCAGTGCAGAAATCGCGCGATGACCGCGGTGGGCAGCCCCGCGGCGAGCAGCGCGCGGACATGGCGCACGGCGACGACGTCCGAAGGCGCGTACTGACGGTAGCCGTTGGCCGACCGCAGGGGTCGCAGCAGGCCCTGCTCCTCGTAGTAGCGCAGCAACCGCCGGCTCACCCCGGTCGCCGCCGACAGATCACCGATCCGCATACCGCCCCTCCCCGAGCTTGACCCTCACATTGATGTGACGCCCTACCGTCCCATCGTCGACCCGTCACATCGTCGATCGTCCCACCATCCCCCACCGACCAGTCGAGGAGAGGTCCATGCCCGGAGCAGTGATCGTTGGTGCCGGCCCGGGAATCGGACGGGCCGTGGCCCGCCGCTTCGCCGGCGAGGGTCTGCCCGTCGCCCTGGTCGCCCGCAGCCGCACCACCGTGCAGACCGTAGCCGAAGCCGTCGCCGAGGTCGCGCCCGGCGGCGTCCGGGTCGTCACCGCCACCGCCGACGTCACCGACGAGGACGCGCTGCGCGCCGCCCTCGACCAGGCGGCCCGCGAACTGGGCCCACCCGACGTCGCCGTCTACAACGCCGCGGTGATCCGTCCCGACACCACCGACGACCTGTCGGCACGCGACCTGCTGAACGCGTACGCGGTGAACGTGGTCGGCGCGCACACCACCGCCGCGCACCTGCTGCCCGCCATGGCCGAACGCGGCGGCGGCTCATTCCTCATCACCGGCGGCATGCCCGACCCCAAACCGGAGTACCTGAGCCTCTCCCTCGGCAAGGCCGCGGTCCGGACGCTGGTGACACTGCTGGACCAGCGGTACGGGCCCTCCGGAGTGCACGCCGCCAGCATCACCGTGGACGGACCCGTCGCACCCGGCACCGCCTTCGACCCCGACGACATAGCCGAGCACTACTGGCGCCTGCACACCCAGCCGCCAGGACGCTGGGACCACGAAATTCTCCACAGCGGGGACGCGGGCGCGCCGGGTGAGCGGCGATGACCCCCACCGAAGCACAGCGGTTCCGGGAGCACTGCTCGACACCTGGCGACGTGGGATTCCCCCGTACGGGGGAGGACGGTGGTGCCCGCGGGTGATCAATGCGGGCCGGGGCGGGCGCGAGGGTGGGCCCATGACCCTTGTGAGCACACCACCGGTCCCGTTCGCGCGGCTGCGCGCGGGCTGGGCCTCCGCGCACGCGCCGGTCGCCGGAGTCCCGCGCTGGGCGCGGATCGCGGCGATGGCCGTCCCGTTCACCGTCCTGCCGGCCGGGCTGTGGCGGATCGCCGCCTTCGCCTTCCACCTGCCGATCCTCAGCGGCAACGGCCTGGATGCGGAGGCCGCAGGCGGTGACCTTCCCGGCTGGGTGCCGCTGGAGGCGTACGTGGTGCTGCTGTCGATCGTGTCGGAGGTGGTGGCGTTCACCGCGGTCGGCCTGGTCGCCGGCTGGGGCGAGGTGTTCCCGCGGTGGGTGCCGGGCCTGCGGGGACGGCGCGTGCCGATCACGGTCGCCGTGGTCCCGGGCCTCGCGGGTGCGGCGATCCTGACCCCGATGTGGACGGCCTCCGTCGTGAACTGCCTGGTGTTCCAGAAGAACATCCAGGGGCGCCCGCTGCCCGACGACTTCCCCATCCACTTCCACGACTGGCAGGGCGTGCTCGGTGCCGTAGCCTACGCGCCGCTGCTGGCGTGGGGACCGCTGCTCGCCGCCGTCACGCTCGCCTACTGGCGCCGCCGGACGCGCGCGTCTTGAGACGCCGCCCCGGTCCGCGAAGTGGCCGTGACGATCACCCTCGTCCATGCGAAAGCCCACGTCTGCGCCCACCCGGTCTCAGCCGAGAGGACCGGGGGCTCAGGCGTAGGGGTCGGGGGAGGCGAGGGCGAGGGTGCAGAGGTCGTCGAGGCTGTCGTCGGTGTAGTCGGCGGGCAGTTCGATCCCGAGCGTCCGGAAGACGGACCGGATCTCCTCGGCGCTCGGGACGCGGCTCAGCTGCGTGTTCCGCAGCGAGTGCAGCGGCAGCCGTCTGGCCTGCTGGAAGCTGACGTGCAGCTCCGTCTCCCAGGACAGGTACGTCGGCGTGCCGCTGTTGATCACCAGGGCGGGGAACTCGGGGCCCCGCTGGGTGAAGATGAGGCAGCTCGTCGACAGCTCGTAGCGCAGCAGCGAGTAGGCCGAGGAGAGCCGCACGTCGATGTCGAGGAGCTCGTAGCGCTGCTGGTGCCAGGCCGCCGCGAGGATCGTCGCGAACAGCTCGCGGCGGGTCTCCTCCACCGTCCAGGTCTGCTCGGGGCTGTCGGAATCGGTCGCCAGCCGCTGGTGCAGCCGGACGTACTCGCGGCACAGGTCCGGGTCCATGGGGTCGAGGATCTCCAGCCGGAAGTCCAGCCTGCGCCGCAGCGGCCGGGCGGTCGCCACGCACTCGGGGAGCGTGACCGCGCGGATGAAGGCGCCCGTCCCGCCCCGGAAGACCCAGCGGTCGGTGGTGCGGCGCGCCTCGGTCAGGACGCGGTTGCACTCGGTCCCGCTGATGACCCGCACGTCCAGCTGCTTCTGCAGGGCCTCGACCGACTTCTGCACCTCGATGCCGCGGGTGTCGCTGCGGGCGCGGTCGCGCAGGAGCACGATGGAGACCACGGCCAGCGTCGCCATGGTGGCGCTCTGCACGACCTTGGTCGAGGCGATCCCGGCGATGTCCAGGCCGAGGATGACGACCGCGAGGGCGAACGCGACGGCCACGTCGACGTAGGCCGTCAGCATCTTCCAGATCCGCTGCATCCACCGCTCCCGTCACCCACCGCCACAGGGCCGCGACGATCCTAGCCACTCCCGCCCGGATGCCAGAGCCCTTTGCGGGCGGGGGTTTCCGGCGGCCCGCGCCGGTGTGCCCGCGGCCCCCGGGGAGGGGATGGGCCCCGAGGGCTACTGGGGAGTACGGTGTGCGGGACCCGAGGGCTGGAGGCTGGTGTGGCGTCGTTGACCGAGAAGGTGCCGCCGGGGGTGACCGGGGCCGTGCTCCGCGCCGTGTTCGCGCTGCCGGGGCCGGTGAAGCGGCTCATCGCCGGGACGCCGGTGCGGCGGGACGGGCAGCGACTCGCGCTGGACGCGCAACTCCTGCTGACGATGATGCGGCTGGAGGGCGAGCGGAGGCTGGCCGGAGGCACGGTCGAGGACGCGCGGCGGGGGATCGCCCGTGGGCAGTCGTACCTTCCGAGGGTGCCGGCGCGGCCGGTCCGGACGCGGAAGGTGGACGCGGACGGCGTGCCGGCGCGGCTCTACACGCCGAAGGGCCTCGCGGAGGGGTCGCCGCTCCTCGTCTTCTACCACGGCGGCGGCTGGGTCATCGGGAGCCTCGACACGCACGACACGGTGTGCCGGTACCTCGCCGTGCACGCGGAGGTGCGGGTGCTGTCGGTGGACTACCGGCTCGCGCCCGAGCACCCGTACCCGGCGGCGACCGATGACGCGCTGGCCGCCTACGAGTACGCGGCGGCCCACGCCGGCGACCTCGGCGCCGACCCGGGGGCCGTCGCGGTGGGGGGCGACAGCGCCGGCGGCAACCTCGCGGCGGTCGTGGCGGTGCAGGCCCGGCGGACGCCGGACTTCGCGCTGCTGTACTACCCGGCGATCGACATGTCCGTCCTGCGGCGGTCGCGGGACCTGTTCGCCGACGGGTTCTACCTGACCGACGACGACATGACGTGGTTCAGCGACCACTACTGCCCGGAGGCGCGGCGCGCCGAGCCGGCCGCCTCGCCGCTGCTCTTCGACGATCTCGCCGGCTTCCCGCCCACCTACCTCGTCACCGCCGGGTTCGACCCGCTGCGGGACGAGGGGGAGGAGTTCGCCGAGCGGCTGCGGAAGGCCGGCGTGCCCGTCGCGCTGAGGCGGCAGGAGGACCTCATCCACGGGTTCGCGAACATGTGGTCCCTGGGCGGGCGGTTCCGGGAGGCGGCGTCCGAGGCGGCCGGGGCCCTGCGCACCGGGCTGTACGCGGGGCCCCGGGGCCGGGGCTAGAGGGGCAGGCCCGTGAGGATCATGACCTTCTCCTCGGTGTAGTCGGCGATCGCCGACCGGAGCCCCTCGCGGCCCACGCCGGAGTCCTTCACGCCGCCGTAGGGCATCTGGTCGGCGCGGTAGGACGGGACGTCGCCGATCACGACGCCGCCCACGTCCAGCTCGCGGTGGGCGCGGAACGCCACGTCCAGGCTCCGGGTGAACACGCCCGCCTGGAGGCCGAACTTGGAGTCGTTGACGAGGGCGAACGCCTCGTCGGCCCCGTCCACCGGCTGGACGAACACGACCGGCCCGAAGACCTCCTCGCGGGCGATCTTGGAGTCGGGCGGGACGTCGGCGAGGACGGTCGGCGCGTACGCGGCGCCCTCGCGGGTGCCGCCGGTGAGGATGCGCGCGCCCGCGGCGACGGCCTCGTCCACCCAGGCCTCGACGCGCTCGGCTGCCTCCTCGTTGACCAGCGGGCCGACCTGGGTCTTGTCGTCCCACGGGTCACCGGTGACGAGGGTGGAGACCGTGTCGACCAGCTTCGGCAGGAACGCGTCGAGGACGGTCCGGTCCACGTAGACGCGCTGGACGGCGATGCAGCTCTGCCCGGCCTGGTAGTTGGCGAACAGCCCGATCCGCTTGGCGGCCCAGTCGAGGTCGGCGTCAGGCAGGACCACGGCCGCGCCGTTGCCGCCGAGTTCGAGGGTGACGTGCTTGCGCGGCGCCCGGTCGTTGATCGCCCAGCCGACCGGCACGGAGCCGGTGAACGACACGATCGGCAGCCGCGGGTCGTCGACCAGGGCGGAGGCCCGGTCGTTTGGCACCGGCAGGACCGAGAACATCCCGGCGGGCAGGTCGGTCTCGGCCAGCAGCTCGCCGAGCAGCAGCGCCGACAGCGGCGTGGCGGGGGCTGGCTTGAGGACGATCGGCGCGCCCGCGGCGATCGCCGGCGCGATCTTGTGGGCGGAGAGGTTCAGCGGGAAGTTGAACGGCGAGATGCCGAGCACCGGTCCCTTCGGCACGCGGGTGATGTAGGCCATCCGGCCCTCGGCGGCCGGGTCGGTGTCGAGCCGCTGCGTCGTGGCGGCGATGCGGCGGGCCTCCTCGGCGGCGAACCGGAACGTGGAGATCGCGCGGGTCACCTCGCCGCGCGCCCACAGCAGCGGCTTGCCGTTCTCACCGGTGATCAGCCGGGCGACCTCCTCGGCGCGCTCGGCGAGCCGCGCGGACACGTGCGCGAGGGCCTCGGCCCGCACGTGCAGCGGCAGCGCCGCGGCCTCCCGGCGGACGGCGTCGGCCGCGGCGACCGCCTCCTCCACCTGCGCGGGCGTCGGCACCGCCGCCGTCCCGACCACGCGGCCGTCGTAGGGATGCGTAACGGTCAGCTCGCCGTCACCGGTCTCGGGCCGGCCGGCCAGCCAGAATGGGGTCACGTTCATGCTTTTCACGGTATCCGCGGTGCGCTCGATTGGGAGTCGCCACGATGTCCAATCCGTTCCTCGACGTTGGACGCGATGGCGAGCGCGATCCACAGTTCGGCGCGGACGGCCGGATCGTCCGGGTCGCGCCCGAGGAGCTCGGCCGCCTTGCGCATCCGCGACCGCAGCGTGTGCCGGTGCACGCCGAGCGCCCGCGCCGCCGCCTCCCCCTGCCCGTTGGCCGCGACGTAGGCCCGGACGGTCTCGACCAGCCCCTCCGCGCGGAGCGGGGCGAGGAGCGCGTCGGCGAAGGCGTGCGCGAGGCCGGGGTCCATCAGCCCGAGCACGCCCTGCCCGGGGAGCCGGGAGTAGTGCAGGACGTCCCGGCCCGACCGCCCGGCCGCCGCGAGGGCCTCCTCCGCCTGCCGCAGCGCGGGCCGCAGGTCCCCGGAGGCCGGGTCGCTGACGCCGATGGGGCCGCTGCCCGCGAGGAGCCGTTCGACCGTCCCGAGTGCCCCGTCCGGCACGATCACGGCGATGCGCCCGCCGAGCGGCACCGCCGGGCACCGCGCCCCGGCCGCGTCGGACTCCAGCGTGTCCAGGACGGCGGCCCCGCCGGCGCAGACCATCACCCGCACGGGCCCGCGCGGGATCGCCGGGCCGTCGTCCGGGCGGCCGAGCAGCAGCGCCGCCAGCGACGCCCGGAGCTCGCGCCCGGTGCGCGGCGTCTCCGACTGGAGCGTCAGCAGGGCCACGGCGGCCCCCACGATCGTGTGCGCCGTGGGAGGGAGCGGCGCGTCCGCGCCCACCGCGAGGAATCCGCGCGGCCGCCCGCCCAGCCCGATGCGCTGCACGACGACGTGGTCGTCGGGGACGGCCAGCGCGACGCTCGCGGCGGGGCCGCCCTTGTCCGGGCGGTGCCGCAGCCGGGCCAGCTCGGGCGCGAGGTCTCCGGCGCGGTCGCGGGCACGGGCGGGTTCGGCGTGCCGGACGTCACCGGACGCGTCCAGCAGCAGCGCCCACCCGCCGAGCAGCCGGGCGAGCCGGGCGACCAGCGCGCCGGGGCCGGTGAGAGCGGCCCGCGTCAGCTCGCGCTGGGCCTGGAACGCGCGGGTCACGTCCTCGTACCACTCGGCGGCGAGCACCCGGGAGACCGCCTTGCCGATCGCGATGAACGGGGTCGGGCGCGGTACCTCCAGCAGCACGAGCCCCTGGTCGCGGGCGGCGGCGAACAGCTCGGCGGGGACGGTCTCGTGGATGACGCCGACCGCGAACCCGAGCCCGGCGACGCCCCGCGCGACCAGCCGGGACACATAGGCCCCGGCGTTCGCGGCGGTGAGCCGCATGCCGGTGGTCAGCACCAGCTCGCCGCCCTCCAGGAACGGGGTCGGGTCCTCCAGCTCGCTGACCGCGACCCACACGACCGGGGTCGCGGGGAGCGGTCCGGTGAGCGACCGTAGTCCGAGCTGGGGAAGGGCGGCCACGGCGGCCAACGTGGGCGGCATGTCAATCCCTGTGCAAAGTGTCTACCTCGCTGGACGGATTTCGCCGTCCCGTACGGTTCATCGTAGGCGGCGCCAGGCTTATGTTCAGGCCATGACCAGCCAGGACCCCACCCTCGGCGCGAGCGGCTCCCGCCTGCCGCAGGAACGCCGCGTCGTGACCGAGATCCCCGGCCCGCGCTCCCGCGCCCTGCACGAGCGGCGCCTCGCGGCGGTGCCGCCCGGTGTCGGCAGCGTCCTGCCGGTGTACGTGACGGACGCGGACGGCGGTGTGGTCGTCGACGCCGACGGCAACTCGCTGATCGACTTCGGCTCCGGCATCGCGGTCACGAGCGTCGGCAACGCCAACCCGCGGGTCGCGGCGCGGGTGAAGGCGCAGGCCGACCGGTTCACCCACACCTGCTTCATGGTCGCGCCGTACGAGTCGTACGTCGCGGTGTGCGAGAACCTCAACCGGATCACGCCCGGCGACCACGAGAAGCGCTCCCTGCTGGTCAACAGCGGCGCCGAGGCGGTGGAGAACGCCGTCAAGATCGCCCGGTACGCGACGGGGCGGCAGGCGGTCGTGGTGTTCGACCACGGCTACCACGGCCGGACGCTGCTGACGATGACGCTGACCGCGAAGAACATGCCCTACAAGCAGGGGTTCGGCCCGTACGCGCCCGAGGTCTACCGGATGCCGCTGGCCTACCCCTACCGGTGGCCGACCGGCCCGGATCACTGCGGGCCGGAGGCGGCGGCGCAGGCGATCGACCAGATCACCAAGCAGATCGGCCCGACGAACGTCGCGGCGCTGCTGATCGAGCCGATCCAGGGCGAGGGCGGGTTCATCGAGCCCGCGCCCGGTTTCCTGCCGGCGCTCGCCGAGTTCTGCCGGGCGAACGGCATCCTGTTCATCGCCGACGAGGTGCAGACGGGCTTCGCGCGGACCGGCGACCTGTTCGCCTGCGAGCACGAGGGGATCGTCCCCGACCTGGTCGCGACCGCGAAGGGCATCGCGGGCGGGCTGCCCCTGGCGGCCGTGACCGGGCGCGCCGACATCATGGACAAGGTGCACGGCGGCGGGCTCGGCGGCACCTACGGCGGCAACCCGCTCGCCTGCGAGGCGGCGCTCGCCGTCCTGCAGGAGATCGAGGACGGCAAGCTCACCGAGCGCGCCCGCCGGATCGGGGAGATCATGCTCCCCCGGCTGCGCGCCCTCGCCGCGCGGCACCCGGCGATCGGGGACGTCCGCGGGCGCGGCGCGATGATCGCCATCGAGCTGGTGCGGGAGGGGACGAAGGAGCCCGACCCCGAGCTGACCGCGCGGCTGGCCCGCCGCTGCCACGAGAACGGCCTGCTCGTGCTGACGACCGGGACCTACGGGAACGTGATGCGCTTCCTGCCGCCGCTCGTCATCTCCGAGGAGCTGCTGACCGAGGGCCTGGACGTCCTGGAGGCGGCCTTCGCGGGCTGATCCGCGGCGACGCTGCTCGCCGGTCTCGCTCGGAGGCCGGCGGTCCCGGCGCGTCGGGCGAGGTCCTCACCGCCGGCGCGCGGTTCCGCGTCACGCCGTGCCGAGGCTCTCCCGGTACAGGTCGGCGAGGATGTCGTAGGAGCGCAGCCGGTCGGCGTGGTCGAAGACCTGCGTGGTCACCATGACCTCGTCGACCCCGGTCCGGCCGACCAGCTCGTCCAGCTGCTTGCGGACGGCGTCCGGGCCGCCCACGACCTGGTCGGCCAGCCGCGCGTCGATCATCTGCCGTTCCATCGGCGTGTACGGGTACGACGCGGCCTCCTCCGGCGTCGGCAGCAGCCCCGGACGCCCCTGCCGCAGCCGCAGGAACGACAGCGCCTGCGGCGCGGCCAGCTCGCGGGCCCGCTCGTCGGTGTCGGACGCCGTCACCGACACCCCGATCATCGAGTACGGCTCGTCCAGCGCGCCGGGACGGAACGACTGCCGGTACAGGGTCAGCGCGGGCACGGTGTTCTCGGCGCTGAAGTGGTGCGCGAACGCGAACGGCAGGCCGAGGAGGCCGGCGAGCCGCGCGCTGTACCCGCTGGATCCGAGCAGCCACACCGGCGGCTCGTTCCCGGCGGCCGGGGTGACCTTGCCGTCCGCGGCGAAGTAGCTGCGCAGCTCGACGACCTGCTCGGGGAAGTCGTCGACCGACAGCGCCTCGGGGGACCGGCGCAGCGCCCGCGCGGTCGCCTGGTCGGTGCCGGGCGCGCGGCCGAGGCCGAGGTCGATGCGCCCGGGGTACAGCGCCTCCAGCGTCCCGAACTGCTCGGCGACGACCATCGGCGCGTGGTTGGGCAGCATGACCCCGCCCGACCCCACCCGCATCCGGGAGGTCGCCGCCGCGACCTGTCCGATCAGCACGGCGGTCGCCGAGCTGGCGATGCCGGGCATCGCGTGGTGCTCGGCCAGCCAGTACCGGTGGAAGCCGAGCCGCTCGACGTGCCGGGCCAGGTCGAGCGTGTTGCGCAGGGCCTGGCCGGACGTGGAGCCGGTGACGACGGGGGCGAGATCGAGGACGGAGAGGCGCACGGTCATACCGTGGCCAACCCGTCCCGGGCCGGTCCTCTTCCCGCTAGCCCTTCAGCGCGGCGACGACGACGATCGCGACGGCCGCGATCAGGACGGGGGCCGTGATGCTGAGCCACGACCAGTTCACCAGCGTGCGGGACCTCGCGGGGTCCTCCCCGAACCGGGTTTCGGCCCGCGTGTACAAGAGGGCGCCGACCACGACCAGCGGCAGGAACACGAACGTCGTGAGGAGGCCGAGGGCGAAGGCGACGATCTGCCCGAACCGGGTGTAGGTCCCGTCGGGGCCGATACCGAATGCGAGACGGGGAACGGCGGGCGAGGCGGGGACGGCGCCGGACACGGCTTCGGTCATGTGCGCACCGATCTCTAGGAATGTGACCTGGATCATACGCTCGGTCACCGTGCCGCGCGAGAGGGCCGGCCGCCCCTTTTCCGGCGGCCGGCCCGAGGGAGCGGCTCAGCGCAGGTCGAGGCCGAGCAGGACGGGGTCGTGGTCGGAGGAGCGGAACGCGTCCGGCCGGTAGAACGCGGGCGGGTTGAACTCGGTGTTGTAGTCGAGGAACACCGGCTCGTCGCCGTTGACGTGCCAGATCGTCGCGCCGGTCACGCGCCGCGACAGCGCTCTGCCCGCGAGCGCGTGGTCCAGCTCGCCCGACTGCCCGTCGAACACGTAGCTGTACCGCTGGTCCGGGCGGACGAACCGCTGCGTCTGCCCGACGAGCCCGGCGCCGGTGAGCGCCTTCACCGGGTCCTCGGCTGTGTAGGCGTTGAGGTCGCCGATCACGAGCGGGTTCGGCACGCCCGCCGCGAGCGCGCCGACCGCCTCGGCCTGGGACACGCGGCGGGCGTTGTAGCAGCCCTGGCCGTCGCCCTGGTCCTGGTCGGGTCCGGTGGCGCCGTCGCAGCCCTTCGACTTGAGATGGTTGACGATCATGGTGAACGCCGTCCCGCCCGCACGGGGGCGGAACGTCTGCACCAGCGGCGGGCGGTCGAACACCGGGTCCCGCGACGAGCGCGCGTCACCGACCGGCGCGACCTTCGACGGCCGGTAGACGAGCGCCACGTGGATCTCGTCCGTCCCCGGGTACGGGTGCCTCACCCACGCGTACGTCCCGGCGCCCGCCGCCTGGTTGAGCCGGTCGACGATCGCCCCGACGGCGGTGTCGCCGTTGTTCTCGACCTCCATCAGCCCGACGACGTCGGCGTCCAGGCCCCGCAGCGCGGCGGTCAGCTTGGCGAGCTGCCGCTCCTGCTCCTCGGGCGTGTCCGCTCCGCGCTCGTCCAGGGTCGTGAACCAGTTCAGCGTGTTGAAGCCGGCGACGCGCACGTCACCGCCCACCTTCTGCGGCCGCCTCCGCCTCGGGTTCTCGTCGTCGAACCGCGCGGCCCTGGTCGGCTGCAACGCGTAGTCGCCGAACTGGTAGGTGAGCACGCCGGTCAGCCCGGTCGTGGCGTCCCCGATCCGCAGGACGCGGGGATCGGTGTACGGGATCGTCGCCGGGTTCTGCACGTTCGACCCGTCGTCGACGAGGAGCCGCCGCGCGTCGTTGCCCGCCTGGGTGGAGCCGTGCCCGTCGGTCGGCTGGAAGAGGCGGCCGCCGGCGGAGACGGTGACCTGCCCGTACCGTCCGAGCTGGTAGGTCTCGGTGGCGGTGAGCCGCTGGCCGAACCCCAGCAGCACGCCCTCGTACTGCTCCCTGCCCGCGGCGCCCTTGAGCGGCAGCCGGACGGCCGTGGACGCGACCTTCCCCTGGCCGCACACGTCCACGGCCGAGACGGGCGACAGTTCGGTGAGCCCGTTGTACTCGACGGCCTTGCCGGTGACCAGGACCCGGTCGCCGACCGCGACCTCGATGGTCGAGTAGACGAACAGCCCGTCGGAGGTCCGCGGGTCCGCGTCGGGCGTCGGGTCCTGGACGAAGAAGCCCTTGAGCTGGTCGGCGCGCTGGAAGTCCGCGGTCACGACCCCCTCGACCCGGACGGTCTGCCCGGCGAGGGGGGTCGCGCCGCCGCTGCCCTGGACCTCGGCGATCTGGTGGTCGGCGGGGGTGCCGCAGGTGGACGGCTCCGCCGCGGCGGCCGTCTGGACGCCGGCGGCGAGGCCGGCGGTCAGGACGGTCGCGAGTGCTGCTGCTGTTCGGCGCATGGCGGGAGAGTAGGCGCGCCCCCTGCACGACCAGCGAACCGTTAATGAAGACTCCACCAATTCGCAACGGACCCGGCTACCGCGCGGGATGCTCCAGCAGGGTGATCAGGCGGGCGAGGCCGTCCTCGCCGTGGCCCTGCTCGACCGCGCGGTCGAGCAGGTCCCGCAGGGGGAGCAGGTACCCGGGGTCCACGCCCTGGTCGCGGCTCGTCTCGATCAGGCCGGGGAACGCGACCTGACTGGTCGCGACGCTGGAGACGCTGGTGGCGAAGTCGCCCGCCTCGACGGCGCGGGCCTGTTCGGGGAGCATGCCCATCATCGCGGTCAGCCACGCCGTGGCCATCGGCTCGAAGTCCGTGGCCGCGGCCTTCTCCGACCGCACGAGCGCGAAGGCGTGCTGGAAGCCGGCGATCAAGCCGTACATGGCGTCCAGCAGGGCCAGGTCGAACAGCGGCGCGAGCCCCGGGTCGGCGCCGAGGAACTCCGGCCGGCCCAGCACGGCGAGCGTCTCGCGGTGCTCCTCGAACGCCTCCTCGTCGCCGCTGTAGAGGATCAGCGCCTCCGGCCGCCCGATCATCGGCGGGACGGCCATGATCCCGCCGTCCACGTACCGGGCGCCGAGCCCGGCGGCCCGGCCGGCCAGGGCGCGCGCCTGCCGGGGCGTTCCGTTGGTGAGCTGGACGATCGTGCGCCCGGCCGCCGCGCCGCCGTCGAGGATCTCCTCGGCGTTGGCGTACACGGACAGGCACACGATCACCAGCGGGCTCGCCGAGATGGCCGCCGCGGCGCTCTCCGCCTCCACCGCGCCCTTGGCCACGAGCGGCTCGGCCTTGGCGCGCGAGCGGTTCCAGACGGTCACGGTCCGCCCGTCCTCCAGCAACGCCTCGGCGAGCGCGCTTCCCATCAGCCCCAGCCCGAGCACGGTCACGGAAGTCGTCATCATGTCGATCCTCTCGTTCGCAGGGCTCCAGCCTGCGGCAGGCAGGTTCGGGAAAGGTTCGGGCCGCATTACGGTGGGTGCATGCGCTTCGGGGTCCTCGGTCCGCTGGAGGTGCGGACCGAGGACGGCCGTCCGGTCCCGGTCCCGGACCGGAAGGTGCGGACGCTGCTGGCCGATCTCCTCGCGCACGCCGGAAGCGCCGTCCCCGCCGACCGGCTCATCGAGGACCTGTGGGGCGACGCGCTGCCCGCCGATCCGGCGGCGACGCTGCGGGCCCGCGTCTCCCAGCTGCGCCGGACGCTGGAGGACGCCGAACCGGGCGCCCGGGCACTGGTCGAGACCCGCCCGCCCGGCTACCGGCTGGCCGCACGGACCGACGCGCTCGAATTCGCGGACCTCGCCGCGCGGGCTGCGGACGAACCCGGCCCGGCCCCTCGCGCCGCGCGGTTCGCCGAGGCGCTGGCGCTCTGGCGCGGTTCAGCGTTCGCCGACTTCGCCGACGCGCCGTTCGCCGCCCCCGAGATCGCCCGCCTGGACGAACTGCGCCTCGCGGCCCTGGAGGGGCAGGCCGAGGCCCGCCTGGAGCTGGGCGAGGACGCGGCGCTGGCGGCCGAGCTGCGCGGACCGGTGGTCCGGCACCCGTTCCGGGAACGGCTGCGCGCGGCCCACATGCGGGCCCTCTACCGCGCGGGCCGTCCCGTCGAGGCCCTCGCCGCCTACGACGACCTGCGCGTCCGCCTGCGCGACGACCTGGGCCTGGACCCTTCGCCCGCGCTGGCGGCCCTGCACGCGTCCATGCTCCGCCGCGACCCGGCGGTCGCTGGATCACGGGGCAACCTGCCGGCCGACGTGGCGCCCCTCATCGGCCGCGACGCGGCCGTCCGGGAGCTGACCGCGCTGCTGGAGGAGTCGCGGCTCGTGACGCTGCACGGGATGGGCGGGGTGGGCAAGACCCGGCTCGCGGTGGCGGTCGCGCGCGGACTGCGCGACCCGGGCGAGGTGTGGCTCGTGCGGCTCGACGAGGGGCTGGAGGCGGGCGCGTCCGCCGACGACGCGGCGTCGTTCACCGCCGGGGTGCTCGGGCTGCGCGACGACGCGGGCTCCGGCGGCGGACCGGCCGCGCGGCTGGGCGAGGCGCTGGGCGGCAGGCGGGCGCTGCTGGTCCTCGACAACTGCGAGCACGTGGCCGAACCGGTGGCTCGGCTGGCGGCGGCGCTGCTGCGGGACGTCGCGGACCTGCGGGTCCTCGCCACGAGCCGGGAGCCGCTCGCGATCTCGGGGGAGCGGCTGTGGACCGTCCCGCCGCTGGACGCCGGGGCCGCCGCGGCGCTGCTCGCCGAGCGGGCGGGCATCGCGCCCGGACCCCGGAGCACCGAGTCGATCGCGGCGATCGTCGACCGGCTCGACGGCGTCCCGCTGGCCCTGGAACTGGCGGCGACGCGGGTACGGGCGCTCGGCCTCGCCGGCCTGGCCGAACGGCTGGACGACCGCTTCCGGCTGCTGTCGTCCGGTGCCCGGGACGCCCCGCCCCGGCAGCGGACGCTCCGCGCCCTGATCGACTGGAGCTGGGAGCCCCTGGACGAGCGCGGGCGGGCGGTGCTGCGGCGGCTGGCGGTCCACGCGGGCGGCTGCACCCTCGACGCGGCCGAGGCGGTCTGCGGCGCCGACGTCGAGACGCTCGCGGGCCTCGTCGACAGGTCGCTCGTCGTGGCCGGAGAGGGACCGCGGTACCGGCTGCTCGAAACGGTGGCCGCGTACGGCGCCGAGCGGCTCCGGGAGGCGGGCGAGGACGAGCGGGTGCGCCGCCGCCATGCCGAGTACTACATCCGCCTGGCCGAACGCGCCGACCTGCGCGGTCCGGGGCAGCGCGACGCCCTGCGGCGGTTGCGCGCGGAGACCGGCAACCTGCGGGCCGCCCTCGACGGCGCCGTCCGGGCCGGGGACGCCGGTCTCGCGCTGCGGCTGGTCAACGCCATGGGCTGGGCCTGGTTCCTGTGGGGCCGCGCCGGCGAGGCGCGCCGGGCGTTCGAGCGGGCGCTCGCCGTGCCGGGCGCGGCGGACCCGGCGTCCGCGGCCCGGGCGCGGACCTGGCACACCGGGTTCGCCCTGCTGGACGGCGACGGCGCGGACCGCGACGAGCGCGTGCGTGAGGCCCTGGCCGCCGACGGCGACCCGTGGGCGCACTGGTTCCTCGGATTCGTCCGGGGAGGGTTCGGGGACCTGGCGCCGATCGACGCGCTCACGGCCCGCGCGCTCGACGGGTTCCGCGCCCGCGCCGACGCCTGGGGCGAGGCGGCGGCGCTCGCCGTCCGGGCCGGGCAGGCGCTGTCGGCCGGTGACCTCCCCCGGGCCCGGTGCGACGGCGAGCGGGCCCTGCGGCTGTTCGGCACGGCGGGCGACCGGTGGGGACGGCTCCAGGCCACCGAGACGCTCGGCCTGGTCGCGGAGGTGACCGGCGACTACGCCCGCGCGCGGGACCTCCACGAGAGCGGGCTGCGCGACGCCGAGGAGCTCGGGCTCTGGGCGGAGGCGTCCGGACGGCTGGCCCGCCTCGGCCGCGTCGCGCTGCTCGAAGGCGACCTCGACGGCGCCGACGACCTGCACGAGCGCGGCAGGCGGCTGGCCGTCCGCCAGTCGCACCGCCGGATGGAGCACTTCGCCGAGATCGGCCTCGCCCTCGCGGCGCGCAGGCGCGGGCGCCTGGCCGAGGCCGAGGCGATCCTGCGCCGCTGGCTCGGCTGGTGCCGCGACATCGACGGCGCCCCGGGCCTCGCGTTCCTCCTGGCCGAGCTGGGGTTCATCGCCGAACTGCGGGGCGACGCCGACCGGGCGCTCGACCTGCACACCGAGGGCCTGGCGGCGGCCCGCGCCACCGGCCACCCGCGCGCGGTCGCGCTCGCGCAGGAGGGCCTGGCCGGTGCGCTCTCCCTCGCCGGCCGCCGCGCGGAGGCCGCGCGGGCGCTGGCCGCCGCGTCGCGGGCCCGGGCGGCCGCCGGTGCGCCGCTGCCCGAGGCGGAGCGCGGCGACGTCGACCGGATCGCCGCGCGCCTCGGCTAGGAGCGGCGGGAATCGGAACGGCGGGAATCGGAACGGCGGGAGAACGCCAGGGGGAGGGCCAGGAGCATCACGGCGGAGGTGAGCGCGAAGGCGATCGGGTAGCCGGTCGCGGCGGCGGCGAGGCCGAACGCGGCGCCGCCGACGCCCATGCCGCCGTCGTAGCCGATGTTCCACAGCGCGCTGACCGTGCCGTAGCCGGACGCGGGCGCCCGCTCGAACATCACGGTCATGCTCGCGTTCTGCGTGACGCCGAAGCCCGCGCCGAACACCACCATGGCGGCGAGGACGGCGACCGTGTTCGGCGCGAGGGACAGCAGCGCGATGCCGGACGCGGAGACGGCCACGGCGGGCAGGAGGAGCCGCGCGGCGCCGTGCCGGTCCCCGATCCGTCCCGCCCACCAGCGCGAGAGCGTGGCGGCCGCCGGCTGGACGAACAGCGCCGCCGCCGCGACCCCGGCGGGAACGGCGTCGGGCAGGAACGTGATCAGGATGCCCGCCGCCATTGCGGTGGAGGCGAACGCGACGGCCGGGCGCAGCAGCGCCGCCGACCGCAGGCCCGCGGCGATGCCGAAGGGCCGCTCAGGGGCCGGCGACGACGAGGCCGGGCCGGAGATCCTGCGCGGCAGGCCGGGCAGCACCGCCAGCGCGGCGAGCGAGGCCACCGCCCCCGCGACGAACACCGGCGTGTAGCCGACCTCGCCTGCCAGCCACACCCCGAGCGGCAGCGCGAGCAGCGACGGCACCCCGGCCACGATCCCGAACACCCCGATCCCCTCGCCGCGCCGCTCCGCCGGGACGAGCGCCGCGACCAGCGCGCCCGTCACCACCACGGCCACCGCGAAGCCGAGGCCGCGCACCAGGCTCACCACGGTGATCGTCGCCATGGCCGAGGAGAACGGCAGCGCCAGCGAGGGCGCCCCGAGCAGCAGGATCCCCGCCGCGAGCACCCGCCGGTGCCCGAACCGGTCGAGCAGCCGGGGCAGCGAGAGTTCGGCGAGCACCGTCGTCAGCATCAGCGCTCCCGTGGTGAGGCCGGCGCCGACCCCGCCCGCGCCGCCGTCCACCGCGTACATCGGCACGACCGAGAACAGCAGGAAGAACCCCGTCAGCGTGGCGAAGGCGGCCGCGAACACCAGCGCCAGATGCCGCCCGACCAGCGGCGGCCGCACGGCCCGGGCGGTGCTCGGACGCGGCAGCGTCCCCTGTGTCTCGCTCATGGGCATGACCGTAAGCGAGCATCCGGCCTGCTATATGGTCCAATCTCATGGCAATCGAGTGGGCCGGTTCGACACCGGAGCTGCTGCTGGCCCTGGACCGGGACGCGACCGGGACGCTGCGCTCCCAGCTGGAGACCGCGCTGCGCGACGCGATCTGCACCGGACGGCTGAAGGCGGGGGAGCGGCTGCCCTCGTCCCGCGAGCTGGCCCGCCAGCTCGGCGTCTCCCGCGGCCTCGTCCAGGAGTGCTACGGCCAGCTCAACGCCGAGGGATACCTGTGCGCGCGGACGGGGTCGGCCACCCGCGTGGCATCCGTCCGCGCGGTCGACGACGAACCGGCGCCCGCCGCGCCGCCGGACACGTCCCGGCTCCGCGTCGACTTCGCCGCGGGCGTGCCCGACCTGGCGTCCTTCCCGCGCGGCGACTGGTCGTGGGCGCAGCGGGAGGTCGCCCGGACGGTGCGGAACGAGGCGCTCGGCTACGGCGACCCGCGCGGCAGCGAGGTCCTGCGGGGCGTCCTCGCCGGTCATCTGCGGCGGGTGCGAGCGGCGGTCGCCGAGGCCGACGACATCGTCGTCTGCGGCGGCTTCGCCCAGGGGCTCGGCATCGTCCTGCACGTCCTGGCCCGCCGGGGCGTCCGCCGCGTGGCGTTCGAGGACCCCGGCTACGGTGACGGCGCGACCATGGCCGCCGCGGAGCGCGCCGGGATCGAGGCGGTGCCCGTCCCGGTGGACGACCTCGGGCTGGACGTGGACGCGCTCGACGCGAGCGGCGCCCGCGCGGTCGTCGTCACCCCGGCGCACCAGTGGCCGACCGGCGTCGTGCTGGCCCCCGAGCGGCGCCGCGCCCTCGCCGACTGGGCGTGCGAGCGGAACGGGGTCGTCGTCGAGGACGACTACGACGCCGAGTTCCGCTACGACCGGGAGCCCGTGGGGTCGGTGCAGGGGCTCGTGCCCGGCCGCGTCCTCGGCCTCGGGACGGTCAGCAAGTCGCTGGCCCCGGGCGTCCGGCTGGGCTGGATCCTGTGCCCGCCCGCGCTGACCCGGGCGGTGGCGGAGGAGAAGCGGCTCGCCGACCGCGGCTCGCCCGTGCTCGACCAGCTCGCGCTCGCCGCGCTCATCGAGTCCGGCCGCTACGGGCGGCACCTGCGCCGGATGCGCCCCCTCTACGCCGAGCGCCGCGCGGCGCTCGTCGCGGCCCTCGCCGAGCACGCGCCCGCCGTCCGGCTGACCGGGCTGGCCGCGGGTTTCCACGCCGTCGCGCACCTCCCCGGCGGGACGGACGAGCGGCGCGTCGTCGCCGAGGCGCGCAGGCGGTCGGTCGGCCTGTACGGGATGAGCACCTACCGGGCGTCCGGCGCGGCCGAGCCACCGCGTCTCGTCCTCGGCTTCGGCGACCTCACCGAGACCGCGATCCGGGACGGGATCGGGAAGGTGGCCGACCTCCTCAGATCTTGAGTTGAGTGCTAATAACGGCGCCCCGGCATGTGACAGGACTTCATTCCGCGCGTCGCGCCGGGTGGGAGACAGTCGTCAGCATTCGGTTTCCAGTCCACTCCTGGAGCGAGAATGCGCTTCCGCAGCCTGCTCACCACCGCGGCGCTCGGCGCGGCCCTCGCCGTGCCCGTCGCCGCGCCCCCGGCCGCCGCCGTGCCCTCCGGCTGCGACGCGACCGACGCGGAGATCTACGCGGCGCCGCCCGCGACGGTCACGGGGAGCCCGGGGGATCTGCTCGCCTGCCGCCCGGCGAAGCTGACGAACATCCCCGGCGACGTCCCGATGAAGGCGTGGAAGGTCCGGTATGTCTCGACCGACGCCAAGGGCGCCGGGAACGTGGTGACCGGGACGGTCGCCGTCCCCGACGCGGCCTGGACGAAGGGCGGGTCCCGCCCGACCGTCGCGTTCAACCCCGGCACGCTCGGCTCCGGCCCGCAGTGCGCCTTCTCCAAGCAGCTCGCCGGCGAGTACGTCGACATGTACGAGGGCGCGAACCTGACGCTGTTCCTCAAGGCGGGCTTCGCGGTCGCCGCCACCGACGGCGCCGGGTACCTCGCCGGGCAGGTCCACACCTACATGGTCGGCGCTAACGCCGGGCATGCGCTGCTCGACGCCGTCCGGACGTCGCGCCGCATCCCCGGCGGACCCCTCACGGCGGACGGCGCGGTCGGCATCTCCGGCTACTCCGAGGGCGGTGCGGCCGCGCTGTGGGGCGCGCAGCTCGCCTCGTCCTACGCGCCGGAGCTGAAGGTCGTCGGCGCGGCGGCGGGCGGCGTGCCCGGCGACCTGAAGCTGACGGCCGAGCAGCTCAACGGCAGCCTGTTCGCGGGCTTCCTCGCCGACGCGCTCGTCGGCCTGCACGCCGCCCACCCGGAGATGCCCTTCGACGAGCTGATGAACGACCGGGGCGTGCAGGCGATCAAGGACGTCAGGTCCAACTGCCTGTACGGGACGCTCGCGGTCTTCCTCGGCGCGCGGGCCGAGAGCTTCTCCACGGACGGCCTGTCGCTGGAGCAGATCTACGCGCTGAGGGGCCCCGGCGGCGTCACCTGGGGCGACATCGTCGACCGGCAGAAGCTCGGAGTCGGCATCGGCACCCCGTCCTCCGGCGCCACGTACAGGATCGGCTTCCCGGTGTTCCAGTACCGCGGCTGGCTGGAGGAGATCATCCCGCACGAGACCGAGGACGCCACCCGCCAGGCCTACTGCAAGGCCGGCATCACCACGACGTGGAAGAACACCTACCCGGCCGAGCACCTGTCCACCGACTGGGGAGCCGCCGGGGACGTGACGAACTTCCTCGGTGACCGCTTCGAGGGCAAGCCCGCCCAGGGCAACTGCTGACCGCGAAGCCGAGACGCACACCAAACGCAGCTACACGAGACCAAGGGAGTCGTGAACATGACAGCGGGCGTCGCCGACGTCGGCAGCCGCACCCCGCAGCCGGACCTGTCCGGCACCGTCCCGTTCCCCGAGCGCGTCGCGGTCGTGGTGTTCGTGGTGGGGCCCGTCATCGGGCTGCTGGGCGCCGTCCCCTTCCTGTGGGGCTGGGGGATCGGCTGGACCGACGTGGCCATCTTCGCGTTCCTGTATCCGCTGAACGCGATCGGGATCACGGTCGGCTACCACCGGCACTTCACCCACGGCGGATTCAAGGCCAAGCGGTGGCTGCGGATCGCCCTCGCGATCCTCGGCGGGCAGGCCATGCACGGCTCGGTGGTCCGCTGGGTCGCCGACCACCGCCGCCACCACAAGTACGCCGACCAGGAGGGCGACCCCCACTCGCCCTGGGCGTACGGGCCCGGCGTGTGGGGGCTCACCAAGGGGCTCTACCACGCGCACATGGGCTGGCTCTTCAGCAAGGAGCGCACGTCCCGCAGCAAGTACGCGCCCGACCTGCTGAAGGACAGGGACATCCGGTTCCTGTCCCTCGACCCCGTCTACGCCGTGATCGTGCTGTCGACGTTCCTCGTCCCGATGGGGCTGGGCGCGCTGCTCACCTGGTCGTGGCACGGCGCCGTCACCGCGCTGTTCTGGGGCGGGGTGATGCGCGTCTTCGTCGGCGACCACATCACGTTCTCGATCAACTCGATCTGCCACGTGTTCGGCAAGGAGGACTTCAAGACGCGCGACCGGGCCCGCAACGTGTGGTGGCTGGCGATCCCGTCGTTCGGCGAGTCCTGGCACAACCTGCACCACGCCGACCCGACCTGCGCGCGGCACGGCGTCCTCAAGGGGCAGATCGACATCAGCGCCCGCGTCATCTGGGTCTTCGAGAGGCTCGGCTGGGTCTGGGACGTCCGCTGGCCCGACCACGAGCGCCTCGCCGCCCGCCGCGTGACCGCCCCCAGCACCGGAGAGCGAGCATGACCGACCTTCCCCCGCTCGACCGCACGCCGCTGATCGAGCGGCTCGCCCGGTTCGCCAAGGACTTCCCCGGCGACCGCGCCTACACCTTCATGGACTACGTGACGGACCCGGACGGCGTCGCCACCGACGTCACCTGGGGAGAGCTGGACCGGCGCGCCCGCAGCATCGCCGCCGCCATCCGCCGGGCCACCGAGCCCGGACGCCGCGTCGCGCTGCTCGCCCCGCAGGACCTGCACTACGTCACCGCGTTCCTCGGCGCCATGTACGCCCGCGTCATCGGCGTCCCGCTGTTCTCCCCGGACCTGCCGGGCCACGGCGACCGGCTCCTCGCCGTCTACCAGGACGCCGAACCCGACGTCGTGATCACCACGAGCGCCTCGCTGCCGCACGTCCGCTCGTTCCTCGCGGGCGGCTCCGTCCGGGAGCCCGCCGAGATCATCGTCGCGGACGAGGTGGACGCGGCGCTCGACTGGACGCCCGAGCCCATCGACCCGGGCGACGTCGCCTACCTCCAGTACACCTCCGGCTCCACCCGCACCCCCGCGGGCGTCATCATCACGCACGGGAACTTCGCGACGAACGCCGAGCAGCTGTGGCGGACGTTCGAGGGCATCCCGCGCGTGTCGTCCGGCGTGAACTGGCTGCCCGTCTTCCACGACATGGGCCTGGTCACCACCGTCGCGCTGCCGCTGGTGTACGGCAACCCGGGCGTGATCATGGATCCGGTGGCGTTCGTCATGCGCCCCGTCCGCTGGCTGGAGCTGCTCAGCGCGCAGAGCCACGCGTTCACCGGCGGCCCCAACTTCGCCTACGAGTACCTCACCGCGCAGGTCACCGAGGAGGAGAAGGCGAAGCTCGACCTGAGCGGCGTGCAGGTCTTCATGAACGGCGCGGAGCCGATCCGGGAGAGCACGCTCACCGGCTTCTACGAGGCGTTCAAGGACTGCGGGCTGCGGCCCGAGGCGCAGGTGTGCGCGTACGGGCTGGCCGAGGCGACCGTGTACGTGTCGGCGTCGTCCCGCTTCCGGGAGCCGACCCGCGTCGCCTTCGACCACGAGGGGCTGCGCCGGGGCACCGCCGAACCGTGCGACGCGGGCGCGCCCGGCGCGATCCAGCTGATCGCCTGCGGGACGTCCTACGGCCAGCACGTCGCCATCGCCGACCCCGAGACCGGCGTGCGGCTCGCGGACGGCGCCGTCGGCGAGATCTGGGTGCACGGCCCGAACGTCGCGGCCGGCTACTGGGGACGTCCCGAGGCCACCAGGGAGACGTTCGAGGCGAAGCTCGCGGGCCACGGCGACCTGCCGCGCTCCCCGTGGCTGCGCACCGGGGACCTCGGCGTCCTGCACGGCGGGGAGCTGTTCGTCACCGGCCGGATCAAGGACCTGGTCATCGTGGACGGGCGCAACCACTACCCGCAGGACATCGAGTTCACCGTCTCCGGCGCGCACAAGGCGGTCCGCCGCGAGTACGCCTGCGCGGTGGCGGTCGACACCGGCGACACCGAGGGCCTGGTCGTGGTGGCCGAGCGGAACCGCCGGGTGCCGATCGCGCTGCTCGACCAGGACGAGGTGGCGCAAGCGGTGCGGACGGCCGTGAAGCAGCAGCATGACCTGCGCGTGCACGACTTCGTGCTGATCGAGCCGGGCGGACTGCCGCGCACCAGCAGCGGGAAGATCGCCCGGTCGGCGTGCCGGCAGGACTACCTCGACGGGAGGCTGCCGGTCGCGGAGGCGGCGTCCCGGTCCGCGTGAGCCGGGACCGGGCTCCTCACGCGTGCTCCCCGTCGGCGCCGTCGCGCAGCCAGACGGGGAGCAGCAGCATCAGCTCCAGCCGGATCGCCGGGTCCTCGATGTCGTAGTCGAAGATCTCGTGCAGCTGCGCCAGCCGGTACCGGACGGTCTGCGGGTGCACGCACAGCGCCTCCGCCGCGTCCGTCGCGTTGAAGCCGTGCTTGAGGCACTCCAGCAGCGTCACCGCCAGCCGGCCGCCGCGGTGCGGGCCGAGCGCGGTGAGCGGGGCCAGCCGCCGCCGCGCCGCCGCCTCGGCGAGCGTCCAGCCTTCCTCCAGCAGCAGGTCGGGCACGTACCGGTCGGCGTGGACGAGCGCGCCGGGGCCCTGCCGGCCGAGCCGTCCTGCCGCCATCGAGTCGAGCGTCCGGTGCGCCCAGTGCAGCGAGATCCCGGCCCGGTCGAGCGGTACGGAGGGCCCGACCGCGCCCGCCCAGCCGCCGAGGGTGGCGGTCAGCCGGGCGGGGCCGCCGGGGCGGTCCGGGTCGGGCATCACCAGGCACGGCCGCCCGCGGTCGATGCCGCTCAGCAGGGACGGCGGCAGCCCGGCGGGCCCCTCCCCGCCGCTGCCTGGCCGCGGCTCCAGCACGATCACCGCCAGCCGCTCGGGCAGCGGCCAGCCGGCGAGGTTGGCCTGCTCGGCGACGACCTCCCGCGGCGCCGCCGGGTCGGACAGCAGCAGGCTCAGCAGCCGGCCGCGGCGCTGCTCCCGCTCGCCCGCGGTCTTCTCCCGCGCCCGGGCGTAGCCCTGCGCGGCGGCGGACGCCAGCAGGTCCAGGTACGCGAAGTTCGCCTCGGTGAGCGCGATCGCCAGGTCGCGGGGCTTCTTCAGCCGGTCGGCCTCCCGCGACAGGTACCGCCACGCGGTCCTGGAGGCGACCCGCATCGCGTTCTGCAGGTGCTCCAGCCCGCGACCCTCGACCGCCTCCCCGTACCCGATGTCGAAGTAGACCTGGTGCACCTCCTGCCAGGAGGTGTCGGGGTCGGCGATCATCTGCACGAAGTGCCCCATGCCCTGCGCCGTCGCGAGCCGCATCACCTCGATGTAGACGGGGTCGTCGGGGCGCGCGTACTCGGGGACGTGCCGCAGCACGCCCTCCACCATGGAGTCGACCAGGGCGGGAAGGTGCGGGCGCATCCACTGCGCCTCTTCTCGCGGTACGTCGCGCCAGGGTTCCCCCGACAGATCGTCGGCCTGGGCGGACCTCTCGTACAGCTCCGTCAAAGTGTCACCTCCGTCAGCGGACACTCGGCCCGCCAGGCTAGGTGGCGTGCGTCACACAAGACACTCACATCGGTGACAACGCCGCCCGGTTCCTTGTCACACTCGGCGGACGCGCCTGGTCGCACCCGACAAGGAGTGGTCCTCACCCCGCCGCGAGGGTCAGCAGGACGACGGCCGCGGCGGCGCCGGCCAGGCCCGCGGCCTGCGTCCGCGACAGGCGCTCGCGCAGCGCCGTGACGCCGAGCAGCACCGGGACCACCGGATACAGCGAGGACAGCACGACCGCGATGACGACGAGCTGCTGCCGGGTCGCGAGGAGGTAGCAGACGAGCGCCGCCGCCGCGAGGCCGCCGTTCACCGCCGACCAGAGCCACACCGTCCCGCCCGGGAGGCGCCGCCCGCCCGAGCACATCATCGGCGCGATCGCGAGGACGGCCGCGACCCGTCCCGCCGCGACGGGCCAGATCCCGGAGTCGTCTCCCGCCTGGGCGAGGGCCAGGTACTGGACGCCGATCCCGGCCCCCGCGGCGAGCCCGTTCGCGAGGGCCGCGCGGACCCGGCCCCCCTCGTCCGACCGGGACCGGGACACCAGCCACAGCGCGGGCACCACGATGGCGATCCCGAGCCAGGCCGCCGCCGTGGGGCGGTCGCCGAGGAACGCGACGCCGACGGCCACCGGCAGGGCCACCCCGCCGACCGCGCTCACCGGGACGACGATGCTCAGGCTCCCCTTGCTGATCCCCCGGTACAGGAAGACCATCGCGAGGCCCGTCCCGGCGCCCGAGAGCGCGCCCCACGCCAGGTCCCCCGCGGACACGGCGGGGGCGGGCACGGCGAGCGCGGCCGCGACCGCGCACGCGAGCCCGCCGATCTGGCCGAGCAGCGCGACGGCGGCGAAGTCGGCGCGCCGCGACAGCAGCCCGCCCCAGACGTCGGCGACGCCGTAGAGAAGGGCCGAGGCGAGGGCCAGGAGAACGCCCGTCATGCGCGTCCCGCGTCGCGTTCGGCCTGGCCGACCGGGCAGACGCCACCGCTCGTGCAGCACCCCCGGTCGCAGAGGCGGCAGATGACCTCGGAGTCGCCGATCTCCTCGTAGAGGCGGGCCAGGAGCTTGGCCAGCAGCCCGGTGAGCGCCTCGCGCTCGGCGTCGTCCAGGACGGCCAGCACAGCGGCCAGCGGTGCGTCCCGCGCGGCCAGCATCGCGCGCACCGACTCCTCGCCTTCCGGCGTCAGCAGGACCTGGACGGCGCGCCCTCCGCCGGGGCGGCGCCGGACCAGGCCGGCGGCCTGGAGCCCGTCCACCATGCGCGCGGCGGCGGACTGGGTCAGCCCGACGCGGCGTCCGAGTTCGGTGACGCCGAGGCCGGGCGCGTGGGACAGGACGACCAGCGCCGCCGCGCCGCTCGCGCCCACCCGTCCCGCGTCCGTGGCCCGGGCCAGCACGAGGTCGGTCACCGCCAGCGAGGCGGCGCCCAGCAGGTTCGCCACTCTGTCATGCATGAGTCATGCATGTTAGCAGGGACGGTCACGCCCCTGTCCGGGGGCGGCGCTGTTTGCGTGCCATGCTGGCGGGGTAGCGCTGCATGTCGGAGGTCGCCTGATGGATCGCGGAGCCGGGCCCGCCGCGGGGGAGGACGAGCGGCGGCGGATCACCCGCACGGACGTGCTGCTCGCCGAACCCCGCCTCGCGGGTGCGGCGGGACGGCTCGGGCGCGGCGTCGTGAAGGCGGCGATCGCCGCGGCCCAGCGCCGGGCCCGCGCCGGGGAGATCGCACCGGAGGCGGTGGCCGACGCCGCCGTCGCATCGCTGCCGCCGAGCGCCTCCGGGCTCCACCCGGTGATCAACGCGACCGGCGTCCTGCTGCACACCAACCTCGGGCGCGCGCCGCTGTCGGCGGCGGCCCGCGAGGCCGTGGCCGTGGCCTCCGGCGCCACCGACGTCGAACTCGACCTGGAGACCGGCCGGCGCGCCGAGCGCGGGCGGTCGGCCCTCGCGGCGCTGCGGGAGCGGGTGCCCCAGGCGGAGGCCGCGCACCTGGTCAACAACGGTGCGGCGGCGCTGGTGCTGGCCGCCGCCGTGCTCGCGCCCGGCCGGGAGATCGTCATCAGCCGCGGCGAGATGGTGGAGATCGGTGACGGTTTCCGGATCCCCGAACTGCTCGCCGCCACCGGCGCCCGGCTGCGCGAGGTGGGCACGACGAACCGGACCGCGCCGGACGACTACGCGGCGGCCGTCGGCGAGGCGACCGGGTTCATCCTCAAGGTGCACCCCTCCAACTTCCGCATGACGGGCTTCACGCGGGGCGCCGGCGTCGCGGAGCTGACCGGGCTCGGAGTGCCGGTCGTGGCCGACATCGGCTCCGGCCTGCTCGCCCCCGAGCCGCTCCTGCCCGACGAGCCCGACGCCGCGTCCATGCTCAAGGCGGGCGCGGACCTGGTCACCGCCAGCGGCGACAAGCTGCTCGGCGGGCCGCAGTGCGGGCTCCTGCTCGGGAAGGACGAGCTGGTGCGGCGCCTCGCCCGCCATCCGCTCGCGCGGGCCCTGCGGGTCGACAAGCTGACGCTCGCCGCCCTGGAGGCCACCCTCCGCGGGCCGCTCACCCCGACCGGCGAGGGGCTGCGCGCCGACGCGGCGGCCGTGCGGGAACGGGCCGAGCGTCTGGCCGCCCTGCTGCGGGACGCGGGAGTGGACGCGGTGGCCGTCGGGAGCGAGGCGGCGGTCGGCGGCGGCGGGGCGCCGGGCGTCGTCCTGCCGAGCGCGGCGGTCTCGGTGCCCGAGCGGTACGCGGCGCGCCTGCGGCGGGGGACGCCCGCCGTGATGGGGCGGGTCGAGGACGGCCGGTGCCTGCTCGACCTGCGGTCCGTGCCACCGGACCAGGACGGCGTCCTCGCCGAGGCGGTCCGCGCGCAGACCATCCGGGCGGAGGCGCGATGACGCACGTCGTCGCGACCGCCGGCCACGTCGACCACGGCAAGTCCACGCTCGTCCGCGCCCTCACCGGGATGGAGCCCGACCGGCTGGAGGAGGAGCGCCGGCGCGGCCTCACCATCGAGCTGGGCTTCGCCTGGACGACCCTGCCGGACGGCGAACGGATCGCGTTCGTGGACGTCCCCGGTCACGAGCGGCTCGTCACCACGATGCTCGCCGGGGTCGGGCCCGTCCCGGCCGTCATGTTCGTGGTGGCCGCCGACCAGGGCTGGCAGCGCCAGTCCGCGGAGCACCTGGCGGTCCTGGACGCGCTGGGCGTCCGGCACGGCCTCCTCGTCGTGACGCGGTGCGACCTCGCCGACGCGGCGGGGGCGGACCGGGTCCGCGAGGATGCGCTCGCCCGCCTCGCGGCCACCTCGCTCGGCCGCGTCGAATCGGTCGTGGTCAGCGGCGCCACGGGCGAAGGCCTCGACGGGCTTCGCGCGGCACTGGAACGGCTCACCGGCTCCCTCCCGGAACCCGACCGGGACGCCGACGTCCGCCTCTGGATCGACCGGGTCTTCACCGTCCGTGGCAGGGGCACGGTCGTGACCGGCACGCTCGGCGCGGGGACGATCAGCGTCGGCGACCGCCTCGCCGCCGGCGACGCCCTCCTGCGCGTGCGGGGGCTGCAGAGCCTCAAGGAGGACCACCGGGAGGTCGGCGCCGTCGCGCGCGTCGCCGTCAACCTGCACGGGGACGTGGGGGAGATCGGCCGGGGCGACGCCCTGCTCGCCCCCGGGCGCTGGCTCACCGCCGACGTCGTCGACGTCCGGCTGCGCGGCGACGCCGCGCCCGACCTGCCGCGCGAGCTGACGCTGCACGCGGGGTCGGCGGCCGTGCCGGTCCACGTCCGCCCGCTGGGGGACGACACGGCGCGGCTGTCGCTGCGCCGCCCGCTGCCGCTGCGCGTCGGGGACGTCGCGCTGCTGCGCGACCCCGGACGGCATCGCGTCCCGGCGGGGGCGACCGCCCTGGACGTCCGTCCCGAGCCGTTCGCGCGGCGCGGCGCGGCGGCGGCGCGGGCCCGTGTGCTCGCCGCCATGAGCGGGCGCCCGGACGGCGCCGAGGAGGTCCGCCGCCGGGGCCTGATCAGCCGGTCGGACCTGGTGGCGATGGGGGTCCCCGTCCCCTTCGAGCCGGTGGCGGGGGAGTGGCTCGCCGACCCCGCCCACTGGAAGGACCTGCGCGAGCGCCTGGCGGCGGCCGTCGAGGAGCACGCCGCGGCGAACCCCGCCGACCCCGGGCTCCCGGCCGACGCCGCGCGCCGCGCCCTCGGCCTCCCCGACCGCGTCCTCGTCGACGCCCTCGCCGGGGGCCTCCGGCGGCGCGAGGGCAGGATCTACGGCCGGACGACCTCCCCCGAGCTGCCGCCGCCCGTGCGCGAGGCCGTCGAGGCCGTCCGCCGCGACCTGGCCGCGGCCCCGTTCCAGGCGCCGGACGCGAACCGGCTCACCGAACTCGGCCTCACGCCGAAGATGCTCGCGGTCGCCGCCGCGACCGGCGCGCTCCTCAGGGTGGCCGACGGCGTCGTCCTGCTGCCCGGCGACGACGCCCGCGCCGCCGAGCTGCTCGCCCGGCTCGGCGGCCCCTTCACGCTGAGCGAGGCGCGCCGCGCGCTCGGCACCTCCCGCCGCGTCGCCGTCCCGCTCCTGGAGTACCTGGACGACCGGGGTTACACGGTCCGGGTCGACGACCTCCGCCGCCGCTGCACCGGAAGGCAGGCATGACCGGACCGCTCACGAAACGGCTGACCCAGTACGCGCACGGCGGCGGCTGCGCCTGCAAGATCCCGCCCGGCGAGCTCGAAGAGGTCGTCGCCGGCCTCGGCGCCGCGCCCGCCTCGCCCAACGCCGACCTGATCGTCGGCCTGGACACCGGCGACGACGCGGCCGTGGTCAGGCTCCAGGACGGCCTCGCCGCCGTCGCCACCGCCGACTTCTTCACACCCGTCGTCGACGACCCCTACGACTGGGGACGCATCGCCGCCGCCAACGCACTGTCCGACGTCTACGCGATCGGCGGACGCCCCCTCGTGGCGGTGAACCTGCTCGCCTGGCCCCGCGACGTCCTGCCGTTCGACCTGGCGCGGGAGGTCCTGCGCGGCGGCCTCGACGTCGCCGCCGAGGCGGGCTGCCACGTCGGCGGCGGCCACAGCGTCGACGACCCCGAGCCCAAGTACGGCATGGCCGTCACCGGGGTCGCCGACCCCGCCCGCCTCCTGCGCAACGACGCCGGCAAGCCGGGCACGCCGCTCAGCCTCACCAAGCCTCTCGGCCTCGGCGTCCTGAACAACCGGCACAAGGCGACGGGCGAGGTCTTCGCGCACGCCGTCGCGACCATGGCCGCGCTGAACCGCGACGCGTCCGCCGCCGCCCTGGACGCCGGGATCGCCTGCGCCACCGACGTGACCGGCTTCGGGCTGCTCGGCCACCTCTACAAGATGGCCCGCGCGTCCGGGGTGACCGCCGTGGTCGACGCCGCCGCCGTCCCCTACCTCGACGGCGCCCGCGCGTCCCTGCGGGACGGGTACGTCAGCGGCGGCACCCGCCGCAACCTCGACTGGGTGGCCCCGCACACCGACTTCGGCGCCGCCGGCGAGGACGAGCGGCTGCTGCTCGCCGACGCCCAGACCTCCGGCGGCCTCCTGCTCGCAGGCGAGATCCCCGGCGCCCCCGTCATCGGCGAACTGATCCCCGCGGGCGTGCACCCGATCGTCGTCCGCTAGATCTCGGTGCCGGTCCGGTCGGTCACCCCGGCGCGCTGCCGGTACTCGCGGACCATCGCCGCGGCGGCCGGGCCGCGCGGGCGCCGGCCTGGGCGGATGTCGACCGACAGGGCCTTCGCCTCCTGGATGTGCGTGTTCGGGTCCAGGGACAGGTGCAGCAGCTCGTTCGCCGCGTCGCCGCGGCTGTAGCCGTTCGGGCCCCAGTGGTAGGGCAGCCCGACCTGGTGCAGCGTGCGGCCGTCCACGGTCAGCGGCGACATCCGCTCGGTCACCAGGACCCGCGCCTCCACGACGCCGCGCGGGCTGACGATCGTCGCCCAGCCGCGGTGCTCCAGGCGCCGCTCGGCCGCCAGCTCCGGCGAGACCTCGCAGAAGAACTCCGGTTGCAGCTCCGCCAGGTACGGCTGCCAGCGCGACATGCCGCCCGCCGTGTGGTGCTCGGTGAGCCGGTACGTCGTCGCCACGTACGGGTAGACCTCGGCCCCCGGGTCCGCGCCGCTCGGCGCGTACCGGTTGTCGGGATGCGGCGGCGGCAGGTGCCGGACGGGGTTGCGCTGCTGCTCGTAGAGCGGGTTCCGGAACGGCGAGTCCTGCGGCTCGTAGTGCGTCGGCAGCGGCCCGTCCGTCAGGCCGGCCGGCACGTACAGCCATGCCTTGCCGTCCGCCTGCATGATGAACGGGTCGGTGCCGGCGAGCGCGTCCGGCCCGGTCGCGTCGCTCGGCGGCCTGTAGTCCGGCGGACGGTCGGCGATGAAGTCGGGCACGTCGTGGCCCGTCCATGTGCCTTCCTCGGCGTCCCACCAGACCAGCGCCTTGCGGTCGCTCCACGGGTTGCCGTCCGGATCGGCGGACGCCCGGTTGTAGAGGATGCGGCGGTTCATCGGCCACGCCCAGCCCCACTCGGGCGCCACCCAGTTCTGGTCCTTGCCGGGCTTGCGGCGCGCGGTCTGGTTGACACCGTCGGCGTAGCAGCCGCAGTAGATCCAGCACCCGCACGAGGTGGACCCGTCGTCCTTCAGCTGCGTGTAGGACGACAGCGGGTTCCCGTCGGCGTCCCGGCCGTTGATCTCGGCGAGCACGGCCTCGGCGTCCGGCTCGGCGAGGTCGCCCCGCGTCGGGTAGTCCCACGTCAGGTCCAGGACGGGCCGGTCCATCTCGTCGGTGGACCCGGCGAGCTTCTCCCGGACGATGCGGCCGAGGTGATACATGAACCACAGGTCGCTGCGCGTGTCCCCTGTGGGCTCAACGGCCTTGTGGTGCCACTGGAGCATGCGCTGCGTGTTGGTGAAGCTGCCGTCCTTCTCGGTGTGCGCGGCGGCGGGCAGGAAGAACACCTCGGTGCCGATGTCCTCGGTGCGCATCTCGCCCGTCTCGATCTCCGGGCCGTCCTTCCACCACGTCGCCGACTCGATCAGCGAGAAGTCGCGGACGACGAGCCAGTCGAGGTTGGCCATCCCGAGCCGCTGGATCTTGGCGTTGGCCGACCCGACGGCCGGGTTCTCGCCCATCAGGAGGTAGCCCTTGCACACCCCGTCGATCTGCGCCATGCAGGTCTCGTAGGTGCTGTGCGATCCGGTCAGCCGCGGCAGGTAGTCGAAGCGGTAGTCGTTGTCGGCCGTCGCCGCGTCGCCCCAGTACGCCTTCAGCAGGCTGACCATGTAGGAGCGCATGTTGCCCCAGAAGCCCTTGCTCGCCGCCTCCGCCTGGACGAACGCGTCCAGGTCCTCATTGCTGTGGGCGTGCGGCATCGGGATGTAGCCGGGGAGCAGGTTGAACAGGGTCGGGATGTCCGTCGAGCCCTGGATGGACGCATGGCCGCGCAGCGCCAGGATGCCGCCGCCGGGACGTCCGATGTTGCCCAGCAGCCCCTGCAGCACCGACGCGGCGCGGATGTACTGGACGCCGACCGTGTGCTGCGTCCAGCCCACCGCGTAGGCGAACGCGGTCGTCCGGTCGCGGCCGGAGTTCTCCGTGACCATCTCGCAGACCTCGAGGAACTGCTCCCGGGGGACGCCGCAGATCCGCTCGACCATCTCCGGCGTGTACCGCGCGTAGTGCCGCTTGAGGACCTGGAACACGCACCGCGGGTGGTTCAGCGTCGGGTCCCGCTCCGGGGCGCCCACGCCGATCGCCGGGCCGCCCGAGCCGTGCGCCTCGCCGCGCGCCGCCTCCTCGACCGGCCCGACGCGGTCCTCGTACTCCATGTCGCGCTGGCCGGAGGCCGCCTGGACCTCCATGCCCTCGTACCGCCAGCTTCGGTGGTCGTAGCTGCGCTTGTCCCTGTCCAGGCCGGAGAACACGCCGTCCAGGTCCTCGGTGTCGCGGAACTCGTCGGTGAGGATCACCGACGCGTTGGTGTAGGCCACGACGTAGTCGCGGAAGTACTTCTCGTTCCGCAGGACGTAGTTGATGATCCCGCCGAGGAACGCGATGTCACTCCCCGCGCGCAGCGGGACGTGCGCGTCGGCGAGCGCGCTCGTCCGGGTGAACCGCGGGTCCACGTGGATCAGCTTCGCCCCGCGCGCCTTCGCCTCCATCACCCACTGGAACCCGACCGGATGGCACTCGGCCATGTTCGAGCCCTGCACGACGATGCAGTCCGCGTGCTGCAGGTCCTGCTGGAAGGTGGTCGCGCCGCCGCGTCCGAACGAGGTTCCCAGACCGGGAACGGTGGAGGAGTGTCAAACGCGGGCCTGATTCTCGATCTGCACCGCCCCGAGCGCGGTGAACAGCTTCTTGATCAGGTAGTTCTCCTCGTTGTCGAGCGTGGCGCCGCCGAGGCTCGCGAAGCCCAGCGTCCGCCGCACCCGCAGGTCGTCCTGCTCCCACTGCCAGCCGTGCCGGCGCGCCTCGATCACCCGGTCGGCGATCATGTCCATCGCCGTGTCGAGGTCGAGCGCCTCCCACCCGGTGCCGTGCGGGCGCCGGTACAGCACCTGGTGCTCGCGGGCCGCCCCGGTCGTCAGCTGGAGGGACGCCGAGCCCTTCGGGCACAGCCGCCCCCGGCTGACCGGCGAGTCGGGGTCGCCCTCGATCTGGGTGACCTTGCCGTCCTCGACGTACACGTCCTGCCCGCAGCCGACCGCGCAGTAGGGGCAGACGGACTTCACGACCTTGTCGGCGGTGCTCACCCGCGGCCTGATCCGCTCGGTGCCGGCGCTCCTGGCCGCCGCGCCCCGCCCGAGGGGGTCGTCTCCGCTGAACTGGCGGTAGACGGGCCACGACTCGATCCATGTTCGAACGCCCACGTCACACCGCCCTTTCCGGCTCGGCCCGCCGCCCACCTACCCGCCGCCCGCACCGCGAAACACCGGGTGCCGAGGGGCGGGCGGCGGGTCAGGGGGAGCGTCACCCGGCGGCGAACGCGGCGAGGTTCACCGAGACCGGCTCCGGCCGTCCGCCGTTCTGGACGGCGGACGCCGTCAGGACGTCGATGTGCTGGTAGCCGGGCGCGACGACGTCGCCGGGCTGCGGGTCGCCGCCGAGACCGCCCTCCGCCTCCAGGTCGAGCGTCGGGTTCGCGGTGACGCCGTTCTCGTGGACGGCGTCGTCGGCGATCCCGGGGGCGGCGGCCAGCGCGATGTCGGTGACCATCTTCGTCGGGAAGTAGTGCTCGGTGAAGTCGAGCGGGTGCTCCGCCAGGCTGCGGGCCAGCTCGGCGATGTCGGTGACCTCCTCGCCCGCGGACGTGAACGGGGTGCCGTCCTCGGCCTTGTGCACCGGGTCGTCCGGGGCGCCGACGCGGTCGAAGTCGCGCCAGGTGTACAGCGGGCCGTCCGGCTCGTCCGGGATCGCCTTCTTCTCCGTCCCGAGCAGCCGGGACAGGCCGCCGAGCCCGATCCCCTCCAGGTCGTTCGGCGCGGGGAACTCCTTGTCGACGATCTTCCCGCCGTCCCAGAAGCCGAGGCTGGCCTGCATGAAGGCGAGCGGCTGGGAGTTGTCGTCCAGCAGCCCGCCGAGCGCGGCGGCGTTGGTGATCCGGAAGTCCTTCACCGCCGGGGAGCCCTTGAGGAACGTCGGGTAGTCCTTGGAGAACAGGATCCGGTAGGTGGTGTCGGTGTTGAACGACGGCGGGACGTAGGTCGCGAGGTCCGAGACGCCGCCCGGGTCGAGGCGCGCGGCCAGGCCCGCGATGGCGAGCAGGTTCATCGTCTCGGTGTTGATCACGGCGGGGGCGGACAGGGCGCGCGGGACGACGCCCGTCTCCAGCCCGGCCTGGACCGCGCCCGCGCCGAACCGCAGGAGCGGGACCCAGTCCTCGGGGAAGGCGCCGCCGAACCCGGGCAGTCGCGTCGAGATCCGGGTGTCGAGGGCGAAGTAGCCCGAGCACTGCTCGTACCCGGCGTCGTCCGTGGTGGAGTGGTCGCCGTCGAAGTCCCATTCGGCGAAGAACGCCGTCAGGACGCCGCCGAGCGAATGTCCCCCGCACATCATCTTCCGCTTGCGCGCGGCCTGGTCGGGAAGCTCCCTGACCATCAGGTCGTACTGGTCGCGGACGGTCTGCTCAAGCCCGACGTTCTGGAGCCACGTCACCTGGTCGTTGGTCTGGTATCCGGCGAACTTCCGGCCGTCCACCTCTTTCTGCCGGTAGTAGTAGTCGACGGCGAGATGGGCGTCCTTCGCCCTCAGCCCCGCCTGGATCCCGGTGCCGTCCTCCAGGCAGTTGGAACGCCGGTCGAGCGCCCAGAACTCGATGTGCTTCCCACTCCTGCCCGCGGCCGAGACCGTGTTGCGGGCGACGCTGTCGAACGCGCCCGCGCCCTCCAGGATGCCGGGCTGCGCGACCAGGATCCGGTCGGCGGCGGCCGACGAGGCGGGTCCGTCCTTGTGCCGGAACCGCAGGTAGGACAGCCAGTCGCAGGCCGCCGGATGCGGGCCGGCCGACGCCGGCAGCGGCACCCTGACCCGCACCGCCGACTCGGTGACGTCGGTGACGGGCGAGCCGGAGGCGACCGGCGTCTCGGACCGGCCGGTCTCGCGCGCGCTCACCGGCCCGGCCGTCGCGGTGACCGCCAGCAGGGACGCGGCCGAGGCGGCCAGGACCGCGAACGCGCCGAGGGGGTGGGGAGACCGTCCCATCACGTGCTCCTTCCGGGCGTGATCGGTTCACGGTCCGACAATGGACCTGCCGCTCCCCGCGCGACAGTCCCCGTGCGCGCAATCTCCGCCCGGCTCTTGTGCGCCGGCGACAAGTCCGGCCCCGGCCCCGCGCGGAACCGGTCAGCGGAGGACGGCCTCGCCGAGCGCGCCGATCCGCTCCGCGAACTCGGCGCGCTCGGACGGGGACAGCGCCCGCTCGTAGACGGCGGCGGAGAGCCGGTCGGTGATCTCCTCCGCCTCCGCGCGGCGCGGCCGGAGCGCCGCGCAGTCGGGGAGGTCGCCCTGCCATCCGAAGAAGCGCGCGGTGTCCGGCCCGTCCTGCGTCAGGATCGCCTCCAGCGGGGAGAGCCCGACGGACGTCGTCGCGACGAGATGCAGCCCGCCGCGCAGTTCCCGCAGCACCTGCACCAGCTGCATGAGCCGGGCCCGGGCGCCGTCCGGCAGCGGTTCGGCGCGCCAGCCGCAGAACAGCGGCAGCCCCGACCCTCCGGCGGCGCGCGCGACGCGCTCGGCCAGCTCGCACAGGCGCGGGTCGTCCGGCAGGTGGGACTCGCCCCAGGCCGCGCATCCGAGGGTGTACCGCCGCGTCGCCTCGCGCGCCCCGGCGACCGCGACGCCCTCGTCCCACTGGGCGCGGACGAACCCCGGCTCGAACCAGCCGAGCGCCGCCGAGACGACGTCGGCGTCCGCGTCCCCGAGCACCCCGCCGCGCCCGGCGAAGTAGTACGCGAACGGATTGCCGTATCCCTGCTGCTTACCGTGCTCCGCCGTCCTGCGCGACAGCATCCACCGCGACCCGACACCGTGGATGATCCTGTCGGCGGCGCGGACGGTCTCCGCGGCGCTCAGCTCGCCCATCGACGCACTCCCGCTTCCTCGCCAGCCAAGTAACCGGAAGGTTACTGCCCGGGCGGGCCGGCCCCGCGGGCGGCTCCCGGCTAGATCGCGGACTCGCCCTGCACGGCCCTGCCGGGGTCCGGCGAGGGGCCGCCGGGCGGGTGGTGCCAGTCGAAGCACACCACGACGGCGTCGTCGGCGAGGTCGGTCCCCTCGTGGAACTCGATGAGCTCGTCGATCACGCTCAGCGGGACCTCGGCCGCGGGCTGCAGCCGGCTGCGCCGGGTGGCCTGCTCCAGCAGGAGCGTCCCGTACTCGCCGGCCGTGGCCTTGGCCGCGAAGACCCCGTCGCTGACGATGACCAGCCGGTCACCCGGTTCGAGGTCGAACCGCTGGGGTCGGTACGCGGTGTCGGGGAACATGCCGAGCGGCATCTGCTGCTCCAGCGGCACCGGCGTCACCTCGGCGCCGCGCAGCAGGAGGATGCGCGGGGATCCCGCGTCGATGACGTGCACGGTCCCGTCGGCGAGGTCGATCCGCATGACGAGGGTCTCGGTGAACTCCCGGCCGCCGTGGCGCACGTGCACCATGTCGTTCGCCAGGCTCGCCTGCTCGCCGAGGTCGGCCCCCGACCGGCGGGCGTTGCGCAGCGCGCCGACGGTCAGGGACGTCAGCAGCGCCGCGTTGATGCCGGTGCCCGAGCCGTTGGTCACGGTCAGCGCCAGATGGTCGTGCTCGACGGACCAGTCGAAGTTGTCGCCGCCGATCGAGTAGGCCGGCTCCAGATGCCCCGCGAGGCTGAACGAGTCGTCCGCGTGCGCGTGGCCGGGCAGGAGCTGCCACTGCAGTTCCGCGGCGAGGGTGAGGCGGTGCCGCCGCCTGGCCCGCTCGTACCGGTCGGTCCGGTTCCACGCGACCTTCAGGGCGCTGCCGAGAAGCTCGCCGATCTCGGCCAGCTCGCCCACCTCGTCCGCACTCCAGGGACCGGACGCACTGATCTCCAGGACGCCGATCCGCTCGCCCCGCGCACGCACCGGTATATAGGTGCCGGTCTCCCCGGACCCGTCGCCGTCCCCCTCGGGGGAGGCGAGGACACGGCCGGTGACGAACGCCCGCCCGGCCGGGGTCTGCCGGATCCCGAGCGCTTCGGCGTCCTCCTCGGCGATCGGCACATCGCCGTCCGGTACGGCCAGGGCAAGGCTGTCCGGGTGGGGCGTGGCCAGGAGCGGCGCGACCGGCATCAGGGCGCGCGAGTGGTAGTCGCAGACCAGCAGCCGGGCGGCGGAGACCACGGGGTACTCACGCGACAGCGTCGCGGCCAGCACCTCGGGCAGCGCGTACGCCGGGGCGGCGCGCAGCGCCCGCTCGACCCTGGCCGTGCGCCCCTGTCCACCTCTGGCCGGGCCCCCGTGTTCGTCCCTGGCCGGGCGGCCGTGCGTGCTCATCGCGACCCCATCTCATCACTGCCTGCCGACGCGCCGGACGCGGCCGCATCCCCGCTGCGGCCCGGTCCTGGTGCACCGGGCCGCGGGAACGGCCGTGCCCCCCTCGACCGGCCGTCCAACCGCGGGAATGCGGCTCTGTCATCGGGTCCGCCCCGTCTCGGACGCAGGACCGCAGGGGAAGACTGCCAAAGAGATTGCCATATGGCAAATACTTGATATCGAGGTGCGGAGGAAGGGGTTCGGTGCCGGGGCGCGCGGGTGCCGGTCAAGCCGTCCGGGACCCGAGCATCCCCCTCCCACCGTTCTCGCGCCGTTCGCCGGCCTGGCCGAACTCGGTGAGCGCGTCGAGCAGCCGGCCCCGGGAGGCCGGGGACATCTGCGCCAGCACGTCCCGCACCGCCGCGCGCCGGCGCCGGACCAGCTCGGCGTGCAGGCGCTCGCCCTGGTCGGTCAGCCGCAGCACGATCTCGCGCCGGTCGACGCGGGCGGTCTCCCGCACGATCAGCCCGGCCGCCTCCAGCCGGTCGCACAGCCGGCTCGTGGACGAGGGGATCGCGCCGAGCTCCTCGGCCAGCCCGCCGAGGTTCAGCCGGCCGAACCGCGCGATCACCTCGACGGCGCGCAGCTGGATCGGCGAGATGGCGGGTTCGAGGCCCTGGTCGGCGCGGTTCCAGAGCAGCGCCGTCGCGCTCAGCACGCGTTCCACGGCGACCGCGACGTCGTCCGGGACGGCGCCGGGCGCTTCACCCGCCTGCTCTTCGCCTGACGGCCGCGGTCGTCGCTGACTCACACTCCAGCCTTTCGCACGGAGTCCCCGCCGGCGGCACCTCACCTCGGCCCCCGGTGGCCCCGCCGCGCCGCCCCCGGTCAGGCCGGACGGTACGGGCGCGGGCAGTACCACGATAGGGGTTCCCGCCGTCACGACGCACGACCGCGTCCGGGCCGGCGTACGGCGGTGCCCGTCCCGCAGGCCCCGCCCGCGCCCGGAGCCAGGCGTGCCATAAGGCACATTCAGGGCATCCGCCAGCATTCTCGATCTCATGGTCGATAAATCCCGTTCCGTGCGAGTGAACCATTGCTGCCAAAGCATGTCCTTGGTGGATATGTGCGGTATAGCATTTGCGCCCAGACGTTGCCGATCCACGGGGACGGGCATTCGTGGTGAGCGGATACGGGGGCGTCCCGGGCCGGCGCGGACGACCGGTGAGGCGGGCTGTCCCGCACCTTCCGGTCCTTCTGCCCGGCCTCGGTGGGAGCGCCCTGCGCAGGGAAGACGGACAGGTCTGGGGGACGGCCGCCGCCTGGCGCAGGCCATCGGCAACCCCGGCCGCCTGGCCTCGCCCAAAGCGCGGCTGGACGATCCGGAATACGGCGACGGCGTCGAGACGTACGATCCGATGGCCATTTTGGTACCCGGGTTTCCGGGATATTCGGGCCTTGTCAGAAGCTTCGGTCCGGCCTTCGCCGGCACTTCGAGTTGGACGACGCCAACTATCTCGAATTCGCCTACGACCGGCGGCGTCCGGTAGCGGTCTACTCCGCCCGGCTCGCGGGCGCGGTGGCGCCGCGCCTCGCCTGCGGGAGCGGTTCGCCACCGCAGGGGTCATCCTCGTCGCGCACAGCGTGGGCGGTCTCGTGGTGGTCGACTACCTCCGCCGGCAGACGTCTCCCTCGTCCTGGCGGGCGCGCTGCACGACGGCGTCCGGCTCCGGGGTGTCGTCCTGTGCGGGCCGGCGCTCGCCCTGGTGAGCCTGCTGGTCCGCATCCGCGTCGAGTTGATCAAAGCGACGCGATGACCGGTGCGGATCCGAACCCGGCGGCCCGGGCGCGCGTACGAGGGAGTGGGCCCCCGCGGGGCCCGACCACGCGACGGTGAATGGACAGGGATTCGTGAAGCCTGCACGGGGTGACCGGAGTGGGTGACCGGGCGGCGAGCGCCGGGTTCCTGTCGCGGTTGCTGGAGGCGCTGGAGGACGACTGCGCGGTGTGCGGGGGGACGGGCAGTACCCCGAACGAGCAGTGGCTCGCCTGGCACCGGCGGGCCGGCGAGCTGATCGCGGTCGCCCAGGCCGCCCGCCGCGCCCACGTGCTGCGTCCCGCCCCGGGCGCCCCGCCCGTCGCCGCGCCCGAGCGCGCCGCGGACGCCGAGCCCACCATCGTGACCGCCGTGGAACGCGCCATCGACGATCACATGAAGGCCCGCCCGGACGAGCCGGAGGAAGAACGCTGCGCCGCCTGCCGCGGCCTCGGCAAGGAGCTCACCCCGGCCGGGCGGCAGTTCGCCGAGGTGCTCGCGCGGCACGGCTTCGTCCGCCGGGGGTGAGGCCCGGCCAGGGAGCGAGCCGGTCAGGGAGCGAGAAGGATCTCCAGCATGCGTTCCCGCGGGTCGGGCCCGGTCCCGGGGACGAGGTAGCCGCCGGCCCACACCCGCAGCATCAGCTGCGCCCGCAGGTGCGCCTCCTCCTCGTCGAACCCCAGGTCCTCCAGGCACGCGGCGATGTGCCCGAGCAGCGCCCGGTCGGCGTGCCGCACCGCCTCCTCCGCCGCGGGCTCGTGCTGGGCCCACAGCCGCATCGCCCGGTCGATCGGCGCGACCTCGCGGCCGAGCGCCTGGATCCGGCGCAGCCGCTCGCGCGGGTCGGTGGTGCTGCCGAGCGCGAGCCCCAGCATCTCGTCGGTCCGCTCGTGCGCCCACCGGTCCAGCAGCGCACGCATCAGCTCCGGGCGGTCCTGGAAGTGCCAGTAGAAGCTGCCCTTGGTGACGCCGAGCCGGGCCGCCAGCGCGGTGATCGCCACGCCGCGCTCGCCGGCGCGGGCCAGCTCCCCGTAGGCGGCCTCGATCCAGTCGCGCCGCGCCACCCTGGGCCGCGCCGTCTTCGCGCGGGCCGTCTTCGTGCGGGCCGTCATTCCACCCCCTTCTCCGCCCGGCGGACGCCGTCACACCAGGGTCACCGGGCCGGGGTCCAGACCCAGCTCGATCCTGCCGTAGAGGGCGTACGCCGCGTCCGGTTCGAACACCACGTGCCCGGAGATCGTATTCACGTCCCGCTGCGCCCGCTGGAAGGGGGAGTCGGTGAACTGCGCGCTTGCCCCGGCCGCCGAGCACAGATCGTTGACGACCCGCCGCGCGGTCCCGGCGACGTGCGCCGCCACGAGCCGGGCCCCGGCACGCCGCCGCAGGTCGCAACTCCCCTCCGCCACGGCGCGGACGACGCCGCGCAGGGCGTCCTCCAGCAGCAGCCGGGCGGCGGCCAGGTCCGCGGTCGCCGACGCGAGCCGGATCTGCGCGCCGGTCGTCTCGCGCTGCCGCTCGCCGGAGTAGGCCATCACCCGGCCGCGCGTCCGCTCGGCGAACCGTGCCAGCACGCCTTCGGCCACGCCGAGCACGGGCGCGGCGCCGGTCAGCGCGAACACGGGCACGAGCGGCGTCCGGTAGAGCGCCCCCGAGTGGACGAAGGAACCGGGCGAGCGCCCCTCGGCCAGGTCGAGGAGCGGCACCGACCGGTGCGCCGGGACGAAGACGTCCGCCACCTCGATGTCGTTGCTGCCGGTGCCCCGCATGCCGCTGGTGCGCCAGACGTCGTGGACCGTCACGTCCGCGCGGGGCAGCAGGAACAGCCTCGGCTCGATCGCCTCACCCGCGGTGACCAGCGCCATGACCATGACGTGCCCCGCGTGCATCACCCCGCTGCCCCACGACCAGCGCCCCGTGACCCGGTGCCCGCCGTCCGCGGGAGCCGCCGTCCCGGTCGGCGCGAGGACGCACGGGATCAGCGCGTACGGCCGGTCCGCCCAGACCTCGGCCTGCGCCCGCTCGGGGAAGAGCCCGACCATCCAGTTGTGCAGCGTGTAGATGACCGACAGCCACCCCGTCGAGGCGCACCCGGCGCCCGCCTCCCGGCACGCCGCCGCCATCTCCTCGAACCCGCGCTCGGCACCGCCGAAGCGCTTCGGCACCAGCATCTCGAAGAGCCCGGCCGCGGCCAGGTCGGCGATGGTCTCGTCGGGCAGCCGCCGCGCCTCCTCGGCGCCCCGCGCGCGTTCGGCGAACACCGGCGCGAGGTCCCGCACACGGCGGACGATCTCGTCTCCATACTCCATGGTACGGAACCATACTCATAGGTATGGTCCCGGGACGAGCCCTCGTCAGTGGGGAGTCATCGCCGGGGTGAATCTGACGGGCAGGGCGGCCAGGCGGCGGACCCAGAACGACGGGAGCCAGAGGAGTTCGTCCGGTTTCACGGCGAGCTCGATGTCGGGCAGGCGGTCGAGCAGGACCTCGACCGCGGTCCTGGCGACGACCTCGGCGAGTTCCGGGGCGGGGTAGGGGCAGCCGTGGTCGCCGTGGCCGAACGACAGGTGGGCGCGGTTGCCCGCGCCGGCACCCTGCGCTGGCGGCTGGACCTGGGGGTCGGCGTTCGCCGCGGCCCAGCCGAGGATCAGCATGTCACCCGGACGGATCTTGCGGCCGGCCAGCTCGCAGGAGCGCACGGCGAAGCGGCCGATGTTGTTCTGGGACGGCGTGTCCTCCCACAGCACCTGGTTGAGCGCCTGGGAGACGCTGCCTCGGCCGCCCTGGAGCGTCACGGCGAACTGCTCGTCCACCAGCATCAGCCGCAGCGTGTTGCCGATCCAGTGGCCGGTCGGCAGGGTTCCGGCGCTGAGCATGGGGATCAGGTCGCTGATCAGCTCGTCGACGGTGTAGCCGGCGGGGTGCTGGAGCAGGCGGGAGGTGACGTCCGCGCCGGGGTGCGCCCTGCGGGTCTCGGCCAGCCGGCGCATGGTCCCCTGGAGCCGCTGGTAGGCCGCGACGGCCTTCTCGTCGGAGCCCGCCACGTCCTGGATGTCGCGGATCATGTCCGGGACCTCGGCGTCGGGGACGCCGAAGAGCCCGACCATCACCATCGGCGGGAGCCGGTCGGCGAACCGGCTGCCGAGGTCGGCCTCGCCGTCCCCGGCGAACTCGTCGATCAGGTGGTCGGCGACGCGCTCGCTGATGCCCGCCAGCTCGGTGCGGTCGACGGCGTCCAGCGCGTCGCTGATCGCCGCGCTGCGCCGGTGGTGCTCCTCGCCCTCGGCGAGCATCACCGAGGGGTTCCAGCCGACGAACGGCAGCAGCGACCAGTTCTCGGGGACCAGGTCCCAGGCGTTCCAGCGGCGGGTGTCGCGGGCGAACAGCGCGGGGTTGCCGGTGACGTGGTTGACCTCCCGGTACCCGATCACGTACCAGGCGGGGATGTCGCCTTCGAGCAGGACGGGCACGACGGGGCCGTGCTCGCGCCGCATCCGTTCGAAGAAGTCCTTCGGCCGCTGGTCGAAGTCCTCCCCGTACAGGCGGACGGCGTTCTCGTCGGCGTGGGGCCGGACGCTCTCGTCGGTCACTGCGCGGCCTCCTGGAGCGCGGCGGGGTCGTGGAGGGTGGTGAGGTGCCGGACGAGCGTGATCAGCACGCTCTTGGAGGAGTCGCGCTGCCGGGCGTCGCAGTCGACCAGGGGGACGCCCTCGGAAAGGGACAGCGCGTCGCGGACCCTTTCCAGCGAGGGACGCGGCTCGGGGCCCTCGAAGCGGTTGACCGCCACCACGAACGGCATCTTGTGGTGCTCCAGCCGGTCGAGCGGGTAGAAGGACTCCTCCAGGCGGCGCGTGTCCACCAGCACCACCGCGCCCAGGCTGCCGGAGAACAGCTGGTCCCAGATGAACCAGAACCGCTGCTGGCCCGGGGCGCCGAACAGGTAGAGCACGCGGTGGGCGTCCAGGGAGATCCGGCCGAAGTCGAAGGCGACCGTGGTGGTCCGCTTGTCGGCGACGCGGCTCGGGTCGTCGATGCCGACGCCGGCCTTCGTCATGATCTCCTCGGTGCTCAGCGGTCGGATCTCGGAGATCGAGCCGACCATGGTGGTCTTCCCGACGCCGAACCCGCCCACGATCACGATCTTCAGCGCGTCCCGGACGCTGCGGCGCAGTGGCACGCCGCCTGCGGGCGCGGTCGCGGGGTCCGGTGCGCGGTCAGAGGGCTTTGAGTCCAACGAGCACCTCCTTCAGGGTGTCCAGGTCGGCCAGGTGGGTCGTCGCGGTGGCCGACGTCGGATGGCGGACGGTGATGTGGCCGGTGTCGCGCAGGTCGAGCAGAAGGATCTTCACCACGCTCACCGGCAGCCGCAGATGGGAGGACAGCTCGACCACCGCCACCGGCTCGTTCCGGCACAACTGCAGGATCGCGACGTGCTCGGACTGCATGCCCGGCGCCGGGTCGTTCTCCGCCACGACCAGCGTGACGAGGTCGAGGTCGGTGTCGCCGGCCCGGCTGCGGCCACCGGTCACGGTGTAGAGCCGGTCCGGACCGTCGAGATCGAGGGGGCGGGGGTTCATCTCGACGCGGGCGTGCGCGGAGCCGCGGTCAGGTAGCCGCCGATCTGCTCCACCAGCTCGTTCATGCTGTGCCCGACCAGGCCGACGTCGGCGTCATCGCGGGCCACGACGGCCAGGTGCGCGCCCTCGCCGGCCGGGATGATCAGCAGTAGCCCGCCCGGGAACTCCACCATCGACTGGCCGGCGCCGACGCCCCGGCCGAACTCGTGGGAGGCCGTCATGGACAGGCTCTGGATGCCCGAGGCGATGGCCGCGAGCTGGTCGGCCCGGTCGTCGTCCAGGCCGGGGGTGTGGCAGATCTTCAGACCGTCCCTGGACAGCACCAGGACGTGCTGGACGCCGGGGGCCCGTTCCGCGAGGGACGTCAGAAGCCAGTCGAGTCGACGCTCATCGGTGCTCATCAAGATCACGGGGCTGCGTCCGCCGCAGACGCGGGCCCCTGCCTCCTATCTGTCGATCCTGCGGTCCGGACGAGGCCGCCGGGACCGGTCGGCCGGCGGCCGTCCGCAGGACGGGCGCCGGGCCATGAGCGCTACTGATCGGGGTCTTCGGTGGACGGGTCTTCCTGGTCGGCGCCGGTCTCGGCGCCGCCGGTCGTTCGGTGGCTCCCCGATGTGGACGCGCGGAACGCGGCGAACCGCGCCCCCGGGTCGCGGGGGAGGGGAGGCGGGGCCGCCTGCGGCTCCACCTCCTCGGTGAGCGTGGCGCCGCGGCGGCGTTTGGGCAGGTACGCCGCCGGGTCGGAGGCGTCCGCGCCGGGCGCCGCCGCGGCCATGGCCGGGGCGGGCTCGCGGGCGGGCTCGCGGGTGTGGGCGCCGGTGCTCCTGGGCGCGCTGCGGATGGACTCCGCCAGGGTCCCCGTGCCGGCCCCGCCGGAGGAGTGGGTGACGAGCTGGCGCGGGATCAGCACGACGACGCCGACGCCGCCGCGCGAGGACGGCCGGAAGCTGACCCGCAGGCCGTGCTTGCCCGCCAGCCGCCCGACCACCGCCAGGCCCAGCCGGGTGCCGGGCAGCGACGTCAGGTCGGCGGCCTCGGAGACCAGCCGCTCGGCGCGCTCCCGCTCGCGCTGGCGCATCCCGAGCCCGCTGTCCTCGACCGTGATGACGATCCCGGCGTCCTCCTCCTCGGCGTAGACGTGCACGGCCGAGCCGTGCGGGGAGAAGTTGGCCGCGTTGTCCATCAGCTCGGCCAGCGCGTGCATGACGCCCTCGGCGGCGAACCCGGCGATGGCGGCGGTGCTGGTGGAGTGGTACTGGACGCGCTGGTAGGACGCGATCCGCCCCATGGCGCCGCGGATGACGCTCTCCAGCCCGATGGGCCTGGTCCAGCGCCGCCCCGAGCGACCGCCGCTGAGCAGCGCGATGCTGTCGGCCAGGCGCCCCATCTGGGAGACGTGGTGGTCGAGGTCGAGCAGGTCGCCGAAGACCTCGTCCTCGCTGTAGCGGTCCTCCAGCTCACGGAGCTGGGCGAGCATGCGGGTCGTCTGCGCCTGGATCCGCGCCGCCGCGGCCGCGGAGGCCGCCATGGCGGCCGCCCGGGTGCGCTCCCCGGCGGCCACGTCGTCGGTGAGCGCGCGAAGGAGCCGGTCGAGCGCCGCGTGCGCGGGTGCCGGGAACTCGGCCAGCACGGACGCGGCCGAGGCGCGGTCGCCGCGGATCCGCTCGACCATGGCGGGCAGCGTCGAGTCGGCCAGCCGGTCGACCTCCTCCTCCAGGGCGGCCAGCTCGGTCTCGGCCCGGGACGCGTGCCGCTCGCTCGCGGCGACGCCCTCCGCCACCGTGCGCACCAGGCGGCCCAGCAGGTGGTTCGGGACGGCCTGCAGCTCGGCCAGGGTCTCGTCCTGCGCGGCCCCGGCGTGCAGCCGTTCGATCAGTGCCGGGAGCGGTCCGTCGACGAGCTCCTGGAGCCTGCGCTCCAGGAGGTCGCTCTCGCCCTCGACCCGGGCCAGCCGCTCGCGGGCGGCCCGCGCGCACTCGGCGTAGTAGGCCGCGGCCCCTGCGGCGAGGCTCACCAGGAGCGCTCCCGCGCCGCCGCCCAGGGCGACGACGGCCCGCGACCCGTCGTCCACGGCCAGCAGCGCCCCGAGCCAGGCGCCGCCGGTGACGATCGCCGCGATCAGCCAGACCCAGAAGGCGCGTTCCAGCGCGGCGCGCTCGGTGCGTGCTCGATCCGCTCCTGTTGCCATCCCTCGTGTCCCTGTGAGCGTCGGTGACTGGCGCGCAGGACTTTTCGACCTGTTGCACGGCGGTCATATCGGTATAAGGCGTGACAATGATGCACCAAAACGTGCGGGCGCACAGGTGATCACAAGAAATGGTCGATCTTTCCGGTCGCGGGGCGGGTGCGCCCGCCGCCCGCGGTTTCCCGCGGCCGGGCCCGCAGCGGCCCGGTCCGGCGGCCCAGGCCGCCGGACCGGGCCGGGGGCGTCAGGGCCTGACGGGGCCGAGCGCGACCGGCAGGCTGAGCGGGCCCACCGTGAAGAACGAGGGCGAGTAGGGGATGTCGTCCGGGTCGGCGGCGAGGGCGAGGTCCGGCAGCCGCCGGTACAGCGCGGCGAGAGCCAGCCGGCCCTCCAGGCGGGCCAGCGAGGCGCCGATGCAGTACCGGGGGCCGTGGCCGAAGCCGAGGCGCCCGTTCCGCTCCCGCGTGATGTCGAAGCGGTCCGCGTCCTCGCCGTGCTCCGCCGGGTCGAGGCCGCTCGCCTGGAAGGCCACGCCGACGGCCTGTCCCTTGGGGACGCGCACCCCGGCGATGGTCACCTCTTCCGCGGTGAAGCGCCAGCTCGTCATCATCACCGAGTGGCGGTAGCGCAGGGTCTCCTCGACCACGTCGGCCCACCGGTCCTCGGCCTTGGCCAGTTCGAGCTGGTCGGGGTTCTGGGACAGCGCCACCACGGCGTGCCCGAGCAGGTGGACCGTGGTCTCGTGGCCGGCGACGAGCATCAGCCACAGCACGCCGACCAGTTCGTCGGTCGTGAGCCGGTCACCCTCGTCGCGGGCCTGGACCAGGCCGGAGGTGAGGTCGTCGCCGGGTGCCCGCTGCTTGCTCTCCGCCAGTTCGTGCAGGTAGGCCTGGAGCGTGTTCTGCGTCGCGAACGCCACCTCGGGCGGGGTGGTGTGCGCGAGCAGCGTCGCGGTCCACTCGCGCATCCGGGGGCGGTCCTCGGCGGGGACGCCGAACAGCTCGCAGATCACCCACATCGGCAGCGCCTCGGTGAAGGCGGGGACCAGGTCGACGACCTCGCCCGCGGACACGACGTCGTCGAGCAGGCCCTCCACGATCTGACGGACGCGCGGCTCCAGCGCCTGCACCCGCGAGGGCGTGAACGCCTTGCCGATCAGACCGCGCAGCCGGCGGTGGTCCGCCCCGTCCTTGGTGGACAGGTGACCCCCCTCGACGATGGCGCGCAGCGGCCAGTCCTCGGGGATCGACCCGTCGTGCAGGGCGGGCCAGTGCCGCGGGTCGCGCAGAAAGGTCCGGTTGTCCCCGGCGAGGATCTCCCGGACGGCGTCGTGGGTCAGCGCCAGGTAGGCGGGGACGCCGCCGGGGAACTCCACCTCGACCACGGGGGCGATCTCCCGCAGCCGCCGGCAGGTGTCGAGCGGGTTCTCGTTCGCGGCGGGGAAGGGGGGCAGGGGGCTTGTCGTCATTCTGTCCCATTCGGAGATGAGGTAAGTGACAGATGGTCCATCCTTTCTCCTGTGATCACCTCGCGGCAAGATATTCACCAATTAGGCCGTATGTCGTTTCGTATGGTATTTGCAGTAAACAAAGACCCGGAAGGCCCCGGGTGCGCGGCGGCCGCGCCGACCGCGGCGCTGCGCCGGCGGGCACGGGAGCCGCGCCCGGTGCGGCGATCCGACGGCCCGCGTCAACCCGGCTGACCGTTGTGTTAACAAACCATCCGAACGTGTTACCTTGTGTGGCGCCCGGCCTCCGCCGACAGCCCGTCGCGCGCGCCGGTCACGGGAGGTTCCGGGATGGTCGAGCAGGGCACGGGCGGACCGGAGCGACGCCGGCAGGACATCGCCGACATCGTCCTGTCCGCCGGTTCGGTCCCGGCCGCCGGGCTCGCCGAGCGGTTCGGCGTCAGCCTCATGACGATCCACCGCGACCTCGACGAACTCGAACGCCAGGGCGTCGTCCGCAAGCACCGCGGCGGGGTGACCGCGCAGCCGTCCGGAGTGTTCGAGAGCAACGTCGCCTACCGGATGAAGTCCATGCGGCCCGCCAAGGACGCCATCGCCGCCAGGGCCGTCGAGCTGGTCGAGCCGGGCATGGCGGTCATGCTGGACGACTCCACCACGGCGCTGGCGCTGGCCCGCCGGCTGGCCGGCGTCGCCCCGCTGACGGTCGTCACCAACTTCCTGCAGGCCGTCAACCTGCTGTCCGCCGAGCGCGACATCCGGCTGATGGCGCTCGGCGGCGACTACGACCCGCTGCACGACTCGTTCCTCGGGGTCTCGTGCGTGGACGCGATCGAGTCGCTCAACGTGGACCTGTGCTTCGTCTCGACCTCCGCGGTGTCCGGCGGGTTCGCCTACCACCAGGAGCAGCGCATCGTGTCGGTGAAGCGCGCCATGCTCGGCGCGGCGGCCCGCAGCGTGCTGATGATCGACCATTCCAAGCTCAGCCGGGTGGCCCTGCACCGGGTGGCGCCGCTGTCGGCGTTCGACCGCGTCATCGTCGACGACGGCGCCGCGGCCGACGCGCTGCGCGGGCTCGACGAGCACAAGGTGGCCTACGAGCTGGCGACGGCCTGACGGTCGGTTCCGCCGGTCGCGGGCGCCCGCGAGGCGCCACCTGATCACGCCGGTGACGGCGTCCCCTCACCGGCGGGCGCTGCCGAAAGCGACCGCATCTCGAACCTTGACACCCTGATCAGCGCCCTCCTACTCTCAAGCTCACATTTTTCACGTTAACTTCACAGCCAACTTTGTTGGGATTGCGATCGGAGCGGGTGAGTGACGGGTTCCCTGGGCCGAGGGCTCGCGCCGTACGGGCTGCGCTGCGACCACCGGGTGGAGCCGCTCGGGGTCGACGAGCCGGCGCCGCTGCTGTCGTGGCGGCTGGCCTCCGGCTTGCGCGGGGACGCCCCCACCGGTTTCCGGGTCCGGGTCCGCGCCGAGGACGGCTCCCAGCTCTGGGACACCGGCGCCGTGGCCGACCCGTCCGCCGTCTCCGTCCGCTACCGCGGGCCCGCGCTGCGGCCCCGCACCCGGTACCGCTGGACGGTCGAGGTCACCGACGCGTCCGGCGCGCAGTCGCGGGAGGAGTCCTGGTTCGAGACCGGGATGCTGAGCCCCTCCGCGTGGTCAGCCGCCTGGATCACGCACGACCCGTCCGTCCAGGACGTGGTGGACGCGCCCGAGGAAGGCGAGCTCGCCCTCGCCGACCACGGCCTCCAGCCGGCCGTCCGGCTGCGGAAGGCGTTCGAGGCGGCCGCCGCGCCGGTCGCCGCGCGCCTCTACGTCACCGCCCGCGGCCTGTACGAGATGCGCCTCAACGGCGCGCGGGTCGGGGACGCCGAGCTCGCCCCCGGCTGGACGGACTACCGCGACCGCGTCGACTACCAGGTCCACGACGTGACCGGCATGCTGCGGACGGGCGCGAACATGCTGGCCGCCACGGTCGCGGACGGCTGGTGGAGCGGGTTCGTCGGGTTCGACGAGCGCCGCTCGGGCGCGCACTACGGAACGTTCCCGCAACTGCTGGCCGAGCTGCACCTCGTGCACGCCGACGGCTCCACCGACGTCGTCGCGACCGGCGGCGACTGGCAGAGCGCGCGGTCGCCCGTCCGGTACGCCGACCTGCTGATGGGGGAGTGCCACGACCTGCGCCGCGAGACCCCGGGCTGGGACCTGCCGTCCGGTGACCGCGACGGCGCGGGATGGCGGCCCGCCTGGGTCGCCGCCACCGACCGCAGCCGGCTCACGGCCTCGGTCGCGCCGCCGGTCCGCGCCGTCCGGGAGCTGCCGGCGCGGTCGGTCACCCGGATCGCCGGGGACCGGTTCCTGGTCGACTTCGGGCAGAACTTCGCCGGACGCGTCCGGCTCACCGCGCGCGGGCTGGCCTCCGGCGACCGGGTGGTCGTCAGGCACGGCGAGGCCCTGGACGAGGCGGGCGCGCTCCACACCGCCAACCTGCGCACCGCCGACGCGACGGACGTGCTGATCGCGGGGGAGGACGCCGAGACCGTCTTCGAGCCGCGCTTCACCTACCACGGCTTCCGGTACGCCGAGGTGACCGGCCTGAGCGCGCTCGCCGCGGCCGACATCACCGGCGTGGTGCTGCACAGCGACACGCCCTGGGCGGGGGAGTTCACCTGCTCCGACCCGGAGGTCGACCGCCTCCACCAGGCGATCTCCTGGGGGCAGCGCTCCAACTTCGTCAGCGTCCCGACCGACTGCCCGCAGCGCGACGAGCGGCTCGGCTGGCTGGCCGACGCACAGGTCTTCCTGCCCACCGCCTGCCTCAACGCCGACGTCGCCGCGTTCTTCGACGGCTGGCTGCGCGAGGTGCGCGGCGCGCAGTCGCCGGACGGAGCGTTCGGCAACGTGGCGCCGAAGATCGCGGGAGTGGCCGACGAGGGCGCCCCGGGCTGGGGCGACGCGGGCGTCCTCGTTCCCTGGCATCTCTACCGGGTGTACGGGGACGAGCGCTTCCTGGAGCGCAACCTCGACGCCATGTGCGCCTGGGTCGACCACGTCCACCGGAACAACCCCGATCTGGTGTGGACCCACCGCACGGGCCCGCACTTCGCCGACTGGCTCGCGCCCGCCCCCACCCCGCGCGACGTCCTCGCCACCGCCTACTTCGCCCGCAGCGCCGCGCTGACGGCGCGCGCCGCCGAGATCCTCGGCGCGGACGAGCCCGCGGCCCGGTACGGCGCGCTCGCCGCCGACGTCCGCACGACGTTCGCCGAGCGTTTCGTGTCGCCGGACGGGCGGGTCCACGGCGACACCCAGACCGCCTACCTGCTGGCCCTGGCGTTCGAGCTGCTCCCGGACGAGCTGGTCCCGAACGCCGTGCGGCGCCTCGCCGCACTGGTCGAGGAGGCCGGTCCGGGCCTCACCACGGGGTTCCTCGGCGTCGGGCTGATCGCGCCCGTCCTCGACGCGCACGGCCGCGCCGATCTCGCGCACGCCCTGCTGCGCCGCACCGACCCGCCGTCCTGGCTGTACCCGCTGCGCCACGGCGCGACCACCGTCTGGGAGCGCTGGGACGGCTACACCACCGAACGCGGCTTCCAGGCCGCGGCGATGAACTCCTTCAACCACTACGCGCTCGGCTCGGTCGGCGAATGGCTCTACCGGGGCGTCGCCGGCCTCGACCAGGCGCCCGGCTCGGCCGGTTACCGCGAGCTGCTGGTCCGGCCGCGTCCCGGCGGGCTCACCGCTGCGAGCGCCCGCTACGCGTCGGTGCGCGGGCTCGTCTCCACCGCCTGGACCCGCCGCGACGGCGTGTTCGAACTGCGGGTGGCGGTACCGCCGGGCGCGACCGCCACCGTCCACATCCCCACCGACGACCCGGGCGGGGTGCGCGAGAGCGGGATCCCGGTGGCGGACGCCCCCGGGGTCTCGATCGCCGGAACGGCGCGGCGGGAGCTCCGCTGCCGGACCGGCTCGGGGGAGTACCGCTTCACGGCGGCCCTTCAATGACGTCCGTCCCCCTGCGGGACGGCCGCGGCCGGGACCGCCGCCACCCCGGCGGTCCGCGCCGCGAACGCGAGGAGGAAAGATGACATCGTCGTTCCAGAGGGCGGCCCTCAGCCGCCGCGGATTCCTGCGGTGGTCCGGGGGAGTCGCCGCCGCGGCCGCGCTGCCCGCCGGCCTGGCCGCCTGCGGGGGGTCGTCCGGCGGCTCGGGGACCCTGCGCCTGGTGGGCGTCGCCGACCAGCAGAAGGCGCTCGACCTACTCACCAAGGACTACACCGGGGCGAAGTTCAGCACCTCGTTCGCGCCCACCGACCAGGTGCAGACGTCGGTGCGCACCCAGCTCGGCGCGGGCAACGCCCCCGACCTGCACGTGGTCTTCCCGGGCAACGGCAGCGCGATGAGCATGGCGCAGATCGCGCAGGCCGGGCTGCTCGCCGACCTGAGCGGCCAGGCGTGGACGAAGAAGATCCCGGCGAGCCTGAAGCCGGCGTTCCAGAAGGACGGCAAGACCTTCCTCTACTCGGCCGGGTCGAGCGTCATCGGCGCGATCTACAACACGAAGGTCTTCGAGAAGGCCGGGGTCGAGCCGCCGAAGACCTGGAGCGAGTTCCTCGACGTCTGCGAGAAGCTCAAGAAGAAGGGCACGGTCCCGATCGCGCTCGGCGCGCAGACCCCGTGGGTCACGCAGCTGATCACCTACGCGCTGGTGCCGTCCACCGTGTACGCCAAGAACCCGCAGTTCGACAGCCAGATGCAGGCGGGGTCGGCGTCCTTCGCCCAGTCCGGCTGGGTGCAGGCCCTCGAGATGTACCTGGACCTGCAGAAGCGCGGGTACTTCAACGACAACCCCAACGGCACGACCTTCGAGCAGCAGACGTCCATGGTCGCCACCGGCAAGGCCGCCATGGCGATCCAGGTCTCGGCCGTCCTGCCCGACTTCCGCAAGGCCGCCGCGAACGCCGCCGACCTGTCGATGTTCCCGGTGCCGGGCGCGGACGACGCGGCGCAGCTGCGGATCCCCGCCGGGGTCGTCGTCGGGCTCGGCGTCAGCGCCCGCAGCAAGAACAAGGACGCAGCCGAGAAGTTCGTCGCGTTCCTCGGCGAGCAGCAGAACATCAACCGCTGGGCCGAGGCCGTCGCCTGCGTCCCGCTCGTCCGCGACTCCTCCTCCAAGATCGACCCGGTGCTGGAGCCGTTCCTGCCGTACCTGGACGGCGACAAGGCCGACCCGTTCATGGACCAGGCGTGGCCGAACGCCGAGGTGCAGCCCGCCCACTTCGCCATGGTGCAGGAGCTGCTCGCGGGCAAGACCACCATCGCCGAGGGCCTGGCGAAGCTGGACGAGACCTACCGGAAGAAGTAGCCCGTGTCCCCGACCGCACGTCCTGCACCGGCCGCCTCGGCGGCCGGTGCCGCGGGACCCCCCGAGAGGGCGGCGCGCCTCCCGGCGCCGCCCCGCCGCCGCCGGAGCCGCTTCCTGGCCCCGCCGTGGTGGTTCGCGGCGCCCGCCCTCCTGGTGTACGCGCTGATCGTCCTGTACCCGAGCGCCAGCGGAATCGTCTACGCCTTCACCGACTGGAACGGCATCGGCGACCGGTCGTTCGTCGGCGTCGACAACTTCGACCGCCTGCTGCGGGACGACGCCGCACGGGGGTCGCTGGTCAACACGCTGCTGCTGACGGTCGCGATCGTGGTCGTCCAGAACGGCATCGGACTGCTGCTCGCGCTGGGCGTGCACACGCGCATCAGGTCGCGCGCGGTGCTGCGGGTCGTCTTCTTCGCGCCCGCCGTCGTCAGCCCCGTGATGGTGGCGTTCCTGTGGAAGTACGTCTACAACCCGGCGCCGGACGCGGGGCTCAACGGGATCCTCGGCGCGGTGGGCCTCGGCTCCCTGCGCCAGGACTGGCTCGGCGACCCCTCGCTGGCGCTGTGGTCGGTGGCCGGGATGGTGATCTGGCAGTTCTCCGGCTACTCGATGGTCATCTTCCTGGCGGGGCTGGAGGGGGTGCCCGTGGAGCTGCACGAGGCCGCGATGATCGACGGTGCCGGCCGGTTCCAGCGGTTCCGCAGCGTGACGTGGCCGCTGCTCGCGCCCGCCGTCACGATCAACGTCATGCTGTCCACCATCGGCGGGCTCAAGCTGTTCGACCAGGTGTACGCGGCCACGAGCGGCGGGCCCGGCCACGCCAGCGAGACGCTCTCGACCGTCCTGTACAAGCAGGCGTTCGTCTTCGGCAACTACGGCTACAGCACGGCGATCGCGCTGGTGCTGGCGCTGTTCGTCGCCGCGGTCTCGCTGATCCAGATCCGGTACCTGCGCGGTCGGGAGGTGGCATGAGCCTGCGCTACGGACTGCGCACGTTCGCCCTGGAGGTCGTGATGATCGCGGTCGCCCTGGCGTTCCTCTTCCCCGTGTACGCGCTCGTCACGCTGTCGCTGAAGGACAAGCAGCAGATCGCCTCGGCGCCGCTGTCCCCGCCGTCGTCGCCGACGCTCGGCAACTACTCCGACGCCTGGTCGCGGGCGTCGCTGGGCTCGGCGCTGCTGAACAGCACGGTGATCACGGTGGTGAGCCTGGTGGCGCTCATCGCGATCGGGGCGTTCGCGGCCTACTTCCTCGCCCGCTGCGCCTCGCGGCTCGGCTACACGCTGTACGTGCTGTTCCTGCTCGGCATCGTGCTGCCGTTCCAGCTCGGCATGATCCCGCTGTTCAAGCTCGCCGACGCGGCGGGCCTGCTCGGCACCTACCAGGGCATGATCATCTTCTACACCGGCATCCAGCTGCCGTTCACGATCTTCTTGTACACGGGGTTCATCCGGGCGCTGCCGGGCGACTACGCCAACGCGGCGCTGATCGACGGCGCGGGCCACCTCCAGGCCTTCACCCGGGTCGTGTTCCCCTTGCTGCGGCCGATCACCGGCACGGTGCTGATCCTCAACGCCGTGTTCATCTGGAACGACTTCTTCACCCCGCTGCTGTACCTGGGCGGGTCGGCGCGCGAGACGGTCCCGGTGCGGGTCTTCGCCTTCGTCGGCCAGTACGTCTCGGACTACGGCCTGGTCTTCGCCGGCCTGGTCCTCGCCGCCCTCCCGATCATCGTGATCTTCCTGGTGCTGCAGCGGTATGTGATCAAGGGGTTTGCGAGCGGGCTCAAGGGATGAGCGAAGCGAACCGGGGGGTGTGGGGGGTCGTCCCACCACGGGGGGCAGGGATGAGCGAAGCGAACCGGGGGGCGTGGGGGGTCATTCCCCCACCGGAGACAGGGATGACCGCGATCTCGGGGCGGTTGCGGGAGGTGCTGGACGCGCCGCCGCGGGCGTTCTCGCCCGCGCCCATCTGGTGGTGGAGCGGGGAGCGGCTCGACCGGCGGCGGCTGCGCGACCAGCTCGAACGGTTCGCCGAGGGCGGCGTCCACAACCTGGTCGTCCTGAACCTGGCGCCGTCCGGCCCGATGTTCGGCGCGGACGCCGACGATCCGCCATTCTTCTCCACCGCGTGGTGGGACCTGCTGGACGCCGTCTGCGAGGACGCCGCCGAGCTGGGTGTGTCGCTCTGGTTCTACGACCAGCTCGGGTTCTCCGGCGCCGACCTGCAGGCCCGCTTGGTGCGGGACGTCCCGGACTACGCGGGGCGGTGGCTGCGGCGGGACGGGACGGCGGACGTGCGCGGCTTCGACTACCTGTCGGCCGAAGCGTGCGCGGAGCTCCTGGACCGTGTGCACGGCGAGTTCGCGCGGCGGCTGGGGCACCGGCTCGGCACGGTGATCGTCGGGTCGTTCCAGGACGAACTGCCGTCGCTGCCGACCTGGTCGGAGGGGTTCGCCGGGGAGTTCGAGCGGCGCCGCGGCTACGACCTGACGCCGCATCTCGGAACGCTGTGGGGGAGCGGAGGCGGGGACGCCTTCCGGGTTCGCCGCGACTACCACCTCACCCGCGCCGAACTGGCCGAGGAGGCCTTCTTCCGGCCGCTGGCCGACTGGCACGAGCGGTACGGCCTGCTGCACGGCTGCGACCAGCAGGATCCGGCGCGGGCCGGGCTCCCCGTGGACGGGGTCCGGCTGTACGCCGACTACGCGCGCACGCACCGCTGGTTCGGGGCCCCCGGGTCCGACCACCACGGCGACGCCCGCGTCCACTCCTCGCTCGCGCACCTGTACGGCCGGGACCGGACCTGGATCGAGGCGTTCCACTCCAGCGGCTGGGGCGGGACGCTGGAGGAGACCTTCGACTGGCTGCTGCCCTGGCTTCGTGCCGGGGCCACCCTCTACAACCCGCACGCCGTCTACTACACGACCAAGGCGGGCTGGTGGGAGTGGGCGCCGCCGTCCACCGACTGGCGCCAGCCCTACTGGCGGCACCACCGCGTCTTCGCCGACGCCGTCGCCAGGCTCTGCGCCGCCCTGTCGCTGGGGCGGCACGTGTGCGAGGTGGCCGTGCTGTTCCCGACGGCGACCGCGCAGGCCGGGACGCGGCTCGACGGCGTGGACCCGGACGCCGGGCTCGCCCAGGAGACCTACCGGGAGCTGGTCGGCGACATGGCCTGGTTCCGGATGGTGCCCGGCGTTCTCGACCGGCTGGGAATCGACGCCGACGTGGTGGACGACGACTCCGTGCAGCGCGCCTCGGTCACCGAGGGACGGCTGGACGTCGCGGACGAGTCGTACGGGGTCGTCCTTCTCCCGTCCTGCACGGTGCTCGAAGGGGAGACGGCGCGCAGGCTCACCGCGTTCGCCGAGCACGGCGGCCGTGTCGTCGCGGTCGGCGCGCCGCCCCGCCGCGGGGTCGGCGACCCGGGCGCCGACGAGGCGGTGGCCGGGCTCCGCGCCGTGCTGGAGGTCGTGCCGGACACCGGCGCTCTCGGTGCCGCCCTCGCCGGCGTCCGCCGGGTGGACGCGCCGGTGCCCGCACTCGTCCGGGAGGTCGACGGCACCACGCTGGTGTTCCTGACGGCCGCGCCGTCGATGGCCAGCCGCGTGTCGGTGGGACGGCCCGACGAGCGCGGGGCCGACCTCGGCTGGCTCGACGTGACCTACGACTTCGATCCCGATCGGTACCTGAGGGACATGCGGGTGCGCGTCCGCGGCGTGAGCGGCCCGGCGTTCGTCGCGAGCCCGTTCGGGGGCCCGCCGCGCCGGTTGGAGACGCGCGCGGTGGACGGGACGTCCGTCGAGACCGTCGTCCCGTTCGACGACGGGCCCGCTGCGCTGCTCCTCTTTCCCGGCGGCGAGGACATCGCCGTACCGGGCCCCGTCCCGGCGGGTCAGGAGACCGTTCTCGACCTCGGCACCTCCTGGACGATGGACCTGGTTCCGACCCTCGACAACGCCTGGGGCGATTTCGCCCGGCCCGCCGGTCACGACGTCCTGCTGGAGCGCTGGACCATGAGTCACCGGACGGAAGAGGAGTCAGAGTGGTCCGAGGCGCACGCGACGTTCGGCCCGCACGGTGTCTGGTCCAGGGAGAGTGAGGGAACGTGGCGGCCCTTCGTGTACTCCGACTCCCGCGGCATCCGCAAGGACACCCTGCACCGCGCCTTCCTCGGGCCGAAAGGACACGTCCCTGAGGAGTTCCTCGACTTCGGGGACGTCCGGTCCGATGACGCGGTCGTGCTCCGGACCCGCCTGACCGTGCCCGGCGAGGGCGGTTTCGTGGCCGTCGGCGCGGCCGCCGCCAAGACGCTTCATGTGGACGGCGTCGCGGTCCCCCTGGACGACCAAGGCCACCTGGCGATCGCCGAGACGCCCGTCCCCGCCGGTGACCATGACGTCGAGGTCCGGCTCGCCCCGGGCGAGGACGTGCGGCTGCGGGCCCACCTCGCCGTCGTCACCGACCGCGGGCGCTACCGGCGGCCGGAGTGGATCACTGCGGCGGGGCCCGCGCGGCCGGGGGCCGAGGTCGCGCTCAGCGTCCCCCTCCCGGCGTCCGCCGCCGGCGCGGCGCTCCAGGTGGCCTCGGCCGCGCCCTGCCGCGTCCTCGTCGACGGCGAGGAGATCGGCCGCCAGGGAGGGTTCGACCCGTACGCCGAGCAGGAGGTCCCGCGCGTCGGCCGCTACCGCGTGACGGGCGGCCGCCTGACCCTGGTCCTCACCGAGGGCGGCCCGCCTCCCGCGGTCCTCGTGGACGGACCGGTCGTGTCCGGCGCGGGCTGGACCGCGGCGCGCGACGGCCACCCGGTGCCCGTCGCGGCGCGGCGCGGGCAGTACGGCGACCCGGCGTCGATGCACCTGCGGCGGCGGCCCCATCCGATGCCCGGCGCTGCCTGGCTTGAGGACGACCCGGACACCGACGTCGTCCTCCCGGCAACGCTCGCGATGCCGGACGCGGTGCCGCGAGTCGAGAGGCTGCGGTTCGCCGTCCCGCCCGGCGCGACAGGTATGGCCGTGGACGTCCGAGGCGAACTTCTGGAGGCGACCCTGGACGGCGAGCCTCTGAAACCGGCCCCCGAGATGCCGCTGCCGGGCCCGGGGTCTTCACCCGGCCGGACGGCGGAGCTGCGGATCCGCACCCTTCCCGGTCACCGGGCGGGTGCGGCACTCGCGGGGCCGGTGCGCTTCACCGTGGGGCCCGGGACGATCGAGCTGGGCGACTGGGCGGACGCGGGCCTCGCCGGCTACAGCGGCGCCGTCCGCTACCGGCGCTCGTGCCGCCTCTCAGCGCCCCCGGCCGCCGCGACGCTCGATCTCGGACGGGTGCGCGGCACCGCCGAGGTCACCGTCAATGGTGCCCCCGCCGGGGTGCGCATCTGCGCCCCGTACCGTTTCGACGTCGGAGCGGCCCTGCGCGAGGGTGACAACGAGATCGAGATCCTCGTCTGCGGAACCCTCGCGCCCTACCTCGACGAGGTGAGCCCCACGCATTTCGTCTTCGATGGCCAACGAGCCTCGGGCCTCTACGGCCCCGTCCGACTTCTCATGGAGGCACCGGCCGCCGTCGGGCGCTGACCGATAGGGACAGTAGCGCCGCACGGCGGCCGGTACCCCACGTCACCTCACGAACTGGCGCGGTAGGGCGGTCGCCTTCGCGCGCGTGGCCGCGGCCGGGGCGGGCGTGACCCAGACCGGTGCCGGGTCAGGGTTCTTGGCGCAGGTGCGGTCGACCAGGCCGCGGTCCGACGGCACCTTCCCTCCGCGGAGATAGCCGACCAGGAGGTCGTCGAGGCACGTGTTGCCCGCGAACGTGATGGCGTGGCTGCCGCCGCCCCTCTCCACGACGAGCCGTGCGCTCGGCAGGGCCCGCGCCATGGCGAGGCCGCCCTCGTACGGTGTCGCCGGGTCGTCCGTCGCCTGGAACAGCAGCATGGGCGGCAGCCCCCTGCCGGTGATCCTGGTGCGGTTCCCCGCCTTGACGGGCCAGGTCAGGCAGCCCGCGTTGAACCACATGTTGTTGTAGGTGTAGAAGGGCGCCTTCTCGTTGACCTTCGCCTGGTCCTTCCGCCAGTACCGGAAGTCGCGCGGCCACTTGCTGTCGCTGCACATCACGGCGTTGTAGAGGTCGAAGGAGTCGTCCGCCGGGTCCGGCGCCGCGTAGCGTTCGTACGCGGTGACGAGAGGCGCGCTGTCGCCCGAGTTGGTGTAGGCGGACAGGACCGTCGCGAGCCGGGGCCAACGCAGGACGTCGTAGCCGCCCGCGACCTGCGTGTCGTCGAACTCGTCGGGCCCGATCCGGCCCACGGGGTGCTCGCGCAGCCGGGTGCGCATGGCGTACCACCGGGCCTCGACCTCGGCGGGGTCGGTACCGAGGTGGTAGACGCCGTCGGCCTTGGCGACCCACGCGGTGAACGCCTTGAACCGCTTCTCGTGCTGCAGGTCCTGGAGGACGTTGTGGTCGTACCAGGAGACGGACGGCCCGACGATGCTGTCCAGGACGAAGCGGCGGACGTGCCGCGGGTACAGCTGGGCGTAGGTCGAGCCGAGCGTGGTGCCGTACGACCACCCGAAGAAGTTGATCTTCTCGGCGCCGAGCGCGCGGCGGATCGACTCCATGTCACCGACATGGTCGACCGTCGACAGGTGCGGCAGTAGCCAGGAGTGCTTCCCGGTGCACTTGGCGACGTACCCGGCGGCCTTCTCCAGCCACGCCCCCGTGGTGCCCTGGCCGACCTGGAAGTCGGGCCGCGGGCCGTCGAAGTAGTGCGGGTCGCACGACATGCGCGGCTCGCTGTGCTGGGATCCGCGCAGGTCGAAGCCGATCCAGTCGTAGGCGGCGGCGACGTCGGGCGGCAGTCGGGACGGGATCCAGCTCGCCATCCACAGGCCGCTGATCCCGGGCCCGCCCGGGTTGAGCAGCATCGGCCCCTGCCGCTCGCCCGGGGGCGCGGTGGCGGGGAGCCGGTTCAGCGCGATCTTGACCGTTCGCCCGTCCGGCCGGTCGTGGTCGAGCGGCACCTCCAGCATCGCGCACTGCAGCGCCGGGGTCGCGGCGTCGCCGCAGGACTTCCAGTCCAGGCGTGGCGGGTCCCCGGCCGCCGCGGTCGCCGGCGGCGGCCCGGCCAGCGCCGCGGCCGCCAGCACGCCGCCGCACATGACGAGCGCGGCGCCCGCGCGTGTCCTGCTCGGTCGTCTCACAGACACCTCCAGAGTATGAGTGACATTGCAGTGTACAATTTCACCATTCTCTCGTCATTGTCCGGAAACGGCATACGGCGCGCCTCGCGGCCGAAGACGGGGCGCCACCTCGAAGAATTCCTTTCCGATGTCGCCGGTGAGGCCCGCCCGGGAGGATCCATAACCCAGATCGATGGGGCGGTGTATGACCACGGGCCGTTTCCGCCTCAGACACTGCGGGCGCACGCTTTTCCGACCCTCCGGGCCTTGGACCCCGGAGTCCTGCGAATCCGTCCGGCACCCCCACCGGACGCCCGCCCCATGGAGGAAAACCCCCCGTGAGAAACAGACGCAGATCGACCCGCTGCCTGCTGGCGTCAATGGCGGTGGCCCTCGGGACGACGTTCCTGGTCGCGCCCGCGAACGCCGCCCCGAAACCCCCTCCGGCCAGCATCCGCCCCGACGGCGGCGACGCGCCCCACGTCCAGAAGGCCCCGCTCCCCGCCAAGGACCGGCCGCCGCTCTCCGCGGACAAGAACGAGCTGAAGAGCAGTCCCGACCAGCCGAAGAAGTCGGCGGAGCACAAGCGTCCTTCCATGAAGGGCGCTCCGAAGACGAGCGCGAAGGCCGCCGCCGCCGCGTGCAGTGCGAGTGACTTCACGAGCCGTTCCGGAAGTGCTCTCGTACAGCAGATCAAGTCGTCCACGACCGACTGCGTCAACTCGCTGTTCAGCCTCACCGGCACCGACGCGTACTACGCGTTCCGCGAGTCGCAGATGGCGAGTGTCGCCTATGGACTGCGCGACAACGCGGTCTACTACCCCGGCGACAACAGCACCGGCACGGCCCAGCTGGTCCTCTACCTGCGCGCCGGCTACTACGTCCACTGGTACAACTCGTCGACCGTGGGGACCTACGGCCCCACCCTGAAGACGGCGATCCAGTCGGGTCTGGACGCCTACTTCGGCAACTCCAAGTCCTCGACGGTCAGCGACGCCAACGGCGAGGTCCTCGCCGAGGCGGTCACGCTGATCGACAGCGCGGAGGAGAACGCCCGCTACATCTACGTGGTCAAGCGGCTGCTGACCGGCTACAACAGCTCCTACGACGCGTCGTGGTGGATGCTCAACGCGGTGAACAACGTCTACACGGTGCTGTTCCGCGGCCACCAGGTCCCGGAGTTCGTCTCGGCCGTCGGGTCCGACCCGAGCCTGCTCGACACGCTCAACTCCTTCGCCGCGGGGCACCTCTCCCTGCTCGGCACCGACCGCAGCTACCTGACCTCGAACGCGGGGCGCGAGCTGACGCGCTTCGTGCAGCACTCCGCGATGCAGGCCAAGGTCCGGCCGCTGGCCAAGGGGCTGCTCGGGCAGAGCGCCATGACCGGGAAGACCGCGCCGCTGTGGGTCGGCGTCGCCGAGATGACCGACTACTACGACAAGGCCAACTGCTCCTACTACGGCACCTGCGACCTGGCGCAGCGGCTCGCCGCGAACGTCCTGACCATCAACCACACCTGCAGTTCGAGCATCAAGATCCGGGCGCAGGACATGACGGCCGCCCAGCTGTCGGACAGCTGCGCCAGCCTCCAGAACCAGGACGCCTACTTCCACGGGCTGGTGAAGGACGGGAACAGGCCCGTCGCGAACGACAACAACACGACGATCGAGGTCTGCGTCTTCGATTCGAGCACCGACTACCAGACCTACGCCGGTGCGATGTTCGGCATCGACACCAACAACGGCGGCATGTACCTGGAGGGCGACCCGGCCGCCGCGGGCAACCAGCCCCGATTCATCGCCTACGAGGCCGAATGGGTGCGCCCGGCGTTCCAGATCTGGAACCTCAACCACGAGTACACGCACTACCTCGACGGCCGCTTCGACATGTACGGGGACTTCAACTCCAACGTCACCACGCCCACCATCTGGTGGATCGAGGGATTCGCCGAGTACGTCTCCTACTCCTACCGCAAGGAGGTCTACGACGCGGCGATCACCGAGGCGGCGCGGAACACCTACGCGCTCAGCACCCTTTTCAACACCACCTACAGCCATGACACGACCCGCATCTACCGCTGGGGCTACCTGGCGGTGCGGTACATGTTCGAGAAGCACCCGAGCGACGTCTCGACCGTTCTCGGCTACTACCGGACCGGCAACTGGAACGCCGCCCGGACCTTCCTGACGAGCACGATTGGCACCCGCTACGACAGCGACTGGCGGACGTGGCTCGCCGCGTGCGCGTCCGGTGCGTGCGCGGGCGGCGGCGGAGGCGGCAACCAGTCGCCGACCGCGGCGTTCTCGGCCTCGGCGAACGGGCTGGCGGTCTCCTTCACGGACCAGTCCGCCGACTCCGACGGCACCATCGCCTCCCGGCGGTGGGACTTCGGCGACGGCGCCACCTCGACGTCGGCCAACCCGTCCCACACCTACGGCGCGGACGGCACCTACACCGTCTCCCTCACCGTCACCGACGACAAGGGCGCCACCGGCACCGCGACCAAGCAGCTGGCTGTGTCGGCCGGAGGCGGCGGCGGAACGACCGAGTGCACCGGGACGGACACCCGCCAGCTCGGGCAGAACTGCCAGCGCAGCAACCTGACGGCCACCCAGGGCAACCTGGCCTACCTGTACCTCTACGTGCCGGCCGGCACGCAGTCGATCAAGATCACCTCGTCGGGCGGCACCGGCGACGCCGACCTCTACTACAGCTCCACCAGCTGGGCCACGTCGACGTCCTACACCCAGCGGTCCGTCAACACCGGCAACAACGAGACCCTGACCATCACCAACCCGCCCGCGGGCTACAACTACATCAGCCTCTACGGGAAGCAGGCGTTCAGCGGAGTGACGGTGAAGTCCCAGTACTGATCTGACACCACGCGTAACGCCGCCGGGGCCGGACCGAGAGGTCCGGCCCCGGCTTCGTCACGAGGCGAGCGGTCCGGTCTCCGGGTAGTGGCAGGCGACCTGGCGGCCCGCGGCCATCTTCAGGGACGGCCGCTCGGCGCGGCACCGCTCCTGCGCCTTGAAGCACCGCGGGTGGAAGGGGCAGCCCGGCGGCAGCGCCGACGGGCTCGGCGGGTCGCCGCGGAGCACGATGCGCTCCCGCGCCCGCTCGGCCACCGGGTCGGGCAGCGGGATCGCCGACAGCAGCGCCCTCGTGTAGGGGTGCGCAGGCGCGCCGTACACCACGTCCCGGGCCCCCGTCTCCACGATCCGGCCGAGGTACATCACCGCGATCCGGTCGCACACGTGCCTGACCACCGCCAGGTCGTGGGCGATGAACACGTACGCCAGGCCGAGCCGGCGCTGCAGGCCGGCCAGCAGGTTGACGATCTGGGCCTGGATCGACACGTCCAGCGCCGAGACCGGCTCGTCCGCGATCACCAGCCGGGGCCCGGTGACCAGGGCACGGGCGATCCCGATCCGCTGGGCCTGACCGCCGGAGAACTCGTGCGGGTACCGGTCGAGGTGCTCGGCGCCGAGCCCGACGTACTCCAGCATCTCCTGGACGCGGGGCCGCGGGTCCTGCTCGCCCTGCACCCGCAGCGGCTCGGCCACGATGGAGCCGACCGTGTGGCGCGGGTTCAGCGAGGCGAACGGGTCCTGGAAGATGATCTGCAGGTCCCGGCGGAGCGGCCGCATCGCGCGCTGGGACAGCCGGGTGATGTCCTGGCCGTCGAAGGTGATCCGCCCGGCCGTGGGGTCCAGGAGCCGGACGAGCATCCGCCCCGTCGTGGACTTCCCGCAGCCGGACTCGCCGACCAGGCCGAGCGTCTCCCCGGCCCGCACCTCCAGGTCCAGGCCGTTCACGGCCCGCACGGTGCCGCGCCGCGTCTGGAACGTCCTGGTCAGCCCCTCCAGGCGGAGCAGCGCCGTCATGCCGAGGTCTCCTTGGTCGTGAGCAGGTGGCAGGCCGCCGGGTGGGACGCGCCGAGGAGCTCCGGGCGGGTGGTCTCGCACACCTCGACCCGTTCGGCGCACCGCGGATGGAACGGGCACCCCGCCGGCGGAGACAGCGGAGACGGCGGGGTGCCCGCGATCGGGGTCAGCTCGCCGGGCGGGCCGGTGAGCCGGGGGAGGGAGCCGAGGAGACCGCGCGTGTAGGGATGCAGGGGCACGGCGAACAGCGCGTCGGCCGACGCGCGCTCGACGGCCCGTCCCGCGTACATGACGAGGACGTCGTCGGCGACCCGCGCGACCACCCCCAGATCATGCGTGATCATCAGGACCGCCAGCCCGCGCTCGCGCTGGATCCGCGCGATCAGCTCCAGGATCTGCGCCTGGACGGTCACGTCCAGGGCGGTGGTCGGCTCGTCGGCGATCAGCAGGTCGGGCTCGCAGGCCAGTGCCATGGCGATCATCACGCGCTGGCGCATCCCGCCGGAGAACTGGTGCGGGTGGTTGCCCGCCCGCTCCTCGGGATCGGGGATGCCGACGTCGGCGAGCAGCCGGACGGCCTCCCCGCGCGCCGCGCGGCGGGACGCGCCGAAGTGCAGGCGCCGCGCCTCGGCGATCTGCTCGCCCACGCGGTAGTGCGGATGCAGCGACGACAGCGGGTCCTGGAAGATCATCGCGACCCTGCGGCCGCGCAGCGCGCGGACGCGCTCGCGGTCCGCCCCGACGATCTGGGTGCCCGCGAACTCGATCGACCCGCTCACCCGGGCGCCGTCGAGCAGACCCATGATCGCCAGGCTGGTCACGGACTTGCCGGACCCGGACTCCCCGACGATGCCGAGGGTGCGGCCCTCCTCCAGGGAGAACGACAGCCCGTCCACCGCGCGGATCGTCCCCTTCGCGGTGCGGAACTCCACGGCGAGGTCCCGGACGCTCAGCAGGCCCATGGCCGCTCCTCCATCATGCGTGTTCCTTGTGAGGGGCGGCCCCCACACCCCTGGTTCGCTTCGCTCATGCGTGTTGCCTGTGAGGGGGCGACCCCCCACACCCCCCGGTTCGCTTCGCTCATGCGTGCTGCTTGTGAGGGGGCGACCCCCCACACCCCCCGGTTCGCTCCGCTCATGCGTGCTGCTTGTGAGGGGGCCGACAAGGCCCGTCCGGGTCGAACGCTCGCTCCAGCGCATCCGCCAG
>NZ_JBFAGB010000020.1:0-161931 GCF_040639875.1 Actinomadura sp. NPDC023710
GTCTCCCGACCCGTCGTCGCCGAAACCACCGCCCTGGGCGCCGCCTACGCCGCCGGCCTGGCCGTCGGATTCTGGAACACCACCGACGAACTCCGCCAGAACTGGAACGAAGACAAACGCTGGCAACCCACCTGGAACAACGACCAACGCCAACAAGGCTACGCAGGCTGGAAAAAGGCCGTCGAGCGCACGTACGGATGGGTCGAGGTCGACTGAGAAGGGTGCCTCGCGGGGAAGGTCGGCGGTGCTTCTCAGCGGGAATCAAATGATCTAGCATCCGCCGAGACGGCGCCGTCCCGGCCGGGGCGGTCTCCGCCGCCGGCCCATCCGAGAGGACCCGCATGCCCAGCCGCATCGCCGCAGCCGCCCTCGCCGCCGCCGGGGCGCTCGCCCTCGCGGGCGCCGGGGCGCTCACCGCCGGTCCCGCGCAGGCCGCACCCGCCCGGCCGCAGGCGCCGCGCGCCCAGCGGGCTGCGGTCGACTTCACCGGGATCGTCGCGCTGAGCAACTGCTCGGGCGCCCTCGTGCGCGGGCCGCGGTCGCGGGACACCGACGCGGCGCTGGTGCTGACCAACGGCCACTGCCTGGAGTCGGGCATGCCGGGGGCCGGCGAGGTGATCGTGGACCAGAGGTCGTCCCGGACGTTCACGCTCCTCGACCGGACGGGCGGCCGGAACCTCGGCACCCTCCAGGCCACGAGGGTCGAGTACGCCACGATGACCGACACCGACGTGACGGTGTACCGGCTCAGCACGACCTACGCGGCGATCCAGAGGCGCTACGGGATCCCCGCGCTGCGCCTGTCGACGGCCAGGCCGCACGACGGGACGCCGATCCGGATCGTGTCCGGCTACTGGCGGAAGATCTACGGCTGCGCGACCGACGCGACCGTCTACCGGCTGCGCGAGGCGGACTGGACGTGGAAGGACTCCATCCGCTACAGGCCGGAATGCCAGACCGTCCACGGGACGTCCGGGTCGCCCGTCATCGACGTCCGGACGCACCAGGTCGTCGGCGTCAACAACACCGGCAACGACGACGGCGAGCGCTGCACGCTCAACAACCCGTGCGAGGTCGACCGCGCCGGGAACGTCACCGTCCGGCAGGGCATCCACTACGGGCAGCAGACGTACCTGCTCGCCCGATGCCTGGGCCAGGGCGGCGACGTCGTGCTGAGCAAGGCGTGCGCGCTGCCCAGGCCCTGACGAGCCGGGGGCGGGTGGTCACCGCTCCGCCAGCAGGCCGGTGCGGAGCCGGTCCAGGGTCGCGCGGATCAGCCGGGAGACGTGCATCTGGGACAGTCCGATCTGCTCGGCGATCTGCGTCTGCGTCTTGTTGCCGAAGAACCGCAGCAGCAGGATCGTGCGCTCGCGCTCGGGCAGGTCGTCGATGAGGGGCCTGAGGGCGTGGCCGTCGATGAAGGCCTCCAGCGCCGGGTCCTCGGAGCCGAGGTACTCGCCGACCGTGCCGGCCTCGCCGTCCGGGGACCCGTCGGCCGGCGCCTCCAGCGACAGCGGGCGGTAGGCGTCGCAGGCGATGATGACCTCGACCGCCTCGTCCTCGGTGACGCCCATGAGCGCCGCGGTCTCCGCGGTGGTGGGGGAGCGGCCGTGCTCGCGGGTGAACTCCTGGACGGTACGGTGCAGGACCGGCCGCAGCTCCTGGATGCGGCGCGACACCCGGATCCCCCACGTCTTGTCGCGGAAGTGCCGCTTCACCTCGCCGGTGACCACCGGGTAGGCGTAGGTGACGAACCGGTCCCCGACAGTGGGATCGAAACGGTTGATGGCTTTGACAAGGCCCAGATAGGCGACCTGCTGCAGATCGTCCTGCGGTTCCCCCCGGTTGGCGTAGCGGCGCGCCACGCTGCGGACCAGGGGGTTGTGCAGGGCGACGATGCGTTCGCGCAACCGTTCCCGCCGGGGGTCGGTCACCTGGAGCCGGTTCATTTCCTTGAGAAGCGTCTCGGTCTGTCCGTCGTCGAACCGGCCGGTGGACTCCGCCCACGGCATACGCGCTCCCTTCCAGCAGGGCCGGTGAGGGTAGGAGGATCGTTGGTCTCGTGCCATTACCCTGGGAAACTCCGGTCACACAGTGCCGGTAGTCTCGAAACGACCCGGAGACGGGGGAACGGCGGTGGGGCCCGCCGTGCCTGGACGGCGAACCGCGGAATGTTCCGCCAACGGTCCCTACCGGTGAGTGCGTCGTGGCTACTGGTAGGAGTGTGCGCCCGTGACCGGCCGTCCTGTCGATTCCGATGTCGACCTGCATGTTCCGAGGCAGCGGTCCGAGCTGAGCGAAGGGCCGTGGGGGGTACTGGCGGCGATCGCGGCCGGGGGCGCCCTGGGCGCTCTGGCGCGGTACGGCCTCGGCAGCGCGTTCCCCCACCGTGCGGGGGAGTTCCCGTGGGCCGTCTTCTGGGTGAACGTCTCGGGGTGCCTCCTGATCGGGGTGCTGATGGTCCTCGTCACCGAGACGTGGAGGGCGCACCGGCTCGTGCGCCCGTTCCTCGGGGTGGGGGTGCTCGGCGGCTTCACCACGTTCTCGACCTATGTCGTCGACGTCCAGGAGCTGGTGGACCACGGCGCGCCGCTCGTCGCGCCGGCCTACCTCGCCGGGACGCTCGCGGCCGCGCTCACGGCGGTCTACGCGGGCGTCCGGGTGACCCGGCTGACGACCCGGCGGCGACGCCGCGAGGCGGTCGCGCGGATCCGTCGCACCGAGCCGGGCGAGGCGGGCGGCGAGTGACCATCGTGCTGATCGTGCTGGGCGCCGCGCTCGGTGCTCCGCTGCGCTACCTCACCGACCGTGCCGTCCAGGCCCGGCACGACTCGGTGTTCCCGTGGGGGACGTTCACCGTCAACATCGCGGGGTCGTTCACCCTGGGCCTGCTGGCGGCGCTGCCCGCGCACGACGGCGTGATGGCCTTCGCCGGGACGGGTTTCTGCGGCGCCCTGACCACGTACTCCACGTTCGGCTACGAGACGCTGCGCCTCGCCGAGGAAGGGGCGCGCTTGCACGCCGTGGTCAACGCCGGGGCCAGTATCGTCGCGGGACTCGGCGCGGCGTACTGCGGGATGGCGATCGCCCAGGCCGTCCCCGGGTGAGAAACCTGGTGCGGCCCAAGCTCGCAGTTCGGTGCACTGGGCTCCGAGCTCGCGAGTGGGCCGCGAGAAGACTCTGCCCAAGCGGGCATCTCGGTAAACCGATGGGTGTTTGGACTGTCACCGTCTGGGAACGGCCTCCTCCCGCCACGGGCACACACGGCCCCGACAGGGGACGGACGGCGGCCGTAGCGGCGCCGCAGGGCCGGCCGTCACGGCCACGACAGCTCGTGGGAGGGGCACACGACCATTTCTCGCACTTCGCAGCCGGGGGGCTGGGCGAGCGCGAACGCGATGGTCGCGGCGACGTCTTCGGGCCGGTTGAGGTTGGCGTCGGTTCCGGGTTTGTACCGTTCGGGCCGGCCGTCGAAGAACGCGGTGTCCATTCCGCCCGGCACGATCATGGTGACGGCGACCTTGCCGGCCAGTTCGGCGGCGAGCGCTCGGGTGAAGCCGACGACGCCGAACTTGGACGCGCAGTACGCGGTGGCGTCGCTGACGGCGCGCAGTCCCAGTGTGGAGGCGACGGTGACGATGCGGCCGTGCGGTTCGTTCTCCAGGAAGGGGATCGCGGCGCGGACGACGGCGGCGGTGCCGAGCAGGTTCACCTTGATCACTTGTTCCCAGTCCTCGGTGGGGACCTCGCACAGGGTTCCGCAGGCGTCGATGCCGGCGGCGGTGACCACGGCGTGGAGCCCGCCGGCGGCGCGCGCCAGGCCGTGCACGGCGCGCTCGGCGCACCGCCGGTCGGCCAGGTCGGCCTGCATGTGCTCGAAGTCGTCCTTGGGCGGGTGCCGGTCGAGGATCAGGGGCCGTCCGCCGTCGTCGGCGACCCTGCGCGCCACGGCCGCGCCGAGTCCGGAAGCGCCGCCGGTGATGAGAACGTTCATGACGCGTTTCCCTTCGTGGTCGTCAGCAGGCGCGTGGTGGAGCGCCCTTCCAGCAGGGGCAGCAGGATCACCTCGCCGTTGTGGGCCCGGATCGTCTCGGCCTCGGGCAGGGCCGCCCCGGTGTGGTCGGCGCCCTTGACCCACAGGTCGGGGCGCAGCCGCTCCAGGAGCGGGGCGGGGGTGTCGTCGTCGAACACCAGCGCGGCGTCGACGTCGCTGAGCGCCTCCAGTACCCGGACGCGGTCCGCGGCGGGCGTTATGGGGCGGGAGGGTCCCTTGCGGTGCCGGACCGAGGCGTCGGAGTTGACGCAGACGATCAGGCAGTCGCCGAGCCTGCGCGCCTGCCGCAGCAGGCTGACGTGGCCCGCGTGCAGCAGGTCGAAGCAGCCGCCGGTGGCCACCACCGTGCCGCCCGCCCGCCGGGTCCGCTCGACGACGTCCCAGGCGTCCTCCCGCCGTTCTGGAGTGAGCCGGGCGGTGCCGGTGTCGGCGAGTTGCGCCGCGACGGCCGCGGCGGCGCCCGCACGGACGAACTCCGACGCCCGGTCGACGCCCTCGGTGACGGCCGCGGGCAGGTCCGCGCCGTCGGCGAGCGCGCCGACGACCTCGGCGGCGAAGCTGTCGCCCGCCCCGCACGAGTCGCCGCGGGCGGGCCGGGCCGGCGCGAGGAACGGAGCCTGCGACCCGTCGCACAGCAGCGCGCCCTGGGCGCCGAGGGTGATCGCGACGCCGTCGATGCCCCAGGAGCGGCCGAGGTGGCGGCCGCGCCGCCCGGCGGCCGGCAGACCGAACCCGGTGATGTCGGCGCCGTCGGCCGCGGCGAGCCGGGCGGCCTCCTCCTGGTTCGGGGTGAGCAGCCGTACCCCCGGCACCGGCGGCTCGCCGCGCGGGTGCGGGTCCCACACGACGGGGACGCTGGGGGGCAGCTCGCCCAGCAGGGACCGGACGGCGCGGTGCCGGGAGACACCGCGGCCGTAGTCGGAGACCAGCACGGCGCCCGCCCCGGCGATCGCGCCGGTGACGCGGGGGCCGACGGGCCCGTCGAGGGCCTGCCCGTCCCCCGCGTCCAGGCGCGCCACCGACTGTCCCCCGGACCGGATGCGCAGCTTGCAGGGCGTCCCGCCGTGCAGGTGGAGCGCGACCACCTCCATGTGCCGCTCCAGCATCGCGCGCAGCCGCCGGCCCGGGTCGTCGTCGGCGAGCGCGGTGACGAGCACCACCTCGCGGCCGCCCGCCGCCGCCAGCAGCGCCGCCAGACCCGCGCCGCCCGGGCGGGGCCGCTCCTCGGCCTGCTCGACGACGGGGACGGGCGCGTCCGGGCAGAGCCGACTGCTGCTGCCGACCACATCGATATCGAGCAGGACGTCGCCCACCACGACCAGTGGCGCCGTCATGGCCCCTCCTTCCCGCGAAGGCTCCGCTCAGGCATGGCGCGCCACCGGCGCGTCGTCGACCGCCCCGCACCGCAGGCGGATCGCGGCGGTCATCAGGCCGCCACCCCGCTCAGCGCGGCGGCGTGCCGGTAGACCTCGGCGGTGTCGGCGGCGACCCGGGCCCACGAGTGGTGCTCACGCGCCCGCCCGCGGCCCGCACGCCCCATCGCGGCGCGCTCGGCCGGATCGTCCAGCAGCCGCCGGATCGCCCCGGCGGCCCCCTCCGGGTCGCGCGGCGGGACGACGACGCCGGTGACGCCGTCCACGACGGTGTCGAGGTGCCCTCCGACGGCGGTCGCCACCACCGGGACGCCGCAGGCCATCGCCTCCAGCGGCACCATCCCGAACGGCTCGTACCAGGGAAGGGTGACCACCAGGCTCGCCGAGCGCAGCAGCGGCGGGACCTCGTCGCGGCCGAGCCGTCCGAGGAACTCCACCCGCCCGGCCACGCCCGCGTCCGCCGCCACCCGCCGCAGCCTGCGCACCTCGGGGTCGCCGTCGAGGCCGTCGCGGGGCGGCCCGCCCGCGACCAGCAGCTCGGCGTCCGGCAGATGCGCCAGCGCCCGGATGGCGGTGTCGACGCCCTTGTGCTCGGCGAGCCGCGCCGGCACGACGAGCCGGTGCCGTCCGCGCCCGCCGCGGACGGGCCCCTCGGGCGAGAAGAGGTCCAGGTCGACCCCGTACGGCACCACGCGGACGCGGTCGCGGGGCACGCCCATCGCGGTCAGCTCGCCGGCCTCGTCCGAGCAGGTGGCGACGACGGCGTCGGCGGCGCACCCGAGCGCACGTTCCAGCCGGACCCGGGAGGCGGGACCGGTGTCGCCGCCGCGCCGGTGGCGCCGCTCGACGGTGCCGAGCGCGTGGTAGGTCTGCACGACCGGGACGCGGCGGGCCCCCGCCGCCTGCGCGGCCTGGACGGCCGCGAGGCCGCTCAGCCAGAAGTGGGCGTGCGCGACGTCGGGCGGGTCCGCGGCCCAGCGCCGCTGCAGGTACCTCCCGAAGTCGTGCATCCACGGCAGCAGGTCGTCCCTGGCGATGGGCCCGGCCGGGCCCGCCGGGACGTGCTCCACGGTCACGCCCGGCGCGAACCCGACCCGCTCGGGCAGCGCGTCCGCGTTCCGGCGCGTGTAGACGGTGACGAGGTGCCCCTGCCCGCCGAGTCGGGCGGCCAGTTCCGCGACGAACACGTTCTGCCCGCCGCCGTCCGCTCCGCCCGGCCCCTTCCCGGCGGTGAGGGGGCTGGCGTGCTCGGAGATCATGGCTATCCTCATCGCGTTACCTCCTGAAGAGTCCGCCGCTGGTCGCGCAGGAACCGCGGGAGCCCGTACCGGTCGACGGAGTGAGCCCGCGCCTCGTCGCCCGCGATCCGTGCACGTGCCACGTCAGCACTCTCATTGGGCGGGCACCTCCTCGTCCGATGCCGCGATCTCGTCCGATGCCACGATCTCCACGGCGGCGGCGACCTCGTCGGGGCCGACCGACGACAGGCAGGGGTGGCCGTCCACCGGGCAGTCGCGGGCGCGGGTGTCCCTGCACGGCGCCTGCTGGTCGCCGAGCAGCGCCAGCGGGACCCCGAAGGGCGCCCACCGGGCCGCCGGGACGGTCGGCGCGAACAGCGAGACGACCGGCGTCCCGACGGCCGCCGCCAGGTGCGCGGGGCCGGTGTTGCCGGCGACGACGGCGCAGCCGCTGCGCAGCACCGACGCCAGCTCGGGCAGGCTGGTGCGCCCGCCGAGGTCGAGGCCGTCCTCCCCGGCGACGAGCGCCGTCAGTTCCTTCTCGTCCTTGTCGCCGGTCACGACCACCCGGCGACCCGCCGCGACGAGCAGCCGCACCGCCTCGGCGCAGTGCCCGGGCGGCCAGGCGCGCGCGGGGACGGAGGTTCCCGGGTGCACCACCACGTAGCCGGGCCCGCCGGTGAGGTGGTCGACGTCGGGCAGCGGGCCGCGGACCCGCAGCCGGGTGTCGGCGGGAGCGGGGAACCCGGCGTCCTCCACCAGTGCGAGCATGCGCAGGGGCTCGGGCACGTCGGTGTCGGGGCGGTGCCGCAGGTCCAGCAGCGACCCCGGGTACTCCTCGCTGATGCCGCCGATCCAGGGCGTCCCGGCGAGCCGCAGCAGCAGCGCGAGCGGCAGCGGCGACTGGCGGAACGAGGTCAGGACCAGTGCCCGGTCGAACCCCTTCAGCTCGCGGACGAGGCGGTCGACGTCGGCCTGCTCGACGGGCACGGGGTCCGGGTCGATCCACGGGGCGCGCCACTCGATGACGCGGTCGACGCCGGGCAGCATCTCGGCCGCGGTGCGCCCTCGCGGCCCGCACAGCAGCACCAGCTCGTCGGCGCGTTCGGCGACCGCCTGCACGGCGGGGCCGGCGAGCAGGACGTCGCCGATGTTGTCCTGCCGTGCGACGAGGACCCTCATCGGCGCCGCCTTCCGCCGAGGACCAGCCCGACGGCGCCGGGCGCCATGGGCGCGGCGGCCGGATCATGGGAGATCGCGTTGATTCCGAGCACCCGCATGAGCACCCCGTTTCGGCGCAGCGTTCGGCAGGGGAGAGGACGGGTGCCATCGTCCTAGGCACCGCGCCCCGGGACGGACCGGCCGGAGCGGAATCCCCTATAGGTAATTCCGGACATTGCCGGGAACTGTGCCCCTAAACGCTGATGCCAGAAGAGTCGCGGGTAATAAAAGGTGCAGGTGATGCGACATCTGCTTACATAGAGGGAAATACGGGGGGTGTGCGGGCCGGTCCATGCGCTTGATGTCGTCGTGCTCGCCGGCCCGGAGGGCCGCGCCGGGCTCGCCGACGCGGCCCGAGCCGAGTCACCCGGAGAGCGAGGAGGACCGAGCGGGGGTCCGGTCGCGGATCAGGGAGAGCGCGCACAGGGCGCCGAGCAGCACCATGGCGGCGAGTGCCCAGCCGGTGCCGTACTCGGCGTGCCGGGTGGACCCGCCGGACTCGGCCAGCGTGAGGAACAGCGTCCCGACGGTGGCGATGCCGATCACCTGCGCCAGCTGCATCAGCGTGAGGAGCAGCCCGCTGGCGTCGGCCGCGTCGGCGGGCTGGACGTGCTGCAGGGCGGTCGTCATGACGATCGGCATCACCCCGAGCCCGAACCCGATGACGACGGTGAGCACCTCGTAGGCGAGGCCGCCTCCGGCGAGGGGCCCGATGAACAGGTAGCCCGCCCCCGCCACGGCGAACCCGGCCGGGACGGCGCGCCGGTGCCAGCGGGCCGGCAGCCGCTGCCAGTTCAGCCCCACCAGCCCGAACGCGGTGACGCACGGTACGAACGCCAGCCCCGAATCCAGCGGGGACATCCGCAGGTCGCCTTGAAGGTGCAGGGTGGTGGTGAACAGGAACGTCCCCCAGCTCGCCGGCGCGAACACGATCGCCACGCAGGCCGGGACCAGCAGCGGGGCGCGCAGCACCCGCGGCGAGATCAGCGGCCGTCCGCCGACGCTCGCGGCGCGCCGCTCCACGGCGGCGAAGGCCGCCGCGAACGCGGCGCCGGCGGCCAGTGCCGCCCAGCCCCACGACGGCCACCCCAGTTCGTGTCCCATGATCAGCGGGACGACGAACAGCAGCACCGCGGGGGCCAGCGTGAGCAGCCCCGGAAGGTCCAGCTCGGCCCGCAGCGGCCGCGTCCGGCGCGCCGTCTCGTCGCGGGGCAGCACGCGCGGCCCGGCGAGCAGCAGCGCGGCGCCGATCGGCACGTTGACGAGGAAGACCGTCCGCCAGCCGGAGCCGAACAGGTCCGCGCCGACCAGGAGGCCCCCGGCCGCCTGCCCCACGACGACGCCGCCCGCGATGACGGCCGAGTAGAAGCCGAGGGCCCGTGCCCGGGCCGCGCCGGCGAAGTCCCGCTGGATCATCGACATCACCTGCGGGGTCAGCAGCGCGGCGCCCGCCCCCTGCAGGAAGCGGAACAGCACCAGCGTCCCGGTGGAGGGCGCCAGCCCGCACGCCAGCGACGCCGCGGTGAACGACGCGAGGCCGAGGTGGTACAGGCGGCGGTGGCCCGCGATGCCGCCGAGGCGCGCACCCGTGATCAGCAGCACCGCGTAGGAGACGACGTAGCCCGCCACGACGAGCTGCAGCCCCGCCCCTGAGGCGTGCAGGTCCGCGCGCATCGTCGGAAGGGCCACGTTGACGATGTTCACATCGAGAATGGCCATGAACTGGCCGAGCAGGATGACGGCGAGCGTGAGCCCGCCGGACCCGTTCCGCGACCCCCGTTCGGGAATGATCCCGCGCAGATCGGTTGTCTGTGTCATGAGGACGATCATGCGGACGGGCCGGTACCGGTAACGAGAGCCTGCCGATACTGGTACTGACAGCACCTGGAAGAGGACGCCCTGCGGGGCCAGGCTGGGGGAGTGACGATGACGAGTGCGCCCGCGGCGCCCGCCGCCCGCCGGAACGGGAGCGGCGCGGGCCCGCGCCGCCGCACGGAACTGGCGGCGTTCCTGCGCAGCCGGCGCGAGCGGATCACCCCCGAGGACGTGGGGATGCCGCCGGGCCTGCGCCGCCGCACGCCCGGCCTGCGCCGCGAGGAGGTCGCCCAGCTCGCCGGGGTCGGCGTCACCTGGTACACGTGGCTGGAGCAGGGCCGCCCGATCAACGCCAGCACCCAGGTACTGGACGCGGTGGCGCGCACCCTGCGGCTGGACGGCGCGGAGCGCGAGCACCTCTACCGGCTGGCCGACGTCCCCGACGCGGCGGTCGAGGAGGAGGCCGGGAGCCTGCCCGAGGACGTCCAGGGCATCCTGGACGCGCTCGTCCCCATGCCGGCGGCCGTCGCCAACGCCCGCTCGGACATCCTGGCCTGGAATTCGGCCTACTCCGCGATCCTCCCGCTCGTGCCGACGGCCCGGCCGTGCGAGCGCAACTCCCTGTGGATGGTGTTCACGCTGCCGCCGTGCTGCAACCCGGTCGCCAACCTGGAGGAGGCGGCGCCCGACCACGTCGCCGTCTTCCGGCACCGCTACAGCAGGCACCTGGACGAGCCGGGCTGGAAGGAACTGGTCCGGCGGCTGCAGGCGGCCAGCCCCCTGTTCGCGCGGCTCTGGGCGTCGCACGACGTGGCGCTGCCCGGGCCGGGCGTGAAGGTGTTCCGGCACCACGCCGCCGGTGAGATCCGCACCCGCACCCGCACCACCAGCATGGACATCACGGCGTCCCCGAACGCGCGGCTGGTCGTCTACACGCCGACCGACGAGGAGAGCCGGGAGCGGATCGACCGGCTGCTCGCCGACCCCGCGGCAGCGGCTCCCGACCACCGGCACTGAGCGCCGTCGCCGAGCGCCGGGCTCAGTGCCGGGCCCGCTGGGCGATCACCACCAGGTCGACGGCGGCGATGACGGCGACCGCGGCGCAGATGCCCGCCGCGGTCCAGGAGCCGCCGCCCGAGGCGTTCACCGTGAACACGATCGCGGCGGCCACCGCGCCGACCAGTGCCACCGCGGACAGCACGGCCCGCAGCAGCAGCGGGCTGCGCGCGGTCATCGGCTCGTCCCCGCGCGGCTGCTCGTGCGGATACGGCCCGTGCGACCCGGGGCCGTGCCAGCCGGGGTCCTCCCGGCCGAGGTCGTGCCGCTCGGGCTCGTTCCGCTCGGGCTCGTTCCGGTCAGGCTCGTTCCGGTCGGGCCCGTCCGTTCCGGTGCCGCCCACGGCTCACCTGGCGTAGGTGCCGACGAGCGTCCCCGACGCGACGATCTTGTCCTCCACGGCGGCGCGCAGGTCCTCGACGGTGAAGCCGTCCCGCAGCCCGGACGGCTCCGCCAGCCCGTACAGCCGGAAGAAGTACCGGTGCGGATCGTCGCCCACCGGGGGCTTCGGCCCGCCGTAGCCCTCGGCGCCGTAGTCGTTGCGCCCGAGGACGGCTCCGGTCGGCCGCTCCCCGGCGTCCAGGCCGGTGGTCACCGGATCGATGCCGGCGAGCAGCCAGTGCGCGAACGCGCCGGACGGGGCGTCGGGGTCCTCGCACGCCAGGGCCAGCTCCACCACCCGCTCGGGCGCGGGCGACCACTCCAGCGGCGGGGAGAGGTCCCCGCTGTCGTGGGAGAAGTCCGAGGGCATGAGCGTGTGGTCGCCGAACGCGGTGCTTCTCAGCGTCATCTCTTCCATGCGCTGCTCGTGCCCCGTGACGCCCGGTCGATGCACGCGCCGTCCCGGTCCCCGGGCTGGTCAGCCCGCGCTGGAGGGCGCCCAGATGTTGATCCCCGCCTCGACGGCGTCCCGGTCGATCGCGGCGAGCTCGTCCGGGGTGAAGTCGAGCCGGCCGAGGGCGGCGAGGTTCTCCTCCAGCTGCGCGACGCTGCTCGCGCCGATCAGCGCCGAGGTGACCCGGCCGTCCCGCAGCGACCAGGCCAGCGCCATCTGGGCGAGCGACTGCCCGCGCCCCTCGGCGATCGCGTTCAACGTCCGGACGTGCCGCAGGTTGTCCTCGGTGAGCAGGCTCGTGGACAGCGATGTGCCCTTGCTCGCCCGGGACCCCTCCGGGACGCCGTCGAGGTACTTGCCGGTCAGCATCCCCTGCGCCAGCGGCGAGAACGCGATGCAGCCGGCGCCCTCCCGGCCGAGCGTGTCGAGCAGCCCGCCCTCGATCCAGCGGTTCAGCATCGAGTAGGACGGCTGGTGGATCAGCAGCGGGGTCCCCATCTCCCGCAGGATCGCCGCCGCCTCGGCGGTGCGCTCGGGGGAGTAGGACGAGATCCCCGCGTACAGGGCCTTGCCGGACCGCACGGCCCGGTCCAGCGCCCCCATCGTCTCCTCCAGCGGCGTCTCCGGGTCGAAGCGGTGGCTGTAGAAGATGTCGACGTAGTCGACGCCCATCCGGCGCAGCGACTGGTCGAGGCTCGCGAGCAGGTACTTGCGCGACCCCCACTCGCCGTACGGGCCGGGCCACATGTCGTAGCCCGCCTTGGTCGAGATGATGATCTCGTCCCGGTAGGGGGCGAGGTCCTCGCGCAGGATCCGGCCGAAGTTGGTCTCCGCGGACCCGTACGGCGGGCCGTAGTTGTTGGCGAGGTCGAAGTGGGTGACGCCGAGGTCGAACGCGCGCCGCAGGATGGCCCGCTGGACGTCCAGCGGCCGGTCGTCGCCGAAGTTGTGCCACAGGCCCAGGGAGATCGCCGGGAGCCGCAGCCCGCTCCGCCCGCACCGCCGGTAGGGGATGCGCTCGTATCGCTCACTGTCTGCCTTAAAGGTCATGGTCGGAAGTATTTCAGGACAGGCGGCTTGCCGAGCGTGCCGCCGGTCCGCCATCATCGGCACCATGATCTTCAGGAAGGGCGTCCGCCGCCCGGGCCGTTGAGCCCCGCCGAGCCGGTCTGGGAACCGGCCCTCGAAGCCCTGCCGTACCCGCACCGCATGCGGGAGCTCGCCCTGCGGGCCCGCCGTCTCGCCGGGACCCCCGAACTCCGCGAAACCCTCGCCGTCCTCGCGGCCCGCGGGCCGTACGAACGCCGGACCGCCCTGCACATCGCCCTGGCGGCGCGCGATCTGCCGTACCTGGAACGCGTCCTCGCGGGCCCCGACATGGCGCTGCGCCGCGCCGCGCTGCGGGCCGTCCGCACGCTGCCCGTCTCCGACGACGCCGCCGCGGCGGTGCTGGACGACGCGCCCGCCGACCTGCGCCGCGCGCTCTACAGGACGCTCCGCCACTCCCGACGCGCGGCGCTCGCCGACCGGCTCCTTCCGGACGTCCGCGCCCGCTGGGGCGACCGCGAAGCCGCGGCCATCCTGCCGGCCTGCACGAGCGAGACGGTCGCGCGGTCGCTGCCCGACCTGGAGCACGCGGTCACCGGATGGCGCGCGCTGGCCGCACGGCATCCCGGGGCCTTCCTCGCCCGCGGCCGCGAACAGGCGCATGAATGGTCCTGGTGGAGGCGGTGCAAGGCCGGCCTCCCGGTACTGGCCCGCCACGACCCGGCGGGGCTCCTGGAACTGCTGGAGGCGAACGGCTCCCGCCTGGCGCTGACACAGCTGCCGAGCACCCTCCTCCCCGCACTGTTCAGAGTGGACGCGGTCAGGGCCGCCCGGGCGGTGCGGCGGGCGGGCCGCCGGAACCGGTACCCGGCCTCGTACTTCGAGCACGTGGGCCGCCTGCCTTCACCGGAGATCCGGGAGTTCGTCCCTGCCGACCCGTACTCGCTGCGCGACCTCCTCGCGCACGTCCCGCCGGGCCGCAGGGCCGAGGTCTACGACCTCGCCCGAGGAGACGGGCAGGCGGGCCTGGCGGCGCGGCCGCTGCTCGCTCTCCTGCCCCCGGACCGGGCGGCCGGCGAGGCCCGCCGGATGCTCCGCCGGCACGGCTCGGTGTGGCACTCGGCGCGGTCCCGGCTGGACGATCCCGGGATACCGCTGGAGCTCACGGCCCACCTCCCGTACGAGGAGGCGGCCGGGCCGCTGAGGGAGGCGGCGCTCGGCGGGGCCCCCGGCTGCGCGGGCTCGCCCGCACCCTCCTGGTCGAGGCGACCGCCCGGACCGGCGACGCCGCGCGCCTGCGCGACCTCGTCGCCGGACTCGCGCGCCGCACGCGCAACGAGCGGGACCCGCTGAGGACGGACCTCATCGCCGCCCTGGCCCGCGTCCCGGTCCGCCTCCTGGACGACGCGTTCGCCGGGCCGCTGGAGGAGATCGCCGCCGCGGCCGTCGGCGCGCGGGACTCCTCCCCGGCCACCCGGCGGAGGCTGCGCGATCTGGTGGGCCGCGTCCTCGCCCACTCGGCGCGGCCCACGCTCGTCCGGTGGGCGATCGGCGCCTTGGCCCGGCTCGTGGCCCGGCATGGGACGGAGGTCCTCGACGGCCACCGCCTCGACCGCGTGCTTCCCCGCGGCCGGGAGCGCGACCTCGTCGCGGAGCTGCGCCCCGAACCGGGTGATCACGTGGTGGTCATCGCGCTGGCCAGGGCTCTCGGGCGGCGGGCGTTCGCGCTGGCGGGCCTACAGGAGCTGCTGCGGGCGGCGGTCCGCGAGGCGCCCGAGCCGCTCGCCCGCGAGGCCGCGGCGCTGTGGCTCGCCGACCCGGCGGAGCGCGAGCGGCGGGCCGCGGCACTGGTGGCCGCCGACGCCTCCGCGATCGTCCTGCCGGAGGTCTGGCGCGTCGTCGCCGGCCGCCGCACCGATCTGCTCCTGCCCGCCCTGGAGCGCTCCCGGACGGGCCGGTTCGGGGGCCCGGGCGGGGTCCCGGCGATCCAGCCGCAGCACCCCGGCCGCTGGACACCGCGACAGGTCGGGCGCGTGCGGGAGCTCCTGGCCTCCCCGGCGGAACCGGTCGACGCCGGGATCGCCGCCGTCGCCTCGCTCGGACGGCTCCCCGGCTGCCTCGACGATCTCGTCGCCCGTGCGGACGGGGACGGGGAGCCCGCCCTCGCCGAGGCCGCTCTGGAGGCGATGGCGGCCGCGGACCGCCCTGCCGAGGCCCTCGCGGTGCTCCTGGGCCATGCCCGGGGACCGCGATCGGCGGTCGCGGTGGCGGCGCTGGCACGGGCCGCCGCGTCGGTTCCGCCGTCCCGCCTCGGTCCCGTCCTGGCGGAGGCCCTGACCGGCCCGGGCGGCACGGTGGCCGTACGCAAGCAGGCGGCCCGGCTGATCGAGCGGCTGCGGGTCCCCGGCGCGGCGGAGGCCCTGCTGCGCGCGTGGGACGACCCGGGCCTTCACCGGGACGTCCGTGTCGCGGTCGCGGCGGCGCTCCGCCGTATGCCGGAGGACCCTCGTGCGCTCGCCGCGCTGGACGCCGCCGCCGGGCCGTACACCTCGGAGCAGCTGCTGCGCACGCTCTTCCAGGTCAAACCCACGGAGTACGCGCCCGCGCACCGCCCCGCCTACGCCGCGCTGGTCCGCAGGCTCGGCGCGGCGGCGGACGGCCCCGGCGTCCGGTTCCGGGCGTCCAAGGCGTTCGCCGCGTGGGCGCGCTGGTACACCGGCGGATTCGACGCCGTCCTCGCGGCCGTCGCCGATCCCGCCGACCCCGCCGGGGACGACGAGTTGCTCGTGCTCAACGCCCTGGTGCGGGCGGGCTCGGTGGCGGAGGAGGCGCTCGGCGTGCTGTCCGCCCTGCTCGCCGCGGAGCCGGGCGACCGCGCGCGGTCGCGGATCGCGGCCGTGGCCCAAGCGATCGGCGGCCTGCCCGCCGGTCACCCGAACGCGCCGCTCTCCCGCCGTGTGGTGGAAATGCTCGCGGGGCACCCCCTCCACCTCGCCGACGCCGTGGACGTCGCGCTCATCTCGGCTCGCCTGACCGGCGGCGACGCCTCCCCAGAGCGGGTCGCCGAAGAGCTCGTGGCCCTGGCGGACCTCCTCCGCGGCCGCCCCGTCCTGGCCTCCAGGGTCGCCGACCGGCGGTTGGACCACGTGCTGGGCGGCGGGGGTGCGCGCGGGAGCGGCGGGCCCGGCCGGCTTCTGCCCGCCGCCCGCGCCCTCACCGGACGGGACGACGCGGCCTCGCACCTGCTCGCCGTCGGCGTCGTCCGCATGGGCGGCCTGGCCGCCGGGTGGACCGGCGAATGGCGGGACCTCCTGGACGGGCTGCGCCGCTCCGCCCACGTGGAGGTCCGCCAGGACGCCTGGAGTGTCGTCCCCAGTACGTGACCTGCGCCACAACCCGCCGCGGAGCGCGGCGGCGCGGGAGTACACAAAGGATCGGGGCCCCGGCTGTCATGTCTGCGAGGGTGAAGGGGGCTGTGAAGTGGCAAGAATGGTTTGAGATCTGGACAGGGAGGTCCCAGTGGTCGTGCTGCGCAGTTATGTGTCGGGTTCCTGGCGTGCCCCGGAGGAGGAGGGGGCGCCGTTGCACGACGCCGTCACCGGGGAGGAGGTCGCCCGGATCTCCTCGGCGGGGGTCGACATGGGCGCCGCCCTGGAGTACGGGCGGTCGGTCGGCGGCCCGGTGCTGAGGGAGCTGACGTTCCACCATCGCGCGGCCCTGCTGAAGGCGCTCGCGTCCCATCTGCGGGAGCAGCGCGAGGAGTTGTACGCCCTGTCGGCCAGGACGGGCGCGACGCTGAACGATGCGAGGTTCGACGTCGACGGCGGCATCGGCGTCCTGTTCGCCTACGCGAGCAAGGGCAAGCGGGAGCTGCCGAACGACACGGTGCTGGTCGAGGGCGACGTGGAGCCGCTCGGCAAGGGCGGGACGTTCGTCGGGCAGCACCTGTGCACGCCGTCGCACGGCGTCGCGGTGCAGATCAACGCGTTCAACTTCCCGGTGTGGGGCCCGCTGGAGAAGCTCGCGCCCGCGTTCCTCGCGGGGGTGCCGAGCCTGATCAAGCCGGCGAGCCAGACCGCCTACCTGACCGCCCGGCTGGTCGAGCTGATCGTCGAGGCCGGGATCCTGCCCGAGGGGTCGGTGCAGATGGTCTGCGGCGAGCCGCGCGATCTCCTCGACCACCTCACCGAGCAGGACATCGTCGGGTTCACCGGATCGGCGTCCACGGCCCGGCTGCTGCGCACCCACCCCGTCATCGTGGGGAACGCGGTGCGGTTCAACGCCGAGGCCGACTCGCTGAACTGCTCCGTCCTCGGGCCGGACGCGACGCCCGGCACGAAGGAGTTCGACCTGTACGTCCGGCAGCTCGCCACGGAGATGACCGTGAAGGCGGGCCAGAAGTGCACGGCGATCCGCCGGGCGCTGGTCCCCGCCGCGCTGATGGACGACGTCGCCGAGGCCGTCCGGGAGCGGCTCGCGAAGGTCACGGTCGGGAACCCCTCCGACCCGTCCGTGCGGATGGGCGCCCTCGCCACGCTCGACCAGCGCGAGGAGGTGCGGCGGTCCCTGAAGGCCCTCATGGACGCCGGCCGCGTCGTGTTCGGCGACCCCGAGCGGGTCGAGGTCGTGGGCGCCGACGCCGAGCGGGGCGCGTTCATCTCCCCGGTGCTGCTGCGCGCCGACGACGCCGGCCGCGCCGAGCCGCACGAGGTCGAGGCGTTCGGCCCGGTCAGCACCCTGATGCCGTACGAGGGCGCCGAGCAGGCGGTCGAGCTGGCCGTGCGCGGGCGCGGCAGCCTCGCCGGGTCGGTCGTGACCGGCGACGCGGAGTTCGCCCGGAAGGTGGTGCTCGGCGCCGCGCCGTGGCACGGCCGGCTGCTCGTGCTGAACGCCGAGGACGCCAAGGAGTCGACCGGGCACGGCTCGCCGCTGCCCTCGCTCGTCCACGGCGGGCCAGGGCGCGCCGGCGGCGGCGAGGAGATGGGCGGGATCCGCGGGGTCGTGCACCACATGCGGCGCACCGCCGTCCAGGCCGGGCCCGCGATGCTCACCTCCATCACCGGGCGCTGGGTCCCCGGCACCGACCGGACCGTCACCGACGTGCACCCGTTCCGCAAGCACCTGGAGGACCTGCGCGTCGGCGACACCGCCGTCGGCGGCCCGCGCGTCGTCACCCTCGACGACGTGGAGCACTTCGCCGAGTTCACCGGCGACACCTTCTACGCCCACATGGACGAGGACGCCGCCAGGGCGAACCCGTTCTTCGGCGGGCGCGTCGCGCACGGCTACCTCGTCGTGTCGTTCGCGGCCGGGCTGTTCGTGGAGCCGTCCCCGGGGCCCGTCCTGGCGAACTACGGCCTGGAGAACCTCCGGTTCCTCACGCCCGTCAAGCCGGGCGACGAGCTGACCGTCACCCTGACGGCCAAGCAGATCTCGCCGCGCGAGGGCGCCGACTACGGCGAGGTCCGCTGGGACACCGACGTCACGAACCAGGAGGGCGCCTCGGTCGCCAAGTACGACGTCCTGACGCTGGTGGCCAAGCGCCCGCGGCACGACTGATCTTCGGGTCTGGGGAGCCGGCCCGCGGGATGATACGCATGGAGGGAGGCGTCTGCGGGGGAGACGGTCACGTTCGGCGCTGAACGGGGTGCGTCCATGATCAGTCCCCTGCACATCCAGACCGTGCGCGAGGTCGTCCGCACCGGCTCGTTCGCGGACGCGGCCCGCAACCTCGGATACACCGCGTCCGCCGTCTCCCAGCAGATCGCCGCGCTGGAACGCGCCTGCGGCCTGGTGCTGTTCGAGCGCCGGGCGCGCAGCGTGCGCCCGACGAGCGCCGCGTTCCTGATGGTCAGCAAGGGCAACGACGTGCTGTCGGCCCTCGACACCCTGGAGCGGGAGCTGCGCGCGGTCGCCAGCGGCGAGCGCGGCGCCCTGCAGCTCGGCAGCTTCCCGACCGCCAGCGCCCGCATCCTGCCGCGGGTGCTGGCGGAGCTGTCGCGGGTGCGGCCCGGCATCGACATCACGCTGGCCGAGGGGGAGCCGGACGAGCTGCTGCCCGAACTGCTCGACGGCGACCTCGACCTCCAGCTCGCCTACCGGTACGACCTGTTCCCGCGCACCTGGCCCGACCAGATCGTGGAGACGCCGGTGATGGACGAGAACCTGGTGCTGTGCGTCCCGCGGGACCACCCGCTCGCCGGGGGGCGCACCGTCCGGCTGCGGGACCTGCGGTCGGAGACGTGGATCGCGAGCCGCCCGGAGAGCGCGGGCGCGCAGGCGCTGCTGCGGCTGTGCGGCACCGCAGGGTTCATCCCCGACATCGCGTTCCGCAGCAACGACTACGCCGTGGTGTGCGGGCTGGTCGGGTGCGGCCTCGGCATCGCGCTCGTCCCGGCGCTCGGCTGCGTCCCCGCCCCGGGGCTGAGGACGCTGCGGCTCAGCCGCCGCAGCCCGCGGCGGCACGTCACCGTGCTGCGGCGCGCCAGCAACACCAACCCGCTCGTCAAGGACGCCATGCGCGGCCTCATCGAGGTCGCCCGGGGCGTCCAGAGCGAGGTCAGCGGCGCCACCGGCCCTTGAGCTCCATCGCGGCGCGGACGCGCTCCTGCGCGAGCGCGACGGCGGCCTGGTGCGTCGTCGTGCCCTGCGTCCGGGCGGTGTCGAGGACCCGGCCGGTGTTGTCGCGCATCTTCGCCGAGACCGCCGCGAACACCGCGTCCGGATCGGGGCGGAACGCCGAGTAGCGGGCGTCCATCGCGAACCCCGCCGCGACGACGCCGCCCGCGTTCGCGACGAAGTCCGGCACGACCGTCACGCCGCGCTCGGCGAGGACGCGCTGCGCCGCCCGCCCGGTGGGCAGGTTCGCGCCCTCCACCACGATCGCCGCCTGGACGTTCGCGGCGGCCTCCTCGTCGATGACGTCCTGCAGCGCGGCCGGGACGAGGACGTCGGCCGGGACCGACAGCTCGGCGCCGGGCGCCAGGAGCCGCCCGCCGTACTCCCGCACCGCCATGTCGCCCGCCTCGGCGCGCAGGGCGAGGAGCCGCCCGACGTCCAGGCCGTCCGGGTCGTGCAGCGCTCCGTGCACGGTCGAGACCGCCACGACGGCCGCGCCGAGCTCGTGCAGGCGCCGTGCCGCCGCGTGGCCGACCGCGCCGAACCCCTGCACCGCGACCCGCGCGCCGCGCAGGGACATCCCGGCGTGCTGGGCCGCGGCGTCGGCGGCCTCCGCGACCCCGAAGCCGGTCACGCCGAGCTCGTCGTAGGGCATGCCGCCGAGGACGTGCGGGGTGCCGACGGCCGCGCCCCGGTCGTCCAGCTCGTCCTGGACGATCGCGGCGTCCCGCTCCGAGAGCCCCATGTCGAGGCCGGCCACGTACCGGCGGGGGATCTCCTGCGACAGCGCCCGCACGAACGCGCGCAGGACCGCCTCCCGGTCGGGCGACCCGGGGTCCGCCGCGATCCCCGCCTTGGCGCCGCCGAAGAACAGGTCGACGCCCGCCCATTTGTAGGTCATGACCCGGGCGAGGCGCGCCACCTCCGCGACCGTCACCGACGGGCTCATCCGCATGCCGCCCTTGCCCATGCCGCGGGCGGTGTTGTCGATGACGAGCACGCCCCGCATCCCGGTCCGGGCGTCGGAGACGCACACGACCCGCTCGGGGCCCCACTCGTCCATCAGCGCGAGCACGTCAGACACAGTTGATCTCCGGGCGGAGGGCGTCGCCGGCGAACCGCGCGGCGTGCAGGGGGGCGACATCGGTGAAGGGCGCGCGGCCGAGGTACAGGTCGCGGACGACCTCGCCGACCGCCGGGCCCTGCAGGAAGCCGTGACCGGAGAAGCCCGTCGCGTAGAGGAACCGCGACACCGACGCGTCCTCGCCGATGAGCGCGTTGTGGTCGGGCGTCACCTCGTAGAGGCCCGCCCAGCCGCCCGTCAGCCCCACGTCGAGCAGGCGCGGCGCGCGGGCGCCGATCGCCTCGGTGAGCCGGGGGAGCCACGCGTCGGACCGGTCCAGCAGGAAGCCGGGGCGCTCGTCGGGGTCGGACATGCCGAGCATCAGGCCCTCGCCCTCGGCGTGGAAGTAGAGCGACGTCGCGAAGTCGATCGTCATCGGCACCGGGCGCGGCAGGTCCGGGAGCGGCTCGGTGAAGACGATCTGGCGGCGCAGCGGCTCGACCGGGAGGTCGACGCCCGCCATCCGCCCGACCGCCGCCGACCAGGCCCCGGCCGTGCAGACGACGGCGGGCGTGCGGATGCGCCCCCGCGAGGTCTGGACTGCACTGATCTCGCCGCCGCCGGTCTCGATGCCGACGACCTCGCATCCGGTGCGGATCGCCGCGCCGTGCCGCCGCGCGCCCGTCGCGTACCCGAGGACGACCGACTCGGGCGTGCAGTGCCCGTCGTCGGGGGAGAACGCGGCGGCCAGCAGCCCGTCGGGGACGACCAGCGGCGACAGCCGGCAGGCCTCCGCGACCGTGACCATCCGGCTCGGGACGCCCAGCTCGTTCTGCAGGGCGACGCCCGCCTCGAACGCCGCGACGTCCTCGGGCCGCGACAGCAGGAACAGGTACCCGACCTGGTGCAGGTCGATCTCCTGGCCGGGACGGCCGGAGAACCGGGTGAACGCCTCCAGGCTGCGGGCGCCGAGCCGGATGTTGACCTCGTCGGAGAACTGGGCGCGCACGCCGCCCGCCGCCCTGCACGTCGAGCCCGATCCGAGCCCGTCCCGCTCGACGAGCACCACGCGCCGCACCCCCGCCTCGGCGAGGTGGAACGCGACGCTCGTCCCCATCACGCCGCCGCCGATGACGACGACGTCGGCCTCGGTCTCCGTCTCGGTCTCGGTCTCCACGGCCGCCCCTACAGCCGGAAGCCGAGGTCGGGGGCGATCTCCAGGACGTCCATCTGCGCCTTCTGCAGCCGTCCCGAGGTGTCCCAGTTCATCGACTGCCAGCGGGTGAACTGGTCCAGCACCCACATGCCCGACTGGCGGCTGCCGTTGCCCGAGCGCCCGTTCCCGCCGAACGGCAGGTGCGCCTCCGCGCCGGAGGTGGAGTTGTTGACGCTCACCATCCCGGCCGAGATCCGCCGCCGGAAGGCGAAGACCTTCGCCGGGTCGGTGGTGTAGATCGACGCGGACAGGCCGTAGCCGGGGGCGTTGGCGAGGGCGATCGCCTCGTCCGGCGTCCGGTAGGCGGTGACGCCGATGATCGGCCCGAACGTCTCGTTCATGAACAGCTCGTCGCCGGGCCCCACCCCGTCGACGATCACCGGGTGGTAGAACAGCCCCGCCTCGGGGTCTCCGGCGAAGCCCTCACGCGGCGCGGCCGCCGTGATCCGCCCGGTGGCCGACGAGCCGTGCACGGTGTGGCCCGGCCCGATCCAGCCGAGGACCTTCTCGAAGCCGTCCGCGAACCGCTCGCTGATCAGCGGCCCGAACAGCACGTCGCCCGCCGGGTCGCCGACGGCCGCGGCCCGCGTCGCCTCGTCCAGCAGCCGCACGAACTCGCCGTGCACCGACGCGTGGACGATCGCGGTCCCGAGGGAGGTGCAGCGCTGCCCGGCCGTCCCGAACCCGGAGAACAGGGCGCCCTCGACGGCGAGCGGCAGGTCGGCGTCCTCGGCGACGACCATCGGGTTCTTGCCGCCGAGCTCCAGGCACGGCGTCTGGAGGTGGCGGCCGCACAGCTCCCCGATCCGCGACCCGACCTCGGTGGAGCCGGTGAAGCCGACCTTGTCGACCAGTCCTTCGTCCAGCGCCTGCTCCAGGCCGCGGAACGTCTCGGCGCCGTCGGCGTGGACGACGTTGAGGACGCCGTCCGGCAGCCCCGCGTGCGCGAACAGCTCGTAGAAGGCGTCGGCGCAGGCCGCCGCGTACTCGGCGGGCTTCCACACCACCGCGTTCCCGCACAGCAGCGCGGGGACGATGTACCAGGACGGCACCGCGACCGGGAAGTTCCCCGCCGTGATGACGGTGACGACGCCGACCGGGTCCCGGAAGGTGAACAGCTGCTTGTCGGGCATCTCGGACGGGACGGTCTGCCCGTACAGCCGCCGCCCCTCTCCGAGGAAGAACGCGCAGGTGTCGGCGATCTCCTGGACCTCGCCGAGGGCTTCGGCCCGGGGCTTGCCGACCTCCCGGGTGACGGTCGCGGCGAGGGCCGCCTTGTTGGCCTCGACGAGCCGGCCGATCGCGGCGACCACCTGCCCGCGGACGGGCGCCGGCACGTCCCGCCAGGCGTCCTGCGCCTCGCGGGCCGCCCGGCAGGCGCGCACGAGGTCGCCGGCGTCCGCGAGGGACACCTCGGCGACGGTCTCGGACGTGCGGGACGGGTCGGTGGAGCGGTACGAGCGCGGCCCCGCCGGGATCCGGGCGCCGCCGATGACGGAGGAGAGCACGGTTCAAGCCTGAACGGGCCGCCCGCCCGCGCCAAGATCGGGCAGAGCACGGCTTCCTTACCGCGAGGCCAAGCCGGGCTGAGGCTCTCCCGGGGGCGTCGTTAAGCGATCCTTGGCCAACTCCCCACCAGTTCGCGGGCTCGCGCGGCTTGGCCGCGGCCGGGGCCGCGTCCGATGCTCGACACGCTTCCCGATCCGCAGGCAGGAGCACGCATGCCCGAGCCCGCCGACGTCCACTTCCTCGAGACGGCCGCGACCCTGGTGCCGTCCGGCGCGCCCGCCCCGCCGGGCGCGCTCACCGGCGAGCGCTGCCTGGAGCTGTTCGACGCGCAGCTCGGCAGCCGGCACCTGGACCTCGCCGCCCGCCGCCTCCAGGCACAGGGCCACGGCTTCTACACGATCGGCTCGTCCGGCCACGAGGGGAACGCGGCCGTCGCCGGCGCCCTCCGCCCGGACGACCCGGCGCTCCTGCACTACCGGTCGGGCGCGTTCTTCCTGGAGCGGGCACGCCAGGTCCCCGGCCAGAACCCGCTCCGCGACGTCCTCCTCGGACTGGTCGCCGCCGCCGAGGAACCGATCGCGGGCGGACGCCACAAGGTGTTCGGCAGCCGCCCGCTGAACGTGATCCCGCAGACCTCCACCATCGCCTCGCATCTCCCGCGCGCGCTTGGCGTGGCCTTCGCGATCGAACGCGCCGCCCGGCTCGGCCTGGACTCGCCGTGGCCGCGCGACGCCCTCACCGTGTGCAGCTTCGGGGACGCCTCCGCCAACCACTCCACCGCCACCGGCGCCGTCAACGCCGCCGTCAACTGCGGTTACCAGGGCCTTCCCCTGCCGCTCCTGTTCGTCTGCGAGGACAACGGGATCGGCATCAGCGTCCGCACGGCGCCCGGCTGGATCCACGCCGCGTACGGCTCGCGGCCCGGCCTCGCCTACTTCCACGCGGACGGCTGCGACCTCGCCGACGCCCACGCCGTGGCGGCGCGGGCGGCCCGCTGGGTCCGCGAACGCCGCCGCCCCGCCTTCCTGCACCTGCGGACCGTCCGCCTGATGGGCCATGCCGGCTCCGACGTCGAATCGTCCTACCGGACCCCGGCCGAGATGGCGTCCGACCTGGAGCGCGACCCGCTCCTGCAGACCGCGCGGCTCCTCGTCGACCGCGGCGTCGCGACCGCGAAGGACATCGTCGGCATCTACGAGGCCAAGCGCGCGGAGGTCACGGCGCTGGCCGAGAAGGTCGCGCGCGCCCCGCGCCTGGCGTCCGCCGCGGAGGTCATGGCGCCGCTGCGGTACACCCGCCCCGGCGGAGGAGCGGAACGCGCGGAGGGGGAGCCGGTCACGCTGGCGCAGGCGATCAACCGGACGCTCGGCGACCTGCTGGACGAGCGGCCCGGCATGCTCGTCTTCGGCGAGGACGTGGCCCGCAAGGGCGGCGTCTACGGGGTCACGCGCGGGCTGGTGAAGCGGGCCGGGGCGGCGCGGGTGTTCGACACGATCCTGGACGAGCAGTCGGTCCTCGGCCTCGCGCTCGGGTTCGGGACGGCCGGGCTGCTGCCGGTCCCGGAGATCCAGTACCTCGCCTACCTGCACAACGCCGCCGACCAGATCCGGGGCGAGGCGGCGACGCTGCCGTTCTTCTCCTCCGGTCGGTACCGCAACCCGATGGTCCTGCGGATCGCGGGCTACGCCTACCAGAAGGGGTTCGGCGGCCACTTCCACAACGACAACGCCGTCGCCGCCCTGCGCGACATCCCGGGGCTCGTCATCGCGTCACCGTCCCGGCCCGACGACGCCGCGGGGATGCTGCGCGCGTGCGCGGACGCCGCCGAGCGCGAGGGGCGCGTGTGCGCGATGCTGGAGCCGATCGCGCTCTACCACGCCCGCGACCTGCACGAGGACGGCGACGGCGGGTGGCTGGCCCCGGCCGGCGGGACGGTCCCGATCGGGCGCGCGCGCACCTACGGGGACGGCGGCGACCTCACCGTCGTCACCTTCGCCAACGGCCTGCGGATGAGCCTGCGGGCGGCCCGCCGCCTGGAGGCCGCGGGCGTCCGGTGCCGGGTGGTCGACCTGCGCTGGCTCGCCCCGCTGCCGGCCGAGGACCTGCTGCGCGAGGCCCGCGCCACCGGCGCCGTCCTGGTCGCGGACGAGACGCGCCGCACCGGGGGCGTCTCCGAGGGTGTCCTGACCGCGCTCGCCGATGCCGGCTTCCGGGGACGCACGGCCAGGGTGACGAGCGAGGACAGCTTCATCCCCCTGGGAGACGCCGCCCACCACGTCCTGCTGTCGGAGGCCGCGATCGAGGAGGCGGCGCGGAGGCTCCTCACGGCGCCTCGATGACCGGGTCGCCGCCCAGGTAGGCGGCCTTCACCCGGTCGTCCTGGGCGAGCGCGGACGCCGGGCCCTCCAGCACGATCCGGCCGGTCTCCAGGACGTAGGCGCGGTCGGCGAGGCGGAGCGTCTGATGGGCGTTCTGCTCGACGATCAGGATCGTGGCGCCCTGGTCGCGGATCTCCCGCACGACCCGCAGCACCTGCTGCGCCGTCTGCGGCGCCAGCCCCATCGTCGGCTCGTCCAGGGCGAGCAGCCGCGGCCGCAGCATCAGCGCCCGGCCGATCGCGAGCATCTGCTGCTCGCCGCCCGACAGCAGTCCCGCGGGCTGCCCGCGCCGCTCGCCGAGCCGCGGGAACATCGCGTAGACCTCGTCCCGGCGGGCCGCGACGAGCGCCCTGTCGCGGCGCCGCAGGTACCCGCCGAGCAACAGGTTCTCGGCCACGGTCAGCGCCGGGAACACGCGACGCCCCTCCGGGACGTGCCCGAGCCCGGCCGCGACGACCCTGTGCGCGGCGAGCCGGGTGATGTCGCGGCCGTCGAACTCGACCCGCCCGGACCGGGCCCGGTGCAGGCCCGTGACGGTCCGCAGCGCGGTGGTCTTGCCGGCGCCGTTGCTGCCGAGCAGCGCGACGATCTCGCCCTCGCCGACCTCGAAGGAGATTCCGGACAGCGCCTCGACCTGGCCGTACCGGCTGCGCAGGTCGCCGACCCGCAGGAGCGTCACCGCAGCACCTCCGTGACGAGGTCGGTCTCCGGGTCGTCCGGCACGCCGAGGTAGGCGGCAATGACCCGCTGGTCCACCTGGATCTCCTCCGGCGGCCCCACCGCGATCGTCCGCCCGTGCTCCAGCACCGTCACCCGGTCGGAGATCGACATGACCAGCGCCACGTCGTGCTCGATCAGCACCACGGCGGCGCCGAGCGCGCTGATGCGGGAGATGAGCCCCATCAGCGCCCGCTTCTCGGTCGGGTTCGCGCCCGCGGCGGGCTCGTCCAGCAGCAGGACGCTGGGATCGCCCGCGAGCGCCCGCGCGATCTCCAGCCTGCGCCGGTCGCCGTAGGCGAGCCCGCCCGCCGGGCGGTCGGCCGCCTCCAGCAGCCCGACGAAGTCCAGGCAGCGGCGGACCGTGTCGAGGTCGGCGCGCGACAGCGGCCGCAGCAGGGCGCGGTCGCGGGCGAACCGGCCGATCAGCACGTTCTCGGCGACGGTCATCTCCTCGAACAGCCGGATGCTCTGGAACGTGCGCGCGAGGCCGGCGGCGGCGACCCGGTGCGGGGCGAGGCCGCGCACGTCCCGCCCGGCGAGCACGACCGTCCCGGCCGACGGCGCGATCATCCCGGTGACGCAGTTGAACGCGGTGGTCTTGCCCGCGCCGTTCGGGCCGATCACGCTCACGACCTGGCCGGCGTCCGCGCGCAGGGCGAGCCCGTCCACGGCCGTGACGCCGCCGAAGCGCCGGGACAGGCCGTCCACCTCCAGCAGCGTGCCCCGCGCGGCAGGAGGCTCGGGCGCGGGCCCCGCCTTCGCCGGGAGCCGCAGGCGGCGCGGCCGGTACGGCCAGACGCCCTGCGGCCGCAGGAGCACGATCAGGATGAGCAGCAGCGCGAAGAACAGCCCCCGGTACTCCTGGACGGTCCGCAGCACCTCCGGCAGCGCGACGATCACCACCGCGCCGACCATGACGCCGGGCCGGCTTCCCATCCCGCCGATGATGACCACGAGCAGGATCATCAGGGAGGTCAGGAACGTGAAGCTGGAGGGGTCCACGGTGCCGAGCTGAGCGGCGTTGAGCGGGCCCGCGACGGCCCCGACCATCGCGCCGAGCACGTACGCCAGCAGCTTCACCCGCCGCGCCGGGACGCCGACCGCCTCCGCGGCGGTGTCGTCGGCCCGGATGGCGCGCCACGCGTAGGCGAGCCGCGACCGGGCCAGCAGCGCCGTCGCGGCCAGCACGACGGCGAAGAACGCGAGCGCGAGGTGGAAGAAGTCCCTCGGCGTGACGATCTCCCGCCCGCCGACCGTCACCGGGGGGATCCCGGTCAGCCCGTTGGGGCCCCCGGTGACCTCCAGATTGATCACCGTGATCCGGATGATCTCCCCGAAGCCGAGCGTGACGATCGCGAGGTAGTCGCTGCGCAGCCGCAGCGTCGGGTAGCCGATGACCACCCCGGCGACCGCGGCGGCGGAGACCGCCACCGGCAGCGTCGGCCAGAAGCCCCACTCCAGCTTCAGCGTCAGCAGCCCGGAAGCGTACGCGCCGATCGCGAAGAAGGCGGCGAACCCGAGGTCGAGGAGGCCGGCGTACCCGACGACGATGTTGATCCCGAGCCCGAGGATCGCGTAGACCAGGATCGTCCCCGCGACGGTCAGCGCGTAGTCGTCGAGGGTCTGCCCGGCGACCAGCGCCAGCGCGATGAGCAGCGGCCAGCCGCCGTACCGGACGGCCGCCTCCCCGCCCGCGGGCCGCGGCGCCCGCGCCCTCACGCGCGCTCCACGACGCGCTCGCCGAACAGGCCGGTGGGTCTCAGCGCCAGCACCGCGATCAGCAGCCCGAAGATGATGACGTCCGTCCAGCGGGACGAGACGTACCCGGCCGAGAACGACTGCACGAGGCCGATGCACACGCCCGCGACCATCGTCCCCGGCAGGTTGCCGATCCCGCCGAGCACCGCGGCGGTGAACGCGCGCAGGCCGATGAGGAACCCCATGCCGAAGCTGATCTGCACGTAGTACAACCCGTACATGACGCCGGCCGCCCCCGCGAGCAGCGACCCGATGAAGAACGTCGTCAGGATCAGCCGCTCCACGTTGATCCCCTGGAGCCGGGCCGCGTCGCGGTCCATCGCCAGCGCGCGCATCGCGGTCCCCGTCACGGTCCGGGTGACGAACGCCCACAGCGCCGCCATCAGCGCCACCGACAGCACGACCAGGACGAGCTGCCCCCAGGTGACATGGACGGCGCCGCTGAGGATCCGGCCGCCGTCCAGCGCGTGCGGGTAGGACTTGAACCGGGCGTCGGTGAGCACCTTCACCCCCTCCTCCAGTGCCAGCGACACCCCGATCGCGGCGATCAGCAGCGCCAGGCGCGGGGACGACAGCAGCGGCACGTAGGCGGCCCTGGCGATGCCGGCGCCGACGACGCCGGTGGTCAGCGCGCCGACCACGACGGCGGCGAGGATGGCGGGCAGCGCCATCCCGCCGGTCGCGCCGAGCGCCGTCAGCGTCCCGAACCCGGCGAACGCGCCGATCATGAACACGTCGCCGTGCGCGAAGTTGATCAGCCGGACCACCCCGTAGATCATCGAGTAACCCAGCGCGATCAGCGCGAGGAACGCCCCGATCGTCAGGCCGTTCACGAGGTACTGGACGAATTCGCTCATCGGGCCCCTGATCAGGAGGTCTTGGCGTCCACCCAGGTGGCGCCGCTCTCGTCGAGCTTCTTGTAGGCGGTGAACGCGCCGTTCTGGACCTGGACGGTGATGTAGAGCGGGTCGGTCCGGTCGCCCTTGGCGTCGAAGGTGATCGGTCCGGTGATGCCCGGGAAGTCCTTGATCTTGTGGAGGGCCTCGGTGATCGCGGCGCCCCGGGTGGACCCGGCGTCGTCGATCGCCTTCGCGACGACCTTCACCGCGTCGTACTCGTACACCGAGAACGGCCCCGGGTCGGCGTTGTTCGCGGCCTTGTACGCCGAGACGAACGTCGCGGCGGCCGGCAGGTCCTTGGCCAGCGGCGCGGTGGTGGCGATGTAGCCGCCGGCCGCCGAGCCCGCGGTCTTCAGCACGGTGGAGTCGGTCGTGGCGTCCCCGCCCATGAGCGTGAACTTCAGCCCGAGCTGCTTGCGCTGCTTCATCAGGAGCCCCGCCTCGGCGAAGTAGCCGGTGAAGTACAGCACGTCCGGCCGCGTCGAGGCGATCTTGGTGAGCACGGGGCCGTAGTCGGACTGGCCGGGCTGCAGCGCGTTCTCGTAGACGACCTGGCCGCCCGCCCGCCTCGCCGAGTTCGCCGCGGCGTCCGCGAGCCCCTTGGCGTAGGTGGTGCTGTCGTGCAGCAGCGCGATCCGCCTGGCGCCGAGCGGCCCGGTCATGAACTTGGCCGCGACCAGGCCCTGGTTGTCGTCGCGCCCGCAGGTGCGGAACACCTTGCCCTTGCCGCTGTCGGTGAGGGACGGGTTGGTGGAGGCGTCCATCACGAACGGGACGCCGCGTCTGCCGTAGATCGGGATCGCGGGCACCGCCGCGCCCGAGCAGTACCCGCCGGCGACCGCCACGACCCCGCTGTTGAGCAGCTTCTGCGCGGCCTGCGCGCCCTGCTGGGCGCTGCACTGGTCGTCGGCCTCCACGATCTGGATCTTGCGGCCGTCCACGCCGCCGGCCTTGTTGATCTCGTCGGCGGCGACCTTGGCCGCGGCGAGGATGTCCTGCCCCGCCGAGGCCGAGTCGCCGCTCAGCGGCGCCGGGACGCCGATCTTGATGGCGCCCGAGCCGCCGGAGCCGCCCGACCCGCAGGCCGCGGCGAGCGGGACGAGCAGCAGGCCGGCGCCCGCCGCGGTGAACATCCGGAACCGGCGTCCGCGGTCCCGCGGGGTCAGTGGAGTCATCGGCGGCTCTCCGTCGCTCGTGGCCGGCAGGTCCTCGTGGTCCGGGATGGTGAAAGCGTGAAACGTCGGGGCACGGGCGTCGAGACGGGCAAGCATGCGATCTCATGCACTGATCGGTAAGCACCGCTTGCCCTCTGGCCACTCGACAGCGCGGCCGCGGCCTGGAAAGGATCTCCCCATGGCCGGTGTCCTGCTGCTCTCCGCGGCCGACGTGCGCGCGGTGTTCGACCTGCCCGCCGCGATCGCCTCGCAGCGGGAGGCGTTCGCCGCGCTCGGCCGCGGGCGGGCGCGGCTCGCGCCGCGGGTCCTGCTGGACGGGCCGGACGGCGACGTCGCCTTCGGCTACCTCTCCCGCCTGCCCGGCGCCGGCGCCGTCGCCAAGTTCGGCAGCGTCACCCCGGGCAACGCGGCGCGCGGGCTGCCGACCGTGGCGGCCCTGGTGACCGTCCAGGACCCGGTCGACGGGCGGCCCGTCGCGATCATCGAGGGCGAGGCCGTGACGACGCTGCGCACGTCGGCGGCGAGCGCGGTGGCGGCCGACCATCTCGCGGTGCCGGGGGCCACCCGCCTCGCGGTCGTCGGCTGCGGCGTCCAGGGCCGCGCGCACGTGCGGGCGATGGCCATGGTGCGTCCCCTCACCGAGGTGACGTTGGCCTGCCGACGGCCGGACACCTGCACCGCGGCCTCCGAGCTCGCGCGGGACCTGGAGCTGCCGGTCGGGGCCGCGGCGTCCGCCCGCGAGGCGGTCCGGGGCGCGCAGATCGTCGTCACCGCCACCACCAGCACCGAGCCGGTCGTCCTCGGCGCGTGGCTCGATCCCGGGTGCACGGTCGTGAGCGTCGGGTCCTTCGCCCCGGACCGGGCGGAGGTGGACGGCGAGGTCCTCACCCGCGCCGCATCGGTCGTGGTGGACGACGTGACGACCGCACTGGAGCACGCCGGCCCCGTGGTGGCCGCCGTGCGCGCGGGGGAGCTGGACCTCGGCCGGGTGCGCCCGCTGGGCCCGATCGTCGCCGGCCTCGCCGCCGGGCGGCGCTCCGGCGCCGACATCGTCTTCTACAACAGTGTCGGCCTCGGCGTGCAGGACGCGGCGGCGGCCTCCGTCATCGTCGACCGCGCCCGCGAGGCCGGCGCCGGGACGCTGGTGGAGCTCTGACCCCTCCGGTCCGCCGAGTACACTGGCCGTTCGATAGAGCGAACGTGAGCCGAGTGAGCGGACGAGGGGCGGGAGCGTGGGCGCGTCAGGGGAATCGGTGCGGGACGTGCTGGCCGGCAACCTGCGCCGCGCGCGGCTGGAGCTCGGCCTGTCGCTGTCGGAGCTGTCCCGCCGCTCCAAGATCGGCAAGGCGACGCTCTCCCAGCTTGAGGCGGGCGCCGGCAACCCCACGATCGAGACCGTGTTCAGCCTGTCGCGCGCGCTGGAGGTCCCCATCTCCGACCTGCTCGACCACCAGGAGCCGTCCGGGCTCACGGTGGTGCGGGCGGCGGAGGTGGAGGTGCTGAGCGGGGAGGGCGTCGACCTGCGGCCGCTGCGCGGGATCGAGTCCGGCGGCGCCTTGTTCGAGGTGTACGACCAGCAGGTCAGGACCGGCCGCCGGCAGGACTCGCTCGGCCACGTGGGAATGGAGCACACGATCGTCCAGTCCGGGCGGCTCGCCGTTCGGGTGGACGACCGGGACGTCGAGCTCGGGCCGGGCGACTACGTCGGCTTCGACGCGCGCCTGCCGCACAGCTACAGCGCCGTGGAGGGGCCCGTCCGGTCCGTCCTGCTGCTGCAGTACAGCGCTGACCAGCGGCTTCACGCCTCGCCCGGAACCCCGTCCCATCTGGTCGAAACGCCCTGAATCCGGGGTCGCCCGCGCGTTGACATCGCGCGCGGGACGCACTTACTCTCGGAATCGTTCGGTTTAACGAACGACGAACGGGAGGGTCGATGACGCGGGTCGTGGTACTGGGCGCCGGGATCATCGGCGCGGCCTGCGCCCGCGAGCTGGCCCTGGCGGGCTGCGCGGTCACCGTCGCCGACCGGGGCGGCCCCGCCGCCGGGACCACCGCCCACGGCGAGGGCAACATCCTGGTCTCCGACAAGGGGCCGGGCCCGGAGCTCGAACTCGCGCGGCTGTCGCGCGAGCTGTGGCCGGCCGTCCTGGACGGCGACCCGAACGCCGGCGGCGTCGAATGGGACGCCAAGGGCGGCATCGTCGTCGCCACCACCCCCGCGGGCGCCGAGGCGCTGACGGAGTTCGCCGGCGCTCAGCGCAAGGCCGGGGTGATCGCCGAGGACCTGGACGCCGCCGCCCTCGCGGCCGCCGAGCCCCACCTGACGCGCGACTTCGCCAAGGCCGTCCACTACCCCGAGGACGCGCAGGTCCAGCCCGCGGGGGCCGCCGTCGCCCTCCTGGCCGCCGCGGTGCGCGCCGGCGCCGTCCTGCGCACCGGGTGCGAGGTCCTCGGCGCGGTCCGGCGCGGCGGCCGTGTCACCGGCGTCCGCACCTCCGGCGGGACGATCGAGGCCGACGCGGTCGTCAACGCGGCCGGGCCCTGGTCGGGGGAGGTCGCCGCGCGGCTCGGCGTCCGGCTCGGTGTCCGGCCCCGCCGGGGCGAGGTCCTGGTGACCGCGCCGATGCCGCCGACCGTCTTCCACAAGGTCTACGACGCCGACTACGTGAGCGCGGTCGGCAGCGCCGCCGGGGACCTGCAGGCGTCCGCCGTCGTCGAGTCCACCCGGGCCGGGACGATCCTCCTCGGATCCTCCCGCCGCCGGGTCGGGTTCGACGACCGGATCCGCCCCGAGGTGCTGTCGGTCATCGCGGCCAAGGCGCTGCGGCTGTTCCCGTCCCTGGCCGGGGTGCCGGTGATGCGCGCCTACGGAGGGTTCCGCCCGTACGTCGACGACCACCTGCCCGTCATCGGCGCCGACCCGCACCTTGAGGGCCTCTGGCACGCCACCGGGCACGAGGGCGCCGGGATCGGCCTGTCCGCCGGGACCGCCGCCGTCCTGCGCGACCTCATGCTCGGCCGCGCCCCCGCGATCGACGCGGCGCCGTTCCGCGCGGACCGGCCCGCCGCCCAGTGCGAAGGAGAGACCCGATGAGCGCGCGACTCGTGCCCGCCGGCGGCGACCGGACCGGGCGCCGCCCCGACGTCCCGCTGCGGATCACCGTGGACGGCGAGCCCGTGGACGGCGTCGCCGGCCAGACCCTCGCCGGGGTGCTGCTGGCCGCGGGCCGCCGAACCTGGCGCCGGGGCCCCTCCGGCGCCCCGCGCGGCGTGTTCTGCGGGATCGGCGCCTGCTTCGACTGCCTCCTCACCGTCAACGGCGTCCGCGACGTGCGGGCCTGCCGCCGCCGCGCCCGCGACGGCGACGTCGTCGCGACCCAGTCCCGGGACGCCCGGTGAGCCGGCACGTCGTGGTCGTCGGCGCCGGGCCGGCGGGGCTCGGCGCGGCGGCGGGCGCGCTGCGCGCCGGCGCGCGGGTCACGCTGCTCGACGCGGCCGAGGAGCCCGGCGGCCAGTACCACCGGATGCCGCCCGCCGCGTTCGGCGCGACCCGCCCCGGCCGCCTTCACCACGGGTGGCGCGGCTTCGAGCGGGTGCGCGACCGCGTGCTCGGCCATCCGCGCTGCGCCTGGTGGCCCGAGAGCGCCGTCTGGTCCGTCGACCGCACCGAACAGGCGCCGCCGCACGTCCACGTGCTGCGAGGTGAGGCCGACGGCGCCGGACGGGAACGGCACGTCCTGCGCCCGGACGCGCTGGTGCTGGCGCCGGGCGCCCATGACCGCGTCCTGCCGTTCCCGGGCTGGGAGCTGCCCGGCGTCTTCACCGCCGGTGCGGCGCAGGCGCTGGCGAAGGGGGAGCGCCTGGTCATCGGCGACCCCGTCCTCATCGCCGGTTCTGGACCGTTCCTGCTCCCGGTCGCCGCGTCGCTGGTCGAGGCCGGCGCCACCGTCCTCGGGGTGCTGGAGGCCAACCCCGCCGCCACCGTGGCGCGCGGCTGGGCGGCGCGCCCGTGGGAGCTGGCGCCGCAGGCGGGCAAGGCGGCGGAGCTGGCCGGGTACGCGGGGCTGCTGGCCCGGCACCGCGTCCCGTACCGGACGGGCCGCGCCGTGATCGAGGCCCGGGGCGACGGGCGCGTCGAAGAGGCGGTCACGGCGCGGCTCCGCCACGACTGGTCGGTCGTGCCCGGCACCGAGCGCACCGTCGCGGTGGACGCGCTCTGCGTCACCCACGGCTTCAGCCCGCAGCTCGAACTGCCCGTCGCCGCGGGCTGCCGGCTGCGCGGCGGCGCCTTCACCGACGTCGACGACGACCAGCGCACCAGCGTCCCCGGCGTCTACGCGGCCGGGGAGATCACCGGCATCGCCGGGGCGCCCGCCGCCCGCACCGAGGGGCTGCTCGCCGGCTGGGCCGCCGGGGGAGGAGACAGCGGCGACCGCGCGGCCGCCGCCCTGCGCCGGCGCCGCGACCGGGCGCGCGCGTTCGCCGGCCGGCTCGCCGCCGCGCACCCCGTCGGCGCGGCGTGGCCCGGCTGGCTGCGCCCCGACACGATCGTCTGCCGCTGCGAGGAGACCGCCTACGGGACCCTCCTGCGCGCCGCGGACGGCGAGGCCGCCGGCTCCGCCCGCGCCGTCAGGCTCGGCACCCGCGCCGGCCTCGGCCCCTGCCAGGCCCGCGTCTGCGGCCCCACGGTCGCCGAACTGCTCCGCGACCGGGCGGGCGGGGGCGATCCCCACCGCCGGCCCGTCGCCCAGCCCATCCGGCTCGGCGAGCTCGCGAACCCTCCAGTTGACACACCCGACAAGAAAGAGAGCGCCCGATGAGCGACAGCAAGCTCCAGAGCCTCGGCGGCGTCATCGTGGCGACGGCCCTGCCCTACCGTGAGGACGCCGCCGCCCCCGCCGGGCTCGCCGTCGACCACGACCGGTACGCCGAGCACTGCCGCTGGCTCGTCGACAACGGCTGCCGCGGCGTCGGCCCGAACGGGTCCCTCGGCGAGTACTCCTCGCTGACCGACGACGAGCGCCGCCGCGTCGCCCGCACCGCCGTCGAGGCGGTCGGCCGGGACGGCGTCGTCGTGGTCGGCGTGCACGGCCCCGGCTCCCACCAGGCCCGGCACTGGGCGCAGATCGCGGCCGAGGACGGCGCCGACGGCGTGCTGTGCCTGCCGCCGACGATGTACCGGGCCAACCGCGGCGAGATCATCGCGCACTTCGAGGCCGTCGCGTCCGTCGGCCTGCCGGTCATGGTCTACAACAACCCCATCGACACCAAGGTCGACCTCACCCCGGACCTGCTGGCCGAGATCGCCCAGATCGACGGCGTCGTCGCGGTCAAGGAGTTCTCCGGCGACGTCCGCCGCGTCCTGGAGATCCGGGAGAGGGCCCCGGGCCTGGAGGTGGTCGCCGGCGCCGACGACGTCACCCTCGAAGCGCTGCTGATGGGCGCGACCGGCTGGTTCGCGGGCTTCCCCAACGTCTTCCCCGCCGAGTCGGCGCTGCTGTACGAGCTGGCCACCGCCGGGAAGCTGGAGGAGGCCCGCGCCCTGTACGAGCCGCTCGTCGCCGCGTTCCGCTGGGACTCGCGCACCGAGTTCGTCCAGGCGATCAAGCTCGGCATGGAGCAGGTCGGCCGGTACGGCGGCCCCTGCCGCCCGCCGCGCGGCCCGCTCGTGCCCGAGCACCGCGCCGCCGTCACCGCCGACATGGACCGCGCGATCGCGGCCCTCGCGCGGCGGCGGGCCGCCTGATGCGCTCGGCCCGGTCGATCAGCGCGGTCGACTCCCACACCGAGGGGATGCCGACGCGCGTCGTCACCGGCGGCGTCGCGCCCATCCCGGGCGCCACGATGGCCGAGCGGCGCCGCCACGCCGTGCGGCACCTGGACGGGCTGCGCCGCTTCCTCGTGGACGAGCCGCGCGGCCACCCCGCGATGAGCGGCGCCCTGCTCCAGCCGCCCACCCGCCCGGACGCGGACTGGGGCGTGGTCTACGTCGAGGTCAGCGGGTTCCTGCCGATGTGCGGGCACGGCACCATCGGCGTCGCGACCGTCCTGGTCGAGACCGGGATGGTGGAGGTGACCGAGCCGGAGACGATCGTGCGGCTGGACACCCCGGCCGGCCTCGTCGAGGCCCGCGTCGCGGTCCGCGACGGCGTCGCCGAGCACGTGACGCTCCGCAACGTCGCCTCGTTCGCGCTCCGGCGGGACGCCGTGGTGCCGGTGCCCGGGCTCGGGGACGTCCGCTACGACATGGCCTACGGCGGCAACTTCTACGCCATCACCGACCTCGAACCGCTCGGGCTGCCGTTCGACCGGGCACGCAAGGAGGACATCCTCCGGGCGGGGCTGGCGATCATGGAGGCGATCAACGGGACCGACCGCCCCGTCCATCCGGCCGACCCGCTGATCGGAGGCTGCAAGCACGTCCAGTTCCTCGCGCCCGGGTCGGACGCCAGGCGCTCCCGCAACGCGATGGCGATCCATCCGGGCTGGTTCGACCGGTCGCCCTGCGGCACCGGCACCTCCGCCCGCATGGCCCAGCTGCACGCCCGGGGCGAGCTGCCGCTGCACACCGAGTTCGTCAACGAGTCGTTCATCGGCACCCGCTTCACCGGGCGCCTGGTCGGCACCGCCGAGGCCGGCGGCCTGCCCGCGGTGATCCCCGAGTTCACCGGGCGGGCCTGGATCACCGGCACCGCCACCTACCTGCTCGACCCCGCCGACCCCTTCCCCGAGGGCTTCGTCCTCTAGAGGGCCGCCGGCTCCCCGAGCCCTTCACGGCGGCCCCCTGACCGCCGATCCACACCCACCTTGGTATTCCCCTGCACCAGTCGGGAGGGACCTTCATGTCCCAAGCCATGCCGAAAACACGACCACCGCGGGGCCCGGCCGGGTCCGCGCTGTTCACCCGGGCCGGAGTCTTCCGCCTGAAACCCGTCGACTCCTCGGAGGAGGAGACCCCGGGCGGCCTCCGCCGCACCATGGGGCTGTGGCAGCTCGTCGCGCTCAGCCTCGGCGGGCTCGTCGGCGCGGGCGTGTTCTCGCTCGCCGGCGTCGTCGCCCACGACGACGCCGGGCCCGGCGTGATGATCTCCTTCCTGATCGCCATCATCGCCAGTTCCGCCGCCGCGCTCTGCTACGCCGAGTTCGCCGGCACCATCCCGAAGGCCGGCTCCGCCTACACCTACTCCTACGCCGCGCTCGGCGAGGCGATCGGCTGGGCGATCGGGTGGGACCTGCTGCTGGAGTACACCGCGATCGTCGCCGTCGTCGCGATCGCCATCTCCGGCTACCTGTCCTACATCCTCGACCAGATCGGCCTGGACATCCCGGACTGGGCGCTCGGGGCGCCCGGCACCGGCGCCGGTCACAAGGTCGACCTGTTCGCCGCGCTGCTGTGCCTGCTCCTGGCGTTCGTGCTGTCGCGCGGGACGAAGGAGTCCGCGCGGTTCGAGACGATCCTCGTCGTGGTCAAGCTCGCCATCGTCGCGCTGGTCATCGTCGCGGGAGCGTTCCACATCTCGGCCGGCAACTTCAGCCCTTTCCTGCCGTTCGGCATCGGCGGCGCCGTCGCGGGGGCCGCCACCACCTTCTTCGCCGTGTACGGCTATGACGCCATGAGCGCGGCGGCGGAGGAGAGCGCCGAGGCCAAGAAGGTGCTGCCGAAGGCGATCGTCATCTCCCTGGCCATCGCCGCGGTCATCTACCTGCTGGTCTGCATCGTCCTGCTCGGCATGCAGGACTACCGGCAGATCGACGTCAAGAGCCCGTTCTCCAGCGCGCTCGCCTCGGTCGGCCTGGCCGGCCTCGGCACGGTCGTGGCGGTCGGCGCCGTCGTCGGCATCACCACCTCCGCGCTCGCGAACATGCTGGCGGTCACCCGCGTCTGGTTCTCGATGAGCCGGGACGGCCTGCTGCCCTCCTACTTCGCTCGGAACCACCCGCGCCGGCAGGTGCCGACCCGCGTCATCTGGCTCGTCGGCCTCGGCTCGGCCGTCATCGCGGGCCTGCTGCCCATCAAGGAGGCGGCCGACCTCACCAACATCGGCATCCTGATGGCGTTCATCGTCGTCGCGATCGCCGTCATGGTGATGCGCCGCACCCGCCCCGACCTGCCGCGCTCGTTCCGCACCCCCTGGGTGCCGGTGGTGCCGCTGGTCGGCATCGCCTTCTCGATCTGGCTGATCGCCAACCTCGACTGGATCACCTGGGTCCGGTTCGCGGTGTGGATGGTGCTCGGCCTGGTCGTCTACGCGCTGTACGGGTACCGCAACTCGGTGGAGAACCGGGCGCCGCGGTCAGCCCGCACCGCCCCGAACACCGAGGACGAAGGGAGCAGTTCATGACACCGGACCAGGCCGTCTCCGCGGCGGTCGCCGCCGCGCCAGGCTGGGCCGCGTCGCCGCCGGCCGAACGCGCCGCCCACCTGGCGGCGGTCGCGGACGCGCTGGAGGCCGCCCGCGGCGAACTGGTCGCGCTCGCCGACGAGGAGAGCCGCCTAGGCGAGGCGCGCCTGAACGGCGAGCTGACCCGCACCACGTTCCAGCTGAAGTTGTTCGCCGAGCAGGTCCTGGAGGGCGCCTTCCACGACGCGCGCATCGACCGGGCCGACCCGCAGTGGCCCACCGGTCCGAGGCCGGATCTGCGCCGCTGCCGGACGGCCGTCGGTCCTGTGCTGGTGTTCGCGGCGAGCAACTTCCCGTTCGCCTTCAGCGTCGCCGGCGGCGACACCGCGTCGGCGTGGGCGGCGGGCTGCCCCGTCGTGGTCAAGGCGCACCCCGGCCACCCCCGGCTGTCGCGCCGGACGGCCGAGGTGATCGCCGGCGCCGGGCTCCCGGACGGCGTGTTCGCCCTGGTCGAGGGCGAGGACGCCGGAGTCGAGGCCCTGCGGCATCCCGGCGTCGCCGCCGCCGCGTTCACCGGCTCCCAGCGGGGCGGACTCGCCCTCGCGCGTATCGCGGCGGAGCGGCCGGTGCCGATCCCGTTCTACGGCGAGATGGGCAGCGTGAACCCGTCCGTGGTCACGCCCGGCGCGGCCGAGGCCCGCGCCGAGGAGATCGCCGAGGGCTACGCGGCGTCCCTCACCCTGGGGGCCGGCCAGTTCTGCACGAACCCCGGCCTGCTGTTCGCCCCCGCCGGGCTGCCGGCGGGTATCGCGGCGCACCTGCGCGAAGCCGCCGGCGCGCCGATGCTCAACGAGCGGATCGGCGCCGGGTACCTGGCCGCGGCGGGCGCGCTGGGCGCCCGGCCCGGCGTGCGGCGCCTCGTCTGGCCGGACGAGGCGGACGCGCTGACGCCGCGCCTGCTCACCATGGACCTGGCGGCCTTCCAGGCCGACATCGACGCCGCGGCGGAGGAGTGCTTCGGGCCGCTCGGCCTCGTCGTCACCTACGACCGCCTCGCCGACCTCACCGGCGTCGTGGCCGCCCTGCCCGGCCAGCTCACCGCCTCGCTGCACGCCGAGCCGGAGGAGACCGGCGACCTCGCCGCGCTCGCGGCGGTGCTCGCGGGCCGAAGCGGCCGCGTCCTGTGGAACCAGTGGCCCACCGGTGTGTCCGTCACGCACGCGATGCAGCACGGCGGGCCGTACCCGGCCACGACGGCGCCCTCCACCACCTCGGTCGGCACGGCCGCGATGGAGCGGTTCCTGCGGCCGGTCGCCTACCAGGGCTGGCCGCAGGACCTGCTCCCGCCGCCGCTCCGCGACGACAACCCGTGGAAGGTCCCGCAGGCCGTCCGGTGAGACCGTCCTCGGTCCGCTGTGCGCAGCGGACCGAGGACGTGCGGTCAGCCGACCCAGACGGTCTTGGCGTTGCAGAACGCGCGCATGCCGTCCGCCGACAGCTCGCGCCCGTACCCGGAGCGCTTCACCCCGCCGAACGGCAGTTCGGGGTAGGACGTCGTCATCCCGTTGATGAAGACCTGCCCGGCGTCCAGCTCCCGCACGAACCGCTCCCGCTCGTCGTCGTCGCGCGTCCAGGCGTTCGAGCCGAGCCCGAAGCCCGTCGCGTTCGCGACCTCGACGGCCTCCGACACCCCGCGCACGCGCAGCAGCGACGCGACCGGTGCGAAGACCTCCTCGTGGTACATCCGCATCCCGGGCGTCACCCCGGAGACCACCGTCGGCGGGTAGTACCAGCCGGGCCCGTCCGGGCGCTCGCCGCCGCACAGCACGGTGGCGCCCTTGCCGACCGCGTCGGCCACGAGTTCCTCGACCTCGGCGCGGCCCTGCTCGCTGACGAGGGGGCCGACGTCGGTGGACTCCTCCATCGGGTCGCCGACCTTCTTCGCGCGCATCCGCTCGACGAACAGCCTCTCGAACTCCTCGGCGCAGCCGTTGTCGACGATGAACCGCTTCGCCGAGATGCAGCTCTGCCCGTTGTTGAGGCACCGGGACTCGGCGGCCGTGCGCGCCGCCGCCTTGAGGTCGGCGGACGGCATCACCACGAACGGGTCGCTGCCGCCGAGCTCCAGCACGGTCGGCTTGATCTCGTCCCCGGCGATGGAGGCGACGGACCGCCCGGCGGGCTCGCTGCCGGTGAGCGTCGCGGCCTTCACCCGCGGGTCGCGCAGCACCCGCTCGACCTTCGCCGAGCCGATCAGCAGCGTCTGGAACGCGCCCTCGGGGAACCCGGCGCGGCGGAACAGGTCCTCAAGGAACAGCGCCGTCTGCGGGACGTTCGAGGAGTGCTTCAGCAGCCCCACGTTCCCCGCCATCAGGGCGGGCGCCGCGAAGCGGATCACCTGCCACAGCGGGAAGTTCCACGGCATGACCGCCAGCACGGGCCCGAGCGGCTGGTAGCGGACGTAGGCGTCCCGCGCGTCCACGTCCGCGGGGTCGGCGGGGCGCCGGTCGGCCAGGAACTCCGCCGCGTGCTCGGCGTAGTACCGGCACGCCTTCGCGCACTTGTGCGCCTCCGCCACGGCCGCCTTGTGGGTCTTGCCCATCTCGGTGGTCAGCATGGCGCCGATCTGGTCGGCCTCCCGGTCGAGGACGTCCGCCGCGGCGTTCATCCACTCCGCACGCCGCTCCAGGGGGACCGAGCGGTAGGAGGCGAACGTGTCCGCCGCCCGCGCGACGCGCCGGTCGACCTCCTCGTCGGTCAGCGCGTCGAAGGTCTTCTCGACCTCGCCCGTCGCGGGGTTGGTCGTGGCGATCGTCGTCATGTCGGGATGCTCCCTGAGTGTCGGACTCGTTCACCCGGGGCGTGCCCGAGCCGGCCCGCAGGAAACGCCCGCCCGGCCCGGCGGTCAGCCGGGGATCACGCACACCGGCGAGGAGACGCCCAGGGGCGGCCCCGCCGGCACCGGGACGCCGTCCGGCCCGATCCGGAAGGTCGAGAGCGCGTCGCTCCGCTCGTTCGCCACGTGCATCCACTCGCCGTCCACGTGCAGGTCGCGCGGCCAGTGCCCGCCGGAGGGGACGTCCGCGACCGGCGCCAGCGCCGCGCCGCCGTCCAGCACCCGGTGGGCCGTCACCACGTCCGTGCCGCGCATGGAGGTGTAGACGTACCGGCCGCCGTCGCCGACCTTGATCGCCGCACCCTGGGCCGCGTCGCCCGCCGGACCGGCCGTCGCGGGCGACTCCGCCACGACCTCCAGGCCCGCGTACCCGTCGGCCGGCCTCAGGACCAGGACGGACGCGGCCAGCTCCGCCAGCACGTGCACGTGCCCGCTCGGATGGACGACCAGGTGCCGCGGTCCGCACCCGGCCGGAAGGGGCGTCTCCCCGACGAGCCTCAGGTCCCCGCCCTCGATCCGGAAGGACCGCACGAGGTCCGCCCCCAGGTCGGTCGTCAGGACCGTCCCGTCGGGAGCGTGGACGGTCATGTGGGCGTGCGGGCCCTCCTGGCGGTCGGCCCTCGGCCCGCCGCCGTGCCCGTCCGCCACGTCCGGCTCCCCGGCGAGACCGCCGTCGGGGCCCAGCGGGTAGGCCCGGACCGTCCCGGACCCGTAGTCGGCGACGAGGAGGCGGCCGCCGTCCGGTGAGACGGACAGGTGGCAGGGCAGCGCCCCCGCCTCCCGCGCCCCGATCTCCTTCAGCCGCGGTCCGGCCGCCTCGTAGGCCACCACCCCGCCGCGGTCCTCCTCCCGGACCGCGTACAGGACGTCCTTGGTGGGATGGACGGCCAGGTACGACGGGCACACCGCCTCCGCCGCGAGCACGGCCGCCCGCAGCGCCCCGTCGGCGCCCCGCGCGACCCGGTAGATCCCGGCGCCGCCTCCGGCCGCGCCGGTGTACGTGCCCACCCAGAACGCCCGCTCGCTCACCCGGGACTCCCCTCGAAACGCGATCCACCCCGCCCTCGGCGGCCGAGGGCGAGCCTAGTCCCGTCCATGATCGGCGTCGCTCCTCCGGGCACTCCCGGAGCCTGCCGGCGACCCCGCTCGCGGCCTGGGCGGTCGCGGGCGGACGGGGCGGATCGCTGCGCGCGCGGGGACGGCCCTGATACGGTCACGCGCGGTCGACCTATGATCGCCGGTGGGGAGCGGCGTGGCGCCCGGGGGACGTTCGGCGCCCGCCCGTGGGGGTACGCCCTCGCCCCCACGAGGAGATGAGAGAAGGCAATGGCTGATATCACCGAGTCGCCCGAATGGACCGCGCTGGCCGAGCACCAGGCGGCGATCGCCGGGCGGCACCTGCGCGAGCTCTTCGCGGAGGACCCGGGCCGCGCCGACCGGATGACGGTGACCGCGGGGGACCTGTTCCTGGACTACTCCAAGCACCGCGTCACCGGCGAGACCCTGTCGCTGCTCGCGGCGCTCGCCGAACGGGCCGGGCTGCGCGCCAGGATCGATGCGATGTTCGGCGGGGAGCACATCAACGTCAGCGAGGACCGCGCCGTCCTCCACACCGCGTTGCGGCTGCCTCCCGGCGAGGCGCTGAAGGTGGACGGGCAGGACGTCGCGGGCGACGTGCACGCGGTCCTGGACAAGATGGCCGACTTCGCGGGACGCGTCCGGTCGGGGGAGTGGACGGGCTTCACCGGAAAGCGCATCACGACCGTCGTCAACATCGGCATCGGCGGCTCCGACCTCGGCCCCGCCATGGCCTACGAGGCGCTGCACGACTTCGCCGACGCGGGCGTCTCCTGCCGGTTCGTCTCCAACATCGACCCGGCCGACATCCTCGGCAAGCTCGCCGGACTCGACCCCGAGCAGACGCTGTTCGTCGTCAGCTCCAAGACGTTCGGGACGCTGGAGACCCTCACCAACGCCAAGGTCGCGCGGCGGTGGCTCACCGAGCGGCTCGGCGACGACGCCGTCTCCCGCCACTTCGTCGCCGTGTCGACCAACGCCGAGCGGGTCGCCGAGTTCGGCATCGACACCGCCAACATGTTCGGGTTCTGGGACTGGGTGGGCGGGCGCTACTCCTTCGACGGCGCCATCGGCCTGTCGCTGATGATCGCGATCGGCGGCGAGGCGTTCCGCGAGATGCTCGCCGGGTTCCGGGAGGTCGACGAGCACTTCCGGAGCGCGCCGTTCGAGGCGAACATGCCGGTGCTGATGGGGCTGCTCGGCGTCTGGTACACCGACTTCTTCGGCGCGCAGACCCGGGCCGTCCTGCCCTACAGCCAGCGCCTGTCGCGGTTCCCCGCCTACCTCCAGCAGCTCACGATGGAGTCCAACGGCAAGTCGGTGCGGGCCGACGGCGCCCCGGTCATCGCGCAGACCGGCGCGATCTTCTGGGGCGAGCCGGGCACCAACGGGCAGCACGCCTTCTACCAGCTGCTGCACCAGGGGACCCGGCTCGTGCCTGCGGACTTCATCGGTTTCGCCGAGCCGTTCGAGGACCGCGAGGGGATGCACGACCTGCTCATCGCGAACATGCTCGCGCAGACCTCGGCGCTCGCGTTCGGCAAGACCGCCGAGGAGATCGCCGCCGACGGCACGCCCGCGGCGGTCGTCCCGCACAAGGTCATGCCGGGCAACCGGCCGAGCAGCACGCTCCTCGCGCCGAAGCTCACCCCGAAGACCCTCGGCTCCCTCGTCGCCCTCTACGAGCACATCGTCTTCGTCGAGGGGACGATCTGGGGCATCGACTCCTTCGACCAGTGGGGCGTCGAGCTCGGCAAGGTCATGGCGATGGACCTCGCCCCGGCCCTGACCTCGCCGGAGCCGCCGTCCGAGGCGCCCGACCCGTCCACCGGCGCGCTCGTGCGCAGGTACCGGGAGCTGCGCGGCCGCAGGGTCTGATGTCCTCGCCGGCCTGAGACACGCGTAAGGGCCCGCCGGTCGTCCGGCGGGCCCGTCCCTTCGCCGTCAGGCGCGCGCGCCGGGCAGGGGCCCCTCGACCCAGCCCTGCGACTCCAGGATGGCGCGGAACTCGCCATAGGAGATGAACCCGTCGAGGTTGCTGTCCGCCCTCTCGAACCTGTCCTGCGTCTCGGCCCGCGTCCAGGACAGCCCCAGCTCCTCCAGCCCGAGCGTGAACTCCATCAGGTCGAGCTTCTCGTCGCCGCCGAGGTCCGCGCGCGTGAACACGGCAAGAAGGTCGTCCCCGGTCGGTCTCGTCGTCATCTCGCTCCTCGTTCCGGTCCGAACTCAGCCCCGCATCTTGTCACAGCGGGTTGGTCCGTCCCTATGAGAAACGCCGCGGGACGATCCTCGGTTCCCCGTCAACCCTCGCCCGTCAACTCGGGGACGCGGTGGCGGTAGCGCTCCAGCAGCGCGGCGTTCACCTCGTCGCCGCCGGGGACGTTCGCGCTCGTCCAGCGGGGCGGCTCAACGCCGCGCGCCGCCGCGAGGTCGTCGAGGTCGGCGAGCACCCGCGCCCACGCGTACGCGGCGAGGACGGTGGAGACCGCCGCGGTGCGCGGCGCGCCCGCCGGATGCAGCACGTCCCCGGGCGGGACGCACGTGTCGAGGACGATGGCCGCGTGGTCGGCGAGGGTCGTGTCGGCCCTCGCCGCCGCGCCCCGCGACGCCCGCGCCGAGGTCACCGCGACGACCGGCACGCCCCGTGCCGCGCACTCCCGCGCGACCTCCACCGGATAGGGGTTGCGGCCGCTGGTGGAGAACACCACCGCCACGTCGGGCGGGGCGGGCGCGGCCTTCTCGACGACGGCGCGCCCCACCCCGTCCCGTCGCTCGGCGCGGGTGCTGCGCAGCGCGTGGTCGAGCGGGAAGACGTCGGGGTCCCAGATCGGGCGGACGGCGGCGAGGCCGCCGGCCCGGTAGAACGTCTCGCAGACCATCGCCAGGGAATGCCCGGCGCCGGCGACGTGCACGATCCCGCCGGCCTCGATCGCGTCGAACAGCAGGGCGGCGGCGTCGCCGGCCGCCCCGCCCGAGGTCGCGTCGAGGTCGTCGAGCAGGGTGCGAACCCTGGCGGGGAACCCGGAGGAGGCCGCGTCAGGCATTCGGTAGAGCCTCCTTCAGGATGCGGGCCAGGTCGTCTTCGCCGGACGCGGCGCGCAGGCGGTCGGCGAGTCCGCCCGACAGGGCGCGCGCCAGCCCGGACAGGGTGCCGACGTGCGCGTCGGGGTCGGGCGTGCAGAACGCCAGCAGCAGGTCGACCGGGTCGTTGTCGGGATGGCCGAACTCGACCGGCGTGGCCAGCCGGGTCACGCCGACGCCGACGGCCAGGCCGCCCTCCTCAGGACGGGCGTGGACGAGCGCGAGCCCCTTGGTCAGCACGATGTACGGGCCGTTCTCCTCCACCACCCGGACGCACGCCTCGGGGTAGCCCTCGCCCGCAGCGCCCGCGGTGACCAGCGCGGAGGCCGCCACGCGAACGGCCTCCCGCCAGTCGCCCGCGGTCGCCTCGTCGGTCGCGGCGACGACCGGGCCCGGCGCTGCGGACCCGGTGGCCGCTCCCTCGGAACGGGCCGTCACGAGAGCCAGCCCTGCTCGGTGAGGCGCTCCCTGAGCTGGGCCTCCAGGCCCTCCTTGTCCAGGAAGTCGCTGATGGTGATCACCACGGGGGCCAGGTCGGCGATCTCGCCGGTGTGCATGCCCTGGCCGATCACCACGTCGGGCGACATCCCGCGCGCCGTGGACACGTCGGTGTTCTCCACCCGGGCCTCCACGCCGAGCGAGCGCAGCGCGTCCTCGGCGGTCATCTTGAGCATCAGGCTTGAGCCCATGCCGACGCCGCAGACCGCGAGGATCTCCAGTTGCCGGTCCAGTGCCATGTCGTCCTTCTCTCCTCGTAGGGTGGTCGGTCAGGCCTGCGCGGGCGTCCGTCAGGCCTCCGCCGTCCGCCGGGCTTCCCCCGCCCGTCAGGCTTCCGCGGGGGCCGCGCTCTCGGGCGCCTTCTCCTCCTCCTGCTCGTCCGCCGCCGCCCGGCGCTTCTCGGCGCGGCCGAGGAGCAGCAGGGTGACGATCATCGCGCCGACCGCGACCGCGGGGACGAGCCAGATCGAGTTGCCGCCGACGACCGGGTCCGCGGCCTTCAGCAGCCAGCCGATCGCGTACCAGTCGGGGTCGGCGAGCGTCGCCAGCTCGGGCGCGGTCCGCTCGTACAGGCCCCAGGTGACGGCCTGCCCGACGGCCAGGATCAGACCGGTGATGACGCCGCCGAGGACCGCGCCGCGCCAGCCCGCCACCACGTTGCCGAACAGCGCCGCCGCGCCGCCCACGAAGAACAGCATGATCATGGGCGGGGCGAGGGTGAACCAGCCGGCGGCGGCGAAGACCGCGAGGCAGACCAGGAACACCGCGGTGGAGGCGACGAACCCGACCATGACGGCGGTCGGCGCGACGGGGAACACGGTGGGCGCGTCCAGCGCGGGCCGCGTGCCCGGGATGACGCGGTCGCTGAACCCCTTGAACGCCGGGACGATCTCGCCGAGGAACATCCGCACGCCGAACAGCAGGATCGCGATGCCGCCCGCGAAGCGCAGGCCCACCAGGATCGCCCACACCCACGGCGACAGCTTGTCGTCCATCTCGGCCGCGGCCTTGGTCACCACGCCGTGGTCGGCGAACGCGACCCCGACCAGCATGATCACGGTGATGATCAGCGCGGTGCTGACGTTGACGTCCTTGAAGAACGACAGCTGGCGCGGGAGCTTCAGCTTCTCGGTGTCGTGCTTCTCGCGGCTGCCGAGCGGGCGGGCCGCGTAGCCGGTGATCAGGCAGGCGAGCGAGCTGGTGTGCGCGAACCCGAAGCGGTCGTCCGGCATGACGCGGCGCATCAGCGGCCGCATCCACAGCGGCTGCAGTGTCCAGTACGCGGCGACGAACCCGGCCCCGCAGAGCACGAGCGTGAGCTGGTCGGCGCCGGGCGCGATCGTCACCAGGGAGGCGACGGTGACCGTGCTGACCCAGAACATCAGGTGGCCGGTCAGGTACAGGTACCGGGCCGCGGGGAAGAGCCGCACGACCAGCACGTGCGCCAGGAACGCGACCGTGATCACCAGCGCGACCGTCCCGCCCTGGTCGGCGAGGAAGTCGGCGAGGCTGTTGTCCGCCTTCGGCGGCGTGGTCCCCATCGCGCTGGCGAGCACCGTCTGGAAGCTCGTCAGCCCCCCGGTGAAGACCTCCACGCCGATGAACAGGATGACCACGCCGATCGTGGCGCGCAGCGCCCCGGCGAAGACGTCCTCGAACCGCTTGCGCTGCAGGAGCAGGCCCGCCAGCGTGATGAGCCCGATGAGGATGGGCACCTGGCCGAACACGTTGTCGGCCAGGAAGGTGAGGATGTCCTTGATGACGTCCATGGTGAACTCGCCTCACATCTCGGGGGATGGGTGGTGCGCTGTCGCCCCCGTCAGCGCGGACGGACGATCATGCGCCCGGGACGCGGCGCCCGGGCGGGCGGTCAGTGGCTCGGTGGTCGCAGGTCCAGTTCCAGCCGGTACCGGTCGCCGCGGTAGAGGGACCGGACGTACTCCAGCGGCCGGCCGCCCGCGTCCCTGGTGATCCGCTCGAACAGGAACGCCGGCATGTGCACCGGGACGCCGAGCTCGGCGGCCTCCTCGGCGGTGGTGACGGTCGGCTCGATGGTCTCGGTGCCCGAGGCGATCACGACGCCGTTGCCCCGGAGCAGGTCGTAGAACGAGCGCCCTTCCAGGTCGCTCCGCCGCAGGTCCGGTATCAGCGCCCGCGGAAGGTAGAGGGTCTCGATGGCCATGGGGGCCTCGTCGGCCAGCCGGAGCCGCCGAATGGTAAATACCTCTTCGACGGGCGACAGGGCCAGCCGGCGGCCGATCCGCGCCCCCGCGGTCTCGGTGCGGAACGACAGCACCCTGCCGCCCGGCTTCATCCCGCGCCTGATCATGTCCTCGGTGAACGAGGTCATGGTCAGCGACACGGCGATCCGGGGTTCCGCCAGGTAGGTCCCGCTGCCGTGGCGCCGGTCGAGCAGGCCCTCGGCGACGAGCCCGTCGATGGCCTGGCGCAGCGTCGGCCGCGAGACGCCGAGCTCCTCGGCCAGCCGGCGCTCGGACGGCAGCGCGTCCCCGACGTCCATGCCGTCCAGCATCGCGAGCAGCTCCCGGCGCACCGTCTGCCGTTTCGTGCTCGCGGTCCGGGCCTCACCGGCGGATGGCACGCCTGTCACCTCCTTTGACGCGATTCCTGTCGTCGCACACGGTATGTCCCATTATGGCGACTGGTCAATACCACTTTGGCGATGTTTGCCGTGGTCACGACCGGAGGGCCCGAACTAGCGTCTCGGCAGATCGGCAGACGGTGCCGATCCCGACCGTGTCAACGCCGCGCTCGCCGCGGCGAGGAAGGCGGCCAGATGAGGAAGCTCGTGCGCGGCGCCGTGGCGCTGGCCCTGCCGATGCTCATGCCGGCGGCGCTCAGTGCGGCGCCGGCCCAGGCGGACCCGGGCCGGCCGGGGACGGGGGACGGCTGGAGGCTGGTCGCCTCCGAGCCGTTCGACCGGCACATCGACGACGCGAAGGCCCCCTGGAAGCCGGACGGTGACGGTCCGTCCAGTCCGTACAACGTCGACATGTACGACAACGACGGCGCCTACTTCGACACGATGGGCGGCCCGGCGTTCCGGCAGCAGCTGGCGAAGATGAAGACCTACCGCAAGTCGTTCACCTTCGGGAAGCGCGGCTGGCTCACCGCCGAGCTGGCCGCCCGCGACGCCGACGGGGACGGCCGGCCGGAGGCGCCGCCCACGCTCACCTCCCGCAAGGGGGTGGCCCGGCTGGACGAGCCGGTCCACCAGGCGGGCGTCGTCATCCGCTCGACCCGCGACCTGCCCGCCGAGTACCGGGTGGAGATGACGCTGCGCGGCCTGGACTTCGGCGGCCAGCGGAACGGGTCCTGGGACTATCCGGACGGCAGGGTCAACGGCTACTCGCCGGCGGGCTGCAAGACCAACTTCCCCTGGGCCTCGGGCGGCGACTACACCCGGCCCGAGTGCGAGTGGGCCGACGTCCGGACCGACTCCAACGGCTTCTACTACATGTCGATCATGGACTACCCGCGGGTCGCGCCGCACAACAACGTGTTCGTCCACGGCCATCGCAAGGTCGCCATGGACGGATACAACCGGTACCGGTACACCGGCAAGGGCCTGCTGTACTGCGACCCGGCGACCGGGCAGTACGAGCCGTACTCCGCCGGGACGGGCAACGGCGTCAACGCGATCTTCATGACCGACGACCGCCGCTACCCGACGATGCCGGGCACCGAGTACCTGATGGAGAGCGAGTGCGGGCTGCGCAAGGGCGGCGCCATCGTCTCGACCGTCGACCTGAAGCCCGAGCTGCTGCCGGCGGAGCCGTACACGTTCGCGGTGGAGCGCCGCGGCGGCGCCTACACGATGGAGATGTCCGGGGTCTTCGCGCATGTCGGCAGGGCGACCCTGCGCTACACGCGCTCGTTCGTCCAGGACGGCGAGCCGATCTGGCACTACAACCAGAAGCCCGGCGAGTACGACGGCCGGTTCAACGCCGACTGGACCTGGACGGGCCCGGGCGGCACCCTCGTCGACCGCGACACCTGGCCGGCCGGGTCCGCCTACCCGGACCGGTTCATGATCGGTGACCCGCACATGAACTTCTACGAAGGATCGGCGCAGGTGGACGACATCCGGCTGTACGTTCCGCGATAGCGGACCGGATGTCGGTGGTGCGGGCCAGGGTCCGTGAGAACGTTCCCTTGCCTCGCCCAGGGGGCCCGCGACCCGGCAGACCGCGCCAGGCAGGGCCCCCGAGCCGTCCTCGCCGACCACGCGTTCGTGATCCCCATCCCCGAGGCCGCCGACGACACCGTCGTGCGCGCCGAGCCGACACTGCGCCGGGAGGAGTGAGCCGGCCGGTCAGGCCGTCGCCGCCCCGGTGCGGTACTCCTGCGGGCTGACGCCGTGCTCCCGCTTGAAGGCCGTGCTCAGCGCGAAGGCGTTGCCGTAGCCGACCCTGCGGGCGACGGCCTCCAGGGTCGCGTCCGTCTCGCGCAGCAGATCGGCGGCCTGCGCGAGGCGGAGGCCGGTGAGGTAGGACATGGGCGGCTCGCCGATCAGCTTCGCGAACCGCTGCGCGAGCGCCGCACGCGACACCCCGACCCCGGCCGCGAGGTCCGCGACCGTCCAGGGGTGCGCGAGGTCGTCGTGCAGGAGCCGCAGCGCCGGACCGACGACCGGGTCGCCGTGGGCGCGGTACCAGCCGGGCGCGGCGGCGTCCGAGCGGGAGAACCAGGCGCGCAGGGTCGCGATGAGCAGCAGGTCGAGGAGCCGGTCGAGGACGACGTCCTGGCCGGGCTCGTCCTTGCCGATCTCCTCCTGCAGCACGGCGACGAGCGGCGACCTCCACGTGTCGCCGCGGACGACCGCCATCGGGGGCAGCGCGGCCAGCAGCCGCTGCGTGACGGCGCCGCGCATCTGGTAGGTGCCGACCAGCATGACCGCCGGCCCGTCCGGGTCGTTGCCCCAGGCGCGGACGCCGAGGTCCATGGCCTCCGAGAGGCTCGTGCCGTCCGGGGTGGTGCAGCGCTGCCCCGGATGGATGACGATCTGCGGCGCGGTCGCCGGGTCGTCGCTCACGGTGTAGGGGTCCGGCCCCCGGAAGATGACCATGTCGCCTGGGCCGACGCGCTGCGGATCGCCCTCGTCCGGGACCAGCCACGCCTCGTCCCTGACCATGGAGAGCAGGGTCAGCGGCGCCTCGTCCTGGATCCGGAGCGACCAGGGCGGCGCGAGGGTCGAGCGCAGCATGAACGCTCCCCGCGCGCGCGGACCGTCGAGGAGTTCGGCCAGGGCGTCCATGGAGGCCAGCGTAGACGCTCGCGAATGCGGGCGAGCTTCTCAACGATGGTGGCCAGAACCGCCCGCCTGTTGACTCAAGGGCATGACGAACAGCGAATCCGACATCATCGAGAGCGGCCTCACCCTCGTCCTCGGCGGGACCGGCAAGACAGGCCGCCGCGTCGTCGAGCGGCTGGAGGCCCGGGACGTCCCGGTCCGGATGGGCTCGCGGTCGGCCTCGCCGCCCTTCGACTGGGAGGACGAGTCCACCTGGGCGCCCGTCCTGCGGAACGTCGAGAACGTCTACCTCTCCTACTACCCCGACCTGGCCGTGCCCGGCGCCCCCGACGCCATCCGCGCGTTCACAGGTGCGGCGGCAGGCGCGGGCGTGCGGCGCGTGGTCCTGCTGTCGGGGCGGGGCGAGCCGGAGGCGCAGGAGTGCGAGCGGATCGTCCAGGAGTCGGGCCTGGTCTGGACGGTCGTGCGGTCGAGCTGGTTCGCGCAGAACTTCAGTGAGGACTACCTGCTCGACCCCGTGCGGGCCGGCGAGGTCGTCCTCCCGGCGGGCGATGTCCCGGAGCCGTTCGTGGACGCCGACGACATCGCGGACGTGGCCGTCGAGGCGCTCACCCGGGACGGGCACGCCGGCGAGGTGTACGAGGTGACCGGCCCCCGGGCGCTCACGTTCGCCGAGGCGGTCGCCGAGATCGGCCGTGCCGCCGGACGCGAGATCGCCTTCGTTCCCGTCAGCGCGGACGACAACGCGGCGGCCCTCCGGGGGCACGGTGTGCCCGAGGACGTCATCGGCCTGCTGACCTACCTGTTCACGACCGTGCTGGACGGCCGCAACGCCCGGCCCGCCGACGGCGTCGAGCGGGCCCTCGGCCGCCCGCCGCGCGACTTCTCCGCGTACGCGGACGCGACCGCCGCCAGCGGCATCTGGAACCACTGACCCGAGGATCGGACATCATGAAATTCTCTCTCGCGGGCGTCTCGGCGACCCTCTCGATCATCATGGCGGCCGGGATGGCCGGAACGTTCTTCGGCTTCTCCACCGGCGTGATGCCCGGGTTGAACGCGGCGCGGCCCGCCTCGGCGATCGACGCCATGCAGGGCATCAACCAGAGGATCCAGAACCCGGTCTTCGTGGGGATGTTCCTCCTGGTTCCGGTGCTGGCGGCGGCGGCGGGGATCCTGCTGCTCACCCTGGACCAGAAGTCGGCGGCCCTGCTCTTCTTCGCCGCGGCCGGCCTGTACTTCGTTGGCGCGCTCCTCCCCAGCTTCGCGGTGAACATCCCGATGAACAACGACCTGGACGGCGTCACGATCCCGAAGGACGTCTCCGAGGCGGCGAGGATCTGGTCGGACTACTCCGGCCGCTGGACGGCGTGGAACACCGTCCGCGCGGTGTTCAGCTGGGCGAGCCTCCTCGCCATGAGCCTGGCCGTCTACGTCTGGGGCAAGAACAACTGACCTGGCGGATCTACGAGGCCCGTGCCCCTTTCCGGAGCACGGGCCTCGTTCCCTCTACCTAACGGCCGTTCTTCGCGCACCACTCCGCCCATGTGAGGGCGCCGTTGTCGAGCTGCTTGCGGTAGAACGACGTCCAGGAGGTCTCCGACCGCGCAGGCGCCTCGGGGGCCTTCCGGTAGAGCGGGTGGTCCCGCTGGACCTCGGCCTTCAGCCAGGGCTCCAGCTCGTCCCAGGAATCGAGGGTCCAGCTCCGGGCGTGGAACGTCAGCCGGGCGCGCACGTCCCTGTCCGCGATGCACATCGACGGGATGAACGGGCTGGACCGCGTCCAGCTGCTGGTCACCTCCATCGCGCCCTCCGGGACGCCGTGCGCCCGGCGCGCGGCCTCCCGCTTCCCGAGGTAGAAGTCGAACATCTCCCACGCGGTGTAGATCCCACCGGGAAGCCCGAAATCGTCCCCGGTCAGCGCCTTCAGGTCCGTGCGAGGCGGAATGTCCGACACCTGGGCGAGCGTGCGCTGGACGTCCTTCAGCGGCCCGAGCCTGAACTCCGGCGTGATCGGGAACGGGCCGAAATCGACGTCGTCGTTGTTCACCGGGACCAGCGGATAGGTCCTGCCGTCCAGCGGGTTGCGCCATTCCCGCAGCACTCTCGCCGGGTCCTGCGGGTCGGTGTAGAAGACGATCTCGCGGCTGAGCTGGTACAGCCTGTTCGTGCCCGGTTCGCGGTACAGGCGCCGGACGTTGTAGCCCTCGAACCCGAACAGCCTCGTCCCGTGCCGCAGTGCCGGCGCCAGGGTGTCGCCCGGCGCGTCCACGTACACGAAGCCCGAGATCCGGTACAGCATGTCCCGGCCGTCCGGGCGCCCGAGCACCTGCAGTTGCAGCCGGGTGTCACGGTCCTTGACCTGCGCGTACAGCGGGCCGGGGGCGGACGGGCCGTAGGCCGGGCGGGCGGCGGCCGCGCCCGGCACCGACCACAGCAGGCACGCGGCGGCCGCGCCGGCGAGCGCGGCCGTCATTCGGCGTCGCATCGGGGCTCCCTGGGTGAAGGGTGATGGGGGGTCGCCGCCATGCAAGCAGCCCCTGCCCGCCGAGTCACGCTCATGGGAGCAGCACGCCCCAGCATGACCGAGGAGGGCCTGGCCGAGTTCTTCGAGGCATACATCCGCCTGCCACACGAGCACGCGCACCGCCGGGAGGACGCGCCGCCCGGCGCGCGTCCCGTCCACATCCGCCTGTTCACCCTTCCCGCCGGCGACGGCTGAGCGGCGGTGGGGCTTACGATCGCGGGATGGGCGGCGTCTACGCGATCAGCGACCTGCACGTGGGGTTCCCGGAGAACCGCGCGTTCGTCGAGGGCCTGCGGCCCGCGTCCGAGGACGACTGGCTGATCGTTGCGGGCGACGTCGGCGAGCGCTTCGCCGACGTCGAGTGGACGCTGCGCACCCTCGGCGAGCGCTTCGCCAGGGTGGTGTGGGTGCCAGGCAACCACGAACTGTGGACCGTCAAGGGCGACCCCGTGCAGTTGCGCGGCGAGGCCCGCTACCGCCGGCTCGTCGACATGTGCCGCGGCCTGGGCGTGCTGACCCCCGAGGACCCCTATCCCGTCTGGGACGGCCCGGACGGCGCCGTCACGGTGGCGCCGCTGTTCATCCTGTACGACTACACGTTCCGGCCGGACGGGACGTCCAGCAAGGAAGAGGCCCTCAAGGCCGCGCACGAGGCCGGCGTCGTCTGCACTGACGAGGTCTACCTGCATCCCGACCCGTATCCCGGCCGGGACGCCTGGTGCGACGCCAGGATCGCCTACACCGAGCGGCGCCTGTCCGACCTGGAGCCGGGGACGCGGACCGTGCTCGTCAACCACTGGCCGCTCGTCCGCGAGCCCACCCGCGTCCTCTGGTACCCCGAGTTCGCCCAGTGGTGCGGCACCGAGCGCACCGCCGACTGGCACAGCCGGTTCGGCGCGGTGTCCGTCGTCTACGGGCACCTGCACATTCCCCGGACGATCTGGACCGGCGGCGTCCCGCACATCGAGGTGTCGGTCGGGTACCCGCGCGAGTGGCGCCGGCGGGCCGACGCGCCGCGCGGCCCCCGCCGCGTCCTGCCCGCCCCCGAGGCGGACTGACCGGGTCCTAGCGGGCCGCGCCCGGCGCCACGCCGGTGGCGGCGAGCGCCAGCAGCCGGGCGGCGGCGTCCGGGTCCCGCTCGGCGACCGTCGCGATCGCGCCCGCCAGCCTCAGCACGTCGCCGAACGCCGCGTCGGCGGGCGCGTCCCCGGCGCGCTGCGCGCGGGCGAGCAGCGCCTCGCCCGCCTCGGACATCGCCGCGCGGGAGCCGGAGGGGTCGAGCCGGGGGTCGCGCAGCGACACCATCGCCGAGGCCGCCATGCCGGGGAACGCGGTGATCTCCGAGACGAACGTCCGCAGCCAGGCCAGCAGGGCCTCGTCGGGGGAGGGGGAGTCCAGCAGGTCGCGGGCGGCCGAGGCCAGCCCCGTGTAGACGTCGGCGAGCAGGGCCTCCAGGAGGTCCTGGCGGGTGGGGAAGTGGCGGTAGAGCGTGCCGATGCCGACACCCGCGAGCCGCGCGACGCCTTCGAGCGAGGCGCCCGCCCCCTGGCGCTGGAAGGTCTCCCGCGCCGCGGCGAGCAGCCGCGCGCGGTTGCGGCGCACGTCGGCCCGCACCGGGCGCGCCTTCGGCGTGTCGTCGCTGGTCACGTGGGTCGTCGATCCTTCCCGGGTGGAACGGGCCTGCGGCGATCGGGAGGATCCGCGGCTTTTGGAACGGTCCCTCGATCCTATCCGCGCCGTTGCCCCGGCCTGCGCCCGGACGCGCCGGACGCGCCCGGACACGGACCGGGCCCGCCGCGCACGGTGCACGGCGGGCCCTGTGCTCTTCCCGGCGTTCCTGTGGTGCTGCGGCCGGTCAGGCGTCGGCGGACGAGACCGGGAGGTTCACCCGGCCGCCGGCGGCCCTGAACTCCTCGGCCTTCTCCCGCATCCCCGCGGCGAGGGCCTCCCCGTCGGCGAGGCCGCGCTCGGCCGCGAACCGCCGCACGTCCTGCGTGATCTTCATGGAGCAGAAGTGCGGGCCGCACATCGAGCAGAAGTGCGCGGTCTTCGCCGGCGCCGCCGGCAGCGTCGCGTCATGGAAGGCGCGGGCGGTGCCGGGGTCCAGGGACAGGTTGAACTGGTCCTCCCAGCGGAAGTCGAACCGCGCCTCCGACAGCGCGTCGTCCCACGCCTGCGCGCCCGGATGGCCCTTGGCGAGATCGGCGGCGTGCGCGGCGATCTTGTAGGCGATCACGCCGGCCTTGACGTCCTCGCGGTCCGGCAGCCCGAGATGCTCCTTCGGCGTGACGTAGCAGAGCATCGCGGTGCCGTGCCAGCCGATCATCGCGGCGCCGATCGCCGAGGTGATGTGGTCGTAGCCGGGCGCGATGTCGGTGGTCAGCGGCCCGAGCGTGTAGAACGGCGCGCCGTCGCACCACTCCTGCTGCAGGTCCACGTTCTCCTTGATCTTGTGCATCGGGACGTGCCCGGGGCCCTCGTTCATCACCTGGTTGCCGAACCGCGCCGCGATCCGCGTCAGGTCGCCCTGGGTGCGCAGCTCGGCGAACTGGGCCTCGTCGTTGGCGTCCGCGACGGAGCCGGGACGCAGCCCGTCCCCGAGCGACCAGGTCACGTCGTAGGCGGCGAAGATCTCGCAGAGCTCCTCGAAGCGGGTGTAGAGGAAGTTCTCCTCGTGGTGCGCCAGGCACCAGGCCGCCATGATCGATCCGCCCCGCGACACGATCCCCGTCTTGCGCCGTGCCGTCAGCGGCACGTAGGACAGCAGCACCCCGGCGTGGACGGTCATGTAGTCCACGCCCTGCTCCGCCTGCTCGATGACGGTGTCGCGGAAGACCTCGTAGGTGAGTTCCGCCGGGTCGCCGCCGACCTTCTCCACCGCCTGGTACAGCGGGACGGTCCCGACCGGCACGGGCGAGTTGCGCAGGATCCACTCGCGCGTGGTGTGGATGTCGCGGCCGGTCGACAGGTCCATGATCGTGTCGGCGCCCCAGCGGGTCGCCCACGTCATCTTCTCGACCTCGTCCTCGATCGAGGACGCGACGGCCGAGTTGCCGATGTTGGCGTTGACCTTGACCAGGAAGTCGCGCCCGATGACCATCGGCTCGATCTCGGGATGGTTGACGTTGGCGGGCAGCACCGCGCGGCCGGCGGCCAGCGCGTCCCGGACGAACTCCGGGGCCACGCCCTCGCGCAGCGCGGCGAACTCCATCTCCGGCGTGATCTCCCCGCGCCGCGCGTAGGCGCGCTGGGTCACCGCGCCGCCGGTGGCGCGCCGCGGCCGCCGCGGCAGGACGCCCTCGCCGTCGGCCTGGGGGAGGCGGTCTCCCCCGCCCGCGGGGACGGCAGGGGCCGGGGACCGGCGCCCGTCGTCCTCGGGGCGCGCCGCCCGGCCCTGGTAGGGGGCGGTGTCGCCGCGCTCGGCGATCCAGGACTCCCGCAGCGGCGGCAGCCCCCTGCGCACGTCGGTCTCCTGCTCGGGATCGGTGGACGGCCCGGACGTGTCGTACAGGACGACGACGTCGCCGTTGGTCAGCGGCACCTCCCGCATCGGGACCCGGATCTCCGGGCGCGAGCCCTGGAGGTAGGTCTTGCGGGCAGCTGGAACCACAGGTTCGGTCATGACGACTCGATCTCTCCCTACGCCGGCATTACCCGGTCAGGTTCATGCGGTCAGCGGCCGTCCCAGCCGCTATCTCAGCCCGGTACGCCGGGCCCCCGCGATCTGTCGCCCACGACGTTAACCCGCGCGGCCCCGCTTGCCGCAACCGCCGTCCATGGGCTAGAACGCGCCCGCGCGGATCGCGACGGGCAGGGCGAGGGCCAGGGTGCGGAGGGGGTCCGGGGCGGACGGCGACCGCTCCAACTCCATCCGGGCCTCAGCGCCGTCGCCGTCGCCGATGCGCAGCGTGGCTGAGTGCCGGCCGTCGATGCCGGTGACGACGTGGCCGTCGCCGGTCGCGCGGGTGCTGCCGAGGAGCATCCCGCCGGCGGTGTGGAAGGACGGCTCGCGCCGGCCGCGCAGGAATCCGAGGGGGCGGCCGTCCGCGTCGAGGACGCGCACGCGGTCGCGGCCCGGCAGCCGGGACGGGCCCCGGAACACCAGCAGCGCGGCGGCGTGGGGGTCGCACAGCACGATGGTCCGCCCGCCGCGCCGGCCGCTGGCCACGGCGAGGACCGCGCCGCCGCGCCGGTCGCGGTACCGGCCCCTGCCGTCCACGACCAGGTGGCGGGCCTGGGCCAGGGCGCCGTCCGCGGGCGGCGGCACCTCCTCGCCCTCATCGTCGACGACGCGCCAGGCGGCGCCGAGGATGCCCGTGGTCGCGGTCCGGACGGCCGGGAGCCATCCGGACGGGAGCGACCCGCCGGCGAGCAGCGCCACCGCGTTCCCGTCGACCTCGGCGACGGCCGCGGCGACCGGCGCCTGCTCCGGGTCGAGCCAGAGCGTCCATACCGGGTCGCCGACGGGCCACCTGATCCCTACCGCGTCCACGGCTCCGGCCGGGACGGCCGCCACCCGCCTGCCGCGGCGGAGGACCACCCCCTCCTCGCCGATGCTCACGATGAGGCGGGTCCGGTGGAGCCGGGCCGCCCAGAGGACGGCGGCGAGGGCGGCGAGCAGGCAGCCGCCGCCGCAGGGCGGCAGGATCTGGCGGGCCTTGTCCGGATCGAGGATTCCGGTGCCGGGGCGGGTCGCCAGGACGAGGGCCGCGCCGGCCGCGAGCGCGGCGAGAAGGGCGCGGAACGGCCATCGGTAGGCTCGCGCGCCGAGCGTCATCCGGAGTCCGGGCGAGGGGACGGCAGGCGGGGGGACGGACAACTGTCGGCCCTTCGTGACGGGGTCTGCAGAACTATAGGGCGGGCCTCCGGCCCCGCAGGCGCCGCCGGGAAAGATCATTCGCGTGGGCGCGGGCCGCGGTGCGCGGATCACGCGAGTGGGGGAGAATGAGCGCGTGGTGACGGTGCCCCGGGGCGATGTGACGGTGAGGGACGCCCTGGCGGCGTCGGCGCTCGCGGGGGCGGCGGCGGCCGCCGCCGTGCTGTGGCCGGGCGTCCGGGCACTGGACGCGCCGGGCGTGCTGCTGCTGGTGGCGGCGCACGTCCCGCTCGCAGTGATCCGGCGGTGGCCGGCCCCGGGCCTGCTGGCGCTGGTGGCCCTGGTGCTGCCCTACCACCTGGCGCAGTACCAGCACCACGCGCTGGTGCCCGCCGAGGTGATCGCGCTGTTCGCCTACGCGGTGCTCGGGCGCCGGGTGCGGATCGTCCTCGGCGTCGTCGCGTCCCTGCTCGGCGTCTGCGTGGTCGGCATGGCGATGCGGGCGGGGGGCGGCTCCCTGCGCGAGCAGATCGCGGTCATCGAGGCCGTGGTGTCGGTCGTCATCGCCGTCCAGGTGTGGCGGGTGCACCGGGCGCGGCTCGCGACGATCACCGAGCGGGCCGAGCGGGCCGAGCGCACGCGGGAGGAGGAGGCGCGGCGGCGGGTCGCCGAGGAGCGCCTGCGGATCGCCCGCGACCTGCACGACCTCCTCGCCCACAGCATCACCCTGATCGGCGTGCAGGCCGGCGCCGCGGCCCACCTCGCGCGCGGGGACCGGCCGCTCGACCGGGAGGAGCTGGCCGACGCGCTCGCCTCCATCGCCTCGACGTGCCGGGACGCGCGGACCGAGCTGCGCGGCACGCTCCAGGTCCTGCGCGGTACCGACGTCGGCACCCCCGGGACGCTGCCGGGGCCCCGCGCCGTCGCCGGCCTCGTGGACGCGGCGCGCAGCAGCGGGATCGACATCGACCTGCGGGACGGGGACGTCGGGACGCTGCCCCCGGAGACGGGGGTCGCCGCGTACCGGATCGTCCAGGAGGCCCTGACCAACGTGGTCAAGCACGCCGATGCGAAGCGCGCGACGGTGAGCCTGGCACGCGACGGCGGGGGGCTCGTCGTCCGGGTCGCCGACGACGGCGGGGGGCCGTCCGGCGGACCGCCCGAGGGGTTCGGGATCCTCGGAATGATCGAGCGGGCGCGCAGCGTGGGCGGGACGTTGGACGCGGGTCCGGGCGAGTCCGGCGGGTTCGTCGTCACCGCCTTCCTCCCGCTCGTGGACGCCGTCGCCCCGCGCCAGGCGTGACGTGCGCCCGGCGGAATCCGGTGGCACCCGTTAGCCGGGAACCTCCCGACTCCGACGCGGACACCGCCGGGGGGCTTTCCACCCCTTACGGATAGGGTCAGGATCAAGGGGACCAGGGGAGGCAACGTCGGTGAGCACTTTGCAGGAGGCCCCGCAGGACCGGATCTTGACGGTGCCGAACGTCCTGAGCCTCACCCGGCTCCTGGGCGTCCCGCTGTTCCTGTGGCTCGTCCTGATCGAGGCGGACTGGTGGGCGCTCGGCCTGCTGGTGTTCGCGGGCCTGTCGGACTGGCTGGACGGGAAGCTGGCGCGGGCGTTCAACCAGACGAGCAAGCTCGGCATGGTCCTCGACCCGGCCGCCGACCGCCTCTACATCCTGGCCACGCTCGTCGGGCTCACCATCCGCGACATCATCCCGCTGTGGCTGGTGCTCGCGCTCGTCGCCCGCGAGGTGGCGATCCTGCCGATCGCGCCGATCGTGCGGCGGCTCGGATACGGCGGCACGCTGCCCGTGCACTTCATCGGCAAGGCGGCGACGATGTGCCTGCTGTACTCCTTCCCGCTGCTGCTGCTCGGCGACCACGACGGCGGCGCGGGCACCGCGGCGCGGGTCGTCGGATGGGCCTTCGCCGGCTGGGGGACCGCCCTGTACTGGTGGGCGGCCGTCCTCTACTGGGTGCAGACGCGGCAACTGCTGCTGGCCGGCCGCGCCTCACCGCCCCCGGCCTCCGGGCCGGGCCCCGCGTCCAGGACGGGCGATCCGGGCGCGGAACCGCCGGCCGGCGACCAGAAGGGAGCTGAGACCCCCCGATGAAGGCCGTCGTGATGGCGGGAGGCGAGGGGACGCGGCTGCGTCCGATGACCGCCAACCAGCCGAAGCCGCTGCTGCCGCTCGTCAACCGGCCGATCATGGAGCACGTGCTGCGGCTGCTGAAGAAGCACGGGTTCGGCGAGACCGTCGTCACCGTCCAGTTCCTGGCCGCGCTGATCCGCAACTACTTCGGCGACGGCGAGGAGCTCGGCATGTCGCTGAGCTACGCGACCGAGGAGGTCCCGCTCGGCACCGCCGGCAGCGTCAAGAACGCCGAGGAGGCGCTGCGCGACGACCGCTTCCTGGTGATCTCGGGGGACGCGCTCACCGACATCGACCTGACCGACATGGTGCGGTTCCACGAGGAGAACGACGCCCTCGTCACCATCGGGCTCAAGCGCGTCCCGAACCCCCTGGAGTTCGGGATCATCATCGTGGACGACGCGGGCCGCGTGCAGCGGTTCCTGGAGAAGCCCACCTGGGGCCAGGTCTTCTCCGACACCGTCAACACCGGCATCTACGTGATGGAGCCGGAGGTGCTGGAGCACGTCGCGGAGGGCGAGCCGGTCGACTGGTCGGGGGACGTCTTCCCGAAGCTGCTCGCCGAGGGCGCCCGCCTGTTCGGGTACGTGGCCGACTGCTACTGGGAGGACGTCGGCACGCACGAGAGCTACCTCAAGGCCCAGGCGGACATGCTGTCCGGGCTGGTCGGCATCGACCTGGACGGCTTCGAGATGTCGCCGGGCGTGTGGGTCGCCGAGGGCGCGGAGGTGGACGCCGAGGCCGTCCTCAAGGGGCCGCTCTACATCGGCGACTACGCGAAGGTCGAGGCGGGCGTCGAGCTGCGCGAGTTCACCGTGCTCGGCAGCAACGTCGTCGTCAAGGAGGGCGCGTTCCTGCACCGCGCCATCGTCCACGACAACGTGTTCGTCGCGCCGTCCACGAACCTGCGGGGCTGCGTCGTCGGCAAGAACACCGACATCATGGCCGGGGCCCGCGTGGAGGAGGGCGCCGTCATCGGGGACGAGTGCGTCATCGAGGCCGAGGCGTACGTGTCCAGCGGCGTGAAGGTGTACCCGTTCAAGACCATCGAGGCCGGCGCCGTCGTCAACACCAGCGTGATCTGGGAGTCGCGTGGGCAGCGCAACCTGTTCGGGCCGCGGGGGGTGTCCGGCCTCGTCAACGTGGAGATCACCCCCGAGCTGGCGGTACGGCTCGCCTCCGCCTACGCGACGACGCTGAAGAAGGGCACGACCGTCGTCACGGGACGGGACGTCTCGCGCGCGGCCCGCACCCTGAAACGCGCCGTGAACAGCGCTCTCACCGCGAGCGCCATCAACGTCCAGGACCTGGAGGCGACGCCGCTGACCGTCGCCCGGTTCGAGACCGGCCGCGAGGACAGCGTCGGCGGGATCTACATCCGCACCACCCTCGGCGACCCGCAGGGCGTCGACATCCTGTTCCTGGACCCGGACGGCGCCGACCTGTCCCAGGGCGCGCAGCGCAAGCTGGAGCGCGTCTTCGGCCGGCAGGAGTACCGCCGCGCCTTCCCCGGCGAGATCGCCGAGCTGACCTACCCGCCGCGCGTCGTGGAGACCTACACCCGCGACCTGCTGCGCCGCGTCGACATCCGCGGCGTCCGCGAGGCGGGGCTGAAGATCGTCCTGGACTGCGCGGGCGGGGTGGCCTCGCTCGTGCTGCCGAACCTGCTCGGGAAGGTCGGCGTGGAGGTCCTCACCCGCAACGTGGGCCTGGACGAGGCCAACCCGACCGAGACGCTCGCCGAGCGGATGCGCGACCTGGAGCGGCTCGGCGAGCTGGTGTCCTCGTCGCGGGCCGCGTTCGGCGTCCGGTTCGACCCGGTGGGGGAGCGGATCTCCCTGGTGGACGAGAACGGCGAGCTGGTGGGCGACGACCGGGCCCTGCTGGTGATGCTGGACCTGGTCGCGGCCGAGCGGCGCGGCGGCAAGGTGGCGCTGCCGGTGACGACGACGCGGGTCGCCGAGCAGGTGTGCCGGTTCCACGGCGTGCAGGTCGAGTGGACCTCCACGTCCCAGGACGTGCTGACCAAGGCGGCCGCGCAGCCGAGCGTGGTCTTCGCGGGCGACGGGCGCGGGGGGTTCCTGATGCCCGAGTTCAGCGGCACCGTGGACGGGATCGCGGCGTTCGTCCGGCTGGTCGGCCTGGTCGCGCGGACGCGGCTGACGCTGTCGCAGATCGACCGCCGCATCCCCGACGCGCACCTGCTGCGCCGCTCCGTCCCGACGCCGTGGGCCGCCAAGGGCGGCGTGATGCGCCACGTCGTGGAGGCGGCGGGCACCCGGACGCTCGACACCACCGACGGCGTGCGCGTGGTGGAGGGCGACGGCCGCTGGGTCCTCGTGCTGCCCGACCCCGCGGAGGCGGTGACGCACCTGTGGGCCGAGGGGCCGGACGCCGACGCCGCGCAGGCGCTCCTGGCGGAGTGGGCCGCGGTCGTGGAGCGCGCGGGCTCCTGAACGGCCCTCAGCAGCGGTCGCGGGGCCTGAGGCCCGCCCCGTCGGGTTCCCGGTCGGCGTACCGGGCGCCGAGGAACGCGATGAGGTGCTCCACGTCGGCGATGTTCGAGACGAGGCCGAGAGACGCCCTGACCGCGCCGCCGGTCGGCAGCCCGAGCACGCCCAGGTAGTCGTCGAGCGTCCGCATCCGCAGGTTCGCGGTCCGGCGCAGGGCGTGCTCGGAGATCCCGAACGCGCCCTCGCCCGCGCCGGGGTTGCAGAAGCAGCCGGTCCGGATCGAGATGCCGGCGGCGGCGGTGTCGCGGGCCACGATCCGCTCGTCCACGACCGCGCCGCGGCGGTCGAGCACGTTGAACGCGACGGTGCCGCCCCGGCCGTCGACGCCCTCCGGTCCGTACACCCGGACGAGGGGGGAGCCGTCGGCGTGGCGCAGGCCCGCGAGGCGGCGCAGGAGCAGCGAGGTCAGGCACCCGACGCGGCGGTGGACGAGGTCCAGGCCGATGTCCTCGATCCAGTGGATGCCGAACTCCACGTCCGGGACGGACAGGAAGTTCAGGGTGCCGTCCTCGAACGCGGTCTCGTCGGGCGCGAGCACGTGCCAGCCGCCGAGCGCGCTGACCGCCTGGATGGTCCCGCCGGCGAACCAGGGGCGGCGCAGCCGGGCCAGCGCCTCCCGGCGGGCGACCAGGCTGCCCACGCCGGTCGGGTAGCCGAACACCTTGTACCAGCTCACCGGGACGAAGTCGGGCCGGACCCGGCTCAGGTCGAGGCGGCAGGCGGGCGCGAGTGCGGCCGCGTCCAGCAGCACGTCGTAGCCGTGCGCGTGGGCGAGGTCGATCCAGCTCAGCGGATGCCGGACCCCGCTGAAGTTGCTCTGCGCGGGGAAGGCCAGCAGGCCGCCGCCGTCGCCCAGCGCCGCGGCGAGTTCGGCCTCGCGGACCCGCAGGTCGGGACCGCCGACGGGCACGTGGGCGACCTCGGCGCCGCGCGCCCTCGCGAACTCCCTGATCCCGTTCACCGAGTTGTGGTTGTCGCCGGTGAGGACGAGCCGGCCGCCGGGCCCGAACGGGTAGGCCTCCCCGACGAGGCGGCACGCGCCGGTGGCGTTCTGCGTGAACACCACGGCGTACTCCTCGGGGGAGGCGTTGAAGAACGCCAGGACCGCCCGCCGGGCCCGCTCGACGAGTGCCGTGGAGGCGCTGGAGGTGGGGTTCTCCGAGTGCGGGTTGCCGTAGCAGTGCCCGGAGAGGCGCTCGGCGTGGGCGCGGATCTGCGCGGCGGCGGCGACGCCCGAGCCGGTGTAGTCCAGGTACGTCTGCGCGTCAAGGTAGGCGTACTCGGCGGCCCGCAGCTCGTCCAGCCGCCGCGTCTCCGCATAGCCGGGCATGAGGTCGACATCAAAACCGGGCGAAGCACTCACCATGCACCCCCGTGCGCAAAAGCCGCATCCCTCACTAAACGGTCCAGAATCGGCTGGGACGATGCAAGAGCGCCGTGGTGGCCTTAAATGGCCTACAGGGAAGGGGTTTCATGTCCTCCGGGTGAGGACCAGGCAGGCTCCCGCGAGGAACAGCGCCGTGAACCCGCCCAGCAGCGCCCAGTCCACGGCCGGCGACCGCGAGAACGTGTCACCGTAGGAGTCGAGCAGGGGCGGGCCCAGCGGCGAGCGCCCGGTCGCCCAGAGCCGCTCCACCCCGAGGCTGTGCCCGAGCCCCTCGAACGCCCACCGGTTGGACATGCCGTAGCTGAGCCACCGTCCGGGCGGCGCCATCACCGGGACGGGCAGGATCGCGCCCACGAACAGCACCTGCGGAAAGCAGAGCATCGGCAGCGCCATCGTGGCCTGGGCCGGGTCGGTGACCGCCGCCGACACCAGAAGGCCCAGCGCCAGCGCCGCCAGCGAGCACAGCAGCAGCGTGACGAACAGCTCCCCGTACGTGCTCCACCCCATCGCGGGCAGCCGGTCCAGCGCCCGCAGGACACCGAGCATCAGCGCGTCCACCACGGCCAGCAGCGGCAGCAGGACGGCCGCCTTCGCCAGGACGTACGGTGCGACCCGCAGCCCGGTGAGCCGTTCCCTCCGCAGCACGGGCAGCTCGTTGCAGATCTGCAGCAGCCCGTAGGTCAGGCCGAAGAAGAACCCGCCGAACGCGATCCAGAAAAGGATCATCACCGTCGCGGCGGGGCTGGGGGACCCGGGCGAGAACGCCCCGGGCCGGAACAGGACCGCGAACATCGCCATCACCATGAGCGGCGACCCGAGCAGCACCGCGAGGGTGAGCCGGTTGCGGGTGAGCAGGTCCAGGCTGCGCCGGGTGAGCAGGGCCCACTGCCGGAACGCGCCGATCGCCGGGCCGGTCGCCGGCGCCGGGGGCGCGCCGAACCGGCCCGCCCACTCGTGCGCCTCCACCTCGGCCAGCCGCAGGTAGATGTCCTCGATCCGGTCCGCCTGGAATCGCTCGCGCGCCTCGCCGGGCTCGCCGTAGAAGGCCAGCCGCCCGTCCCCGGCGAGGACGGCCACCCGGTCGCACACCAGGACGTCCGGCGGATGGTGCGTGGTGATCACCACCGTCGTCCCCGAGTCCGCGAGCCCGCGCAGCAGCCGCATCAGGTCGGCCGCGGTCGCCGGGTCGAGGCCGGACGTGGGCTCGTCCAGGAAGAACACGCGCGGCCGCGTCAGCAGCTCGACCGCGATGCTGGCCCGCTTGCGCTCGCCACCGCTCAGCGACCCGACGCGCTGCCCCGCCCGGGCGGTCAGCGCGAGCGCCTCCAGGACGCCGTCCACGGCGCGCTCGGCGCGCTCGGGAGGCGTCCCCGCGGGCAGCCTCAGCCCCGCCGCGTAACGCAGCGTGCGCCGCAGCGGCATCTCCAGGTGCACGATGTCGTCCTGCGGCACGTAGCCCAGCGAGCCCGCGGCCGGGCCCCCCGCGGCGCCGTCGTACCTGACCTCGCCCTCGGCGGGCGGCCGGACGCCCGCGATGGCGTCCAGCAGGGTGGTCTTGCCCGCCCCGCTGCCGCCGATGATCGCCACCAGCTCCCCGGCGCCGATCGCCAGCGACACCTCCCGCAGCGTCCGTCGTCCCCCGGCCGTTCGCTGCCCCACCTCGCGGACCTCGATCATCTGTCCTCCCGCCGGGCGACCCCACCCCGACGATGGACGATCTTCCGGTGCGCGTCCAGCCGCCGGAACCGGTCAGTCGGGGGCGTCGTCGTCGGGATCCCCGGCGGCGATCCCGGCGAGGGTCCGCAGGGCGCGCGCGAGGACGTCCGGCGGCGGGGAGGCCAGCCCGAAGCGGACGGCGCGCGGGGCGGCGGCACCGCCCACGACGAAGGCGGCGGCCGGGGTGACGGCGATGCCGCGCCGGGCGGCCGCCGCCACGAACGTCTCGGCCCGCCACCGCTGGGGCAACTCCCACCAGCAGAAGTACGAGCAGGGATCGGACCGGACGGCCGCGCCCTCCAGGCACCGGGCCGCGATCCGCTGGCGGGCCGCGGCGTCGGCGCGCTTGGCGCGCACGACCTTGTCGGCCGTCCCGTCGGCGATCCAGCCCGCGGCCGCCTCCAGCGCGAACCCCTGCGGGCCCCAGGCGCCGGAGCGCAGCGCGGTGGCGACGCGCCCGGCGAGCGCCGCGGGCGGGACGACGAAGCCGAGGCTCAGACCGGGCGCCAGGCGCTTGGAGAGGCTGTCGACCAGCACGGTGCGATGCGGGGCGTGCGCCGCCAGCGGCTCCGGCCCGCCGCCCGGGAGGAACGCCCAGACGCGGTCCTCCACGGCATGGAGGCCGAGCCGCTCCAGCGCGCCGGCCAGCTCGGCGCGGCGCCCCTCCGGCATCGTGGTGCCGCAGGGGTTGTGCAGCGTCGGCTGGACGTAGACGCCGCCGAGCGGGGCGGCGCGGTGGGCGTCGGCGAGCGCGTCCGGACGCAGCCCGTGCTCGTCCATCGCGATCGGGACCGGCGTCACGCCGAGCCGGGCCGCGATCCCCTTGATCACCGGATAGGTGAGCGCCTCGACGCCGAGCCGGCCGCCCGCCGGCACCAGCGCCGCCACGGCGGCCGCGATGGCCTGCCGGCCGTTCCCCGCGAACAGCACCTCGGAGGGGGCGGGCCGCAGGCCGGGCGAGGCGAGCAGCGCCGCCGCGGCCTCGCGGGCGGCGGCGGTCCCCGCGACCCCGGCGGGCCCGAGCGCGGCGTCCAGGACGTCCGGGCGGCGAAGGCGCTCCAGCCCCTCGGCGAGCAGGGCGCTCTGCTCGGGCACCACGGGGTGGTTCAGCTCCAGGTCGACGCGCGCGGCGGAGGGCTCGGCGAGCGCGGGCCCCGGCGGGCGCTCGCCCGCGCGGACGAAGGTCCCGCGCCCGACCTCGCCCACCACCAGGCCGCGCCTCGCCAGTTCCCGGTACACGCGGTTGGCCGTGGAGCCCGCGATGCCGCGGCGCCGGGCGAAGGCGCGCTGCGGCGGCAGCCGCTCGCCCGGGCGCAGCCGGCCCGCCGCGATGTCGGCGGCCAGCTCGTCCGCGACCCGCCGGAAGTCGTCCATGTGAACCCCACATTGCACCGAGAACAATGTTCTTATTGCACCGAGGATAGCGCGACTTCTACTCTTGGAGAACTTCGAGTCGACTGGAGCGCAATGATCTCGTACGGGGCCGTCGCGGCCATCGCCCTCTTCGCCCTCGGCCTCGTCCTCACCCCGGGGCCCAACATGATCTACCTGGTGTCGCGGTCGGTGACGCAGGGCCGCCGCGCCGGGCTGATCTCGCTCTGCGGCGTCGCCGCGGGGTTCCTCGTCTACGTCGCGGCCGCCACCGCGGGCCTCACCACCGTCTTCACGCTCGTGCCGCCCCTCTACACGGCGATCAAGCTGGCCGGCGCCGGCTACCTGCTGTGGCTGGCGTGGCAGACGCTGCGGCCGGGCGGCACCACCGCCTTCGCGCCCGCGGACCTGCCCGCCGACCCGCCGCGGCGGCTGTTCGCCATGGGGCTGGTCACCAACCTGCTCAACCCCAAGATCGCCGTCCTGTACGTGTCGCTGCTGCCGCAGTTCGCCGACCCCGGGCGCGGGCACGTCGCCCTCCAGATCCTGCTGCTCGGCGCCGTCCAGGTCGTGATCGCCGTCACCGTCAACGCCCTCATCGTGCTCGGCGCCGGCTCCATCGCCGCCTTCCTCGCGCGCAGGCCCGGCTGGCGGCGCGCCCAGCGCTACCTGATGGGCTCGGTGCTGGCCGCCCTCGCCGTCCACATCGGCCTGCGCCCCGCGACCGCCTGAGGCGCCCGCGCCCGGACCCGGCACGCCCCGGGCCTCCGGGGGACGCGGCCCGCGCCGATGTACCGGTCCTTGCCATGATGGGCCGGTGATCGCACGCCAGGACGAGCCCGATAGGCGGGAGCAGGCCGGGCGGCCCGGGGACCGGGCGCGGCCGCCCGGCCGGCGCCCCGACGCCTCCATGTCGCTGCTCGCCGACCTGTTCGCCGGCAAGCACCTCGACCCGGGCTACGCCGAGGCCGCGGCGCGGCGGGCCGCCTCCGGCCGGGCCGCGCCGCGGCCGGGACGGCTCCGGGGCGCGGGCGTCCTGCTCGTCCTCGCCCTGACCGGGGCGCTGGCCGCCGTCGCCGGCGTCGAGGTGCACCGCAGCGAACCGGTGGCCGCCGAGCGGCACTCCGAGCTCGTCGGCCAGATCCGCGCCCGCACCGCCGAGACCGACGCCCTGCAGCGCCGGCTCGTCCGGCTGCGGGCCGACACCGAGCGCCGCCGGGCCGCCGCGCTGGCCCGCAGCGCCGAGGGCCGCCGCGTCCGGCGGGACGTGGCCGCGGCGGGCGCCGCGGCGGCCGCCACCCCCGTCGCCGGCGAGGGCCTCGTGGTCACGCTGGACGACGCCCCGCGCGGGGTCCCGGCCGCGCCGGGCCACGCCGCCGACGGCGGCCGGGTCTATGATCAGGACCTCCAGGTCCTGGTGAACGGGCTGTGGGCGGCGGGCGCGCGGGCCATCGGAGTCAACGGCCAGCGGCTCACCCCGACCACCGCGATCCGCGCCGCCGGTGAGGCGATCATGGTCGACTACCGGCCGCTCGGCGGACCCTACGAGGTCACGGCGCTCGGCGACGCCGGGCGGCTGCGGGCGGCCTTCGCCGGATCGCCCGCGGACCGGCGGCTCGCGGCGCTGCGCGACCGGTTCGGGATCAGATACGGCACGCGCCGCTCGGGCGAGGTGCGGCTGCCCGCCGCCGGCGCGGTCCGGCTGCGGTACGCCGTCCCCCGCGAGGGGGCCGGCGGATGAGCGGGGGAGGGGGGAACCGGCGATGATCGCGCTGATCGGGCTCGTGGTCGGCGTCACGCTGGGCTTCCTGATCCAGCCGGACGTCCCGCTCTGGCTCCAGCCCTACCTGCCGATCGCGATCGTGGCGGCGCTCGACGCCATGTTCGGCGGCGTCCGGGCCCGGCTGGAGGGGATCTTCGACGAGAAGGTCTTCACGGTCTCCTTCGTCAGCAACACCGTGATCGCCGCGCTGATCGTCTTCCTCGGGGACAAGCTCGGCGTCGGCTCGCAGCTGTCCACCGGCGTCGTGGTCGTCCTCGGCATCCGGATCTTCTCCAACGCGGCGGCCATCCGGCGGAAGCTGTTCGGCGCATGACCGGCGGCGAGGTCACCCGGCGCGACGCGCCCGCACCGGACGACGAGCGGGCCCCGGAGGGCGAGCAGGCTCCCGAGGACGAGCAGGCTCCCGGGGACGAGCAGGATCCCGGGGAGGAGCGGGATCCGCCGGAGCCCGGAGGGCTGCGCGCCCTCGCCGATCTGCTGCGCCCGCGCGTCAGCCCGGGACAGCTCGTCGGCGGGCTCCTGTGCCTCGTGCTGGGGTTCGCGGTCGCCGCCCAGGTGCGCTCGACCGAGCGCGACACCACGTTCGCCACCGCGCGGCAGGACGAGCTCGTCGGCATCCTGGCGGACCTGGGCCAGCGCTCCGAGCGGCTGAGAGGCGACCTGCGCGACCTGGAGGAGACGAAGGCCCGGCTGGAGCGCGACGCCGAGGGCGGGACGGCCCTGGAGGAGGCGCGCGAGCGGGCGACCACCTACGGCCTGCTGGCGGGCACGCTCCCGGCCGAGGGCCCCGGCATCGAGCTGCGCATCGACGACCCCGGCCGCGGCGTGAGGGCCCTCAACCTGCTGGACGCCCTGGAGGAGCTCCGCGACGCCGGGGCCGAGGTCATCCAGGTCGGCGACGTGCGCGCCGGCGTCGACACCCACTTTATGGACGACCGTGACGGCGTCCGCGCTGACGGCAGGCTCCTCACCGCCCCGTACCGGTTCCTGGCGATCGGCGACCCGCACACGATGACGACGGCGCTCAACATCCCGGGGGGCCTGGTCCGCACGCTGGAGGGCGCCGGGGCCCGCGTCCTGATCACCCGGCGCGCGAAGGTGGCCGTCGGCGCGGTACGGTCTCCCTAGAGGGAACGGGGGGACGGTGAACGGACGCCGGGCCGCAACGTCGTGATCGCGGCGGTCCGCGCGGCGGCATGGACCTGCGATCATCGACGAATGTAGTTTGGTGCAGCCGGTTCACCGTTCCAGTTGACCCCTCGGGTAATACCCGCGTAAGTTGCGGCGACCGTCGCGTGAGCGGGGCGGTGAGTTGGAGACCGTGGTCGGGGGCGGGTCCCCGGCGTGGGTTGGGTGAAGGATGCGCGTGGCGCAGGCGGCCCCCGCTACGGCGGGTGGCTCGCGGGCGGCACGCCGATGGTAGGAGGCCGAGCCGATCGATGCCGAGCGTCTACTGCACGCAGTGCGGTCACGCCAACCCGGATGATGCCCGCTTCTGCTCGAACTGCGGCACTCCGCTGAGGAGTTCGGCGCCACCGCCTCCCCGGGAGTCGCCGGGCGAGTCCACGTCCACGATCTCCATCGGGGGGTTCGAGGCGCTGGACACCGACGCCGGCGCCGAGGAGCCGGCCGGGCCCGACCAGATGGCGATGGAGGCGCTCCCCCCGGGCACCGCGCTGCTCGTCGTCAAGCGAGGGCCCAACGCCGGCAGCCGTTTCCTGCTCGACAAGGACCGCACGTCCGCCGGACGGCACCCCGAGAGCGACATCTTCCTGGACGACGTCACCGTCTCCCGCCGGCACGCCGAGTTCGCGAGGCAGGGCGGCGCGTTCTCCGTCCGGGACACCGGCAGCCTCAACGGCACCTACGTCAACCGGCAGCGGATCGACCAGGCCGGGCTGTCGGGCGGCGACGAGGTCCAGATCGGCAAGTTCCGGCTGGTGTTCCTGACCAACCCGGCCCACGGCTGACGGAACGCGGCGAGGTCGCGGCGAACGATGGGAGGGCCCTTGAGCGCGGAGCCGGCCCGGTCCCCGATGACGATCGGGGACGTCCTCGGGCTGCTCAGGCCCGAGTTCCCCGACATCACCATCTCCAAGATCCGCTTCCTGGAGTCCGAAGGGCTCGTCGAGCCGGAGCGCAGCCCCTCCGGCTACCGCAAGTTCGGCGAGGCCGACGTCGAGCGCCTGCGGTACGTCCTGACCGCGCAGCGCGACCACTACATGCCGCTGCGCGTCATCAGGCAGCACCTGGAGGCGCGCGACCGCGGGGAGAGCGTCCCGCCGCTCGGTGCGCGCCCCCCGGGCCCGGCCGAGCCGGACCGGCGGCGCCCCCGCACGCTCGTGGCCGCCGACACCACCGCGCCGGACCCCGCCGTGCGGCTCACCCGCCGGCAGCTCCTGGACGGCGCCGGGATCGACGAGGCCCTCCTCGCGCGCCTGGAGGAGTACGGCCTCGTCCGCCGGACCGGGACCCACTACGAGGGCGAGGCGCTGAACATCGCGCGCGTGGCCGCCGCGCTCGGCGAGTTCGGCTTCGAGGTCCGGCATCTGCGCGCCGTCAAGGCCGCCGCCGACCGGCAGGTCGGCCTGATCGAGCAGATGGTCGCGCCGCAGCTGCGCCGCCGCAGCCGCGGCGCGCACGAGCAGGCCGCCGAGACCGCGCGGGAGATCGCCGCGCTGTCGGTCCGGCTGCACGCCGCGCTGGTAGGCGCGGGTCTGCGCGAGAGCCTCGACCACTGATCGCGCGGCCGGTGGAGGATTTTGCCGCCCCCCGTGCGCCGCGAGCTGTCCGAGCCTGGGTGTACGTTGGCTACATGGTTCGGTCAGGAATCGATCCGCTGCACGTGGTGATCGAGACAGCGAGAACCAGCAGGGAGCCGCAGTGAAGCAGATGGAGGTCGTCGGCGTCCGGGTCGAGATGCCCTCCAATCAGCCGATCGTCCTGTTGAAGGAGACGGAGGGCGATCGTTACCTGCCCATCTGGATCGGGGCGGTCGAAGCGACCGCGATCGCCTTCGCCCAGCAGGGGGTGCTGCCGGCCCGGCCCCTCACCCACGACCTGTTCCGCGACGTGCTCGACGCCCTGAGCGTCCAGCTCCGCACGGTCAACATCACCGCGCTGCGCGAAGGGATCTTCTTCGCCGACCTCATCTTCTCCAACGGCGTCGAGGTGAGCGCGCGCCCGTCCGACTCCATCGCCCTCGCCCTGCGCACCGGAGCCACGATCTTCGCCAGCGAGGACGTGCTGGAGGAGGCCGGCGTGGCCATCCCCGACGAGCAGGAGGACGAGGTCGAGAAGTTCCGCGAGTTCCTCGACACGATCACTCCGGAGGACTTCGGCCGCGCCGGTTAGGCCGCCTCGCGCCCGCCCCGGGGGCGGGTGAATCCTGTGGCGTATGTCACTCTGGAGTGCGAGTTCATGCCATGGGGCGATTGGTCGCCCATTGCGCCGGACCTGGCGGTTTTTGCGGGGGAACCATCGGGGTATGGACTGTGCGGGTGGCGAAGGTGCGCAGTTTGCCCACGTGAAGCCGGTTCATCCGGGCATGCGACGCGCCGACGATGAACGTTGACCACACCCTGACCGGCACCTACCGTGCTGGTGGAACACCCGTGGTGTAATTCGTCAAACCCCCTTGACGAACCGCTGCGGGATGATAGAAGCCGGAGGTCCGCGTGGCGGTGAGCAGCGGCGAGGGCAAGGCGACCCCCGACAGGCGCGTGGCGTCCCGCCGTGCCGGAGAGCAGGGCCTGCTCTTCGACACCCAGGTGTCGGCGCCACCGGAGGATGTCGGCTACCGCGGCCCGACGGCGTGCGCCGCGGCGGGCATCACCTACCGGCAACTCGACTACTGGGCCCGCACGAAGCTGGTGGAGCCCAGCGTGCGGTCGGCGCAGGGGTCCGGCAGCCAGCGGCTGTACAGCTTCCGCGACGTCCTGGTCCTGAAGGTCGTCAAGCGGCTCCTGGACACCGGCGTCTCGTTGCAGCAGATACGCACGGCCGTCTCCCATCTGCGCGACCGCGGCGTCCAGGACCTCGCCCAGATCACCCTGATGAGCGACGGCGTCAGCGTCTACGAGTGCACCTCACCCGACGAGGTCGTCGACCTCCTCCAGGGCGGGCAGGGCGTGTTCGGCATCGCGCTCGGACGGGTGTGGCAGGAGGTGGAGGGCAGTCTGGCGGAACTGCCCGCTGAACGCGCCTCCACCGGCGACGATGACCCCGCCGGACACCACCACGACGAACTCGCCGACCGGCGGCGCGCCCGCCGCACCGGCTGAGGCCAGGCCTCAGAGCGCCTCCTTGCGCTGCAGGAGGGCGAACGCCCCCCACCCCGGCAGGACCGGCAGCCACAGCGTCAGGAGCCGGTAGAGCAGCACGGCCGACGTGGCCGTCTCCGCCGTCAGCCCCGAGATCGTCAACGCGAGCGTGAGGGCGCCCTCGACGGCGCCGAGCCCGCCCGGCGTCGGCGCCGCAGACCCGACCGCGTTCGCGGTGAGGAACACCAGCACCACCGTCGTCCACGGCAGCGATCCGCCGAACGCCCGGATCGACGCGTCGAGGCACAGCGTGAACGCCAGCGTCAGCAGCAGGGTGCCGCCCATCCCGGTGGACAGCTTCCGCGGCGACTGCAACACGTCCACCAGGCGCGGCACCACGCCCGAGAACATGGCCCCGAGCCGCGAGGCGACCACCCGCCGCACCCGCGGCACCGTCAGCGCGAGCCCCGCGAGCAGCCCTAGTCCGAGCACCGCGAACACGATCGTCCGGGACGGGGCCAGGTCCTGCGTCGCCTTCGCCGTCGAACCGGTCAGGAACCCGAACAGCACCAGCAGCAGGATGTGGGTGACCATCCCCACGAGCTGGGACGCGCCCACGCTCGCGACGGCGAGGGCGGGCCGGACGCCCGAGCGCTGCAGGTAGCGCGTGTTGACGGCGACGCCGCCCACGGCCGCCGGCGCGACCAGCTTCACGAACGACGCGGCCAGCTGCACCAGGACCGTCCGGCCCAGCGGCAGCCGCTCGGGGACGAACCCCATCAGCATGAACGCGGCGGCGAGGTAGGTGAGCGCCGCCGCCCCCAGTGCCGCCGCGACCCAGTGCCAGCTCGCCGTGGCCGCCAGACGGCCGATGTCCAGGCTCGTCACCTGCGGGATGACGATGTACGCCGCGACCGACAGCGCCACGATGCTGACGATGGTCCGGGGCCGGAACCGCTCCAGCTTGGCCGGGGGCGCCTCCGTCTCCGGCTTCAGTCTGACGATCTGCTCCCGGATGCGGGTGAGCAGGTCCTTGTGACGCCGCAGCGCGGTGCGGGTCGCCCGCGACAGCGCCACCCGCTGGAGCAGCGGTACCGCACCGCCGAGGGCCTCCTCGCCCAGCACCGGCGCCGCCGTCCGCACCGCCCGCTCCGGCCCCGCGCGCAGCGCCAGTGTGGTGAGCAGCTGCGCGAGGTCCAGGCGCAGCGCCAGGTCGCCGGCCGCCGTCTCCCCGGACCGCAGGTCGGTGAGGTAGGCGAGGCCGTCGTCGCCGACCAGCACGGCCTCGTCCTCCAGGCGCCGGTGCGCGAGCCGCCCCGCCTGCAGGGAGCGGAACTGCCGCCACACGTCCGCCAGCAGCTCGTCGGTGATCTCCTCGTCGGGGGCGTCCCCGAACGGCCGCCCCGGGACGTGCTCGTAGGCCAGCAGCGCCGCCTCGGTGCCCACCTCGCACGTGCCGACCAGCCGCGGCGTCCGGGCGCCCGCGGCGTCCACCGCGTACGCCATCAGCGACTCCAGCTCCAGCGAACGGCGCAGCGACCGCAGCGTCCGCCCCGTCGTGGCGCCGCGCAGCCGCAGCCACCGCCACACCCGGTAGAGCAGCCCGGCGGTCTGCTGGTCGCGGTCCAGGACGCGGACCTCCACGTCCCAGTCGCCGTGCGGCCCCCGGCCCGCCGGGAGCCGGGCGCCGTACCCCTCCTGCGGGCAGGAGGCGAGGACGACGCCGTAGCGGCGGGTCTCGTCGGCGTGGTGCGCGCCGTCCAGGCGCGCCCCCCGCAGCGGGTGCAGCCCGAGCCGTTCGAGCGCGGCCACCACGGCCGCGCCGGACGGGCGCGGGTTCGGAGTCCCGACCGCGTAGAGGGTGCCGTGGCCGATGGCGCGGCCCAGCAGGTAGGTGGCCGCCAGCGCGGCGACGGAGGCGTAGGACGCGGTCAGCCCCGTCAGCGCCGCCAGTCCGATCATGGTCCAGGTCGCGGCCTGCCAGCGGGCGCGGCCCGCCATCCCGACCGCGCTGACGAACGCGATCACCGGGGCGATGTCGGTGTGCACCGGCGCGGTCTCGGTGCCGCCCCAGATCAGCGAGTCGAGCACGCCGCCCGGCGCGGCCCGCACCACCAGGTCGTCCAGGCCCACCGTGATGCCGAAAGCGATCATCGCGGCCAGCAGCGCGATCGCGACGCGCATGCCGTCCTTGTGGAACAGCCGCTCGATCCCGAACGCGATCGGCACGGCCAGCACCCCGAAGCTGGACACCAGCGTCGCCAGCGTCAGCAGCAGCCGCGGCGCGTGCGCGGTGCCCTGCGCGATGTCGGTCTGCAGGCCGTGGGTCGTCTGCTGCGCGATCGACACCAGCAGCATCACCGCCGCCAGCCCCACCACGGACGCCGCGAACCGGATGGCGTCGGAGGGCCGGCGGATCCGGTACGGCTGGGCGGGCTCGTCGACGGGCGCGCCGGCGGTCGCACCCTGCGCCGGGCGCACCGCTCCGTCGTGGGTCTGTGTCACGCCGTACCGCCGCCCTGACCATCCGCCATCGTGATCAGCGTCCCAGACCCGGCGGCGCGCCGTCGAGTCGCGGGGCCGCCGCCGGGACGCGCGTCCATCCCGCAGCCTCATCTCCCCGCCCCCGTGCGGCCCGGGACCGTCGAGTCCCAGGTGAGTCAGCACATGATACTCGCCGGTACGGCCTCGCCGCCGGAGGGCGCGGCCCCTTGCGGCGGGCCGGAACGACGTCGCGGACGCGCCTTTGGGTAGGGTTCGACCCAGGACATGCCGTCGACCCTGTGCGGGAGAGACCCCACGCCGCCAGCGTGGGGCGCCGAAGGGGCAACATCCCCGGAACCTCTCAGGCAAAAGGACCGCTCGGGCGAGGCACCTCTGGAAAGCAGCCGTCGGTCCCCGCGCGCGGGGCGGGACGGCTCACCGAAGGGGAAACCCCGCCGCGCGGGTGAAGCTCTCAGGTGCCGATGACAGAGGGGGAGACCCGCCGCCGGCCGGGCGCCGGCGGTGGACCTGAGCGACCGCAGCAGCCAGGAGGCCCTCCATGACCGCCCAGTTCTTCGCCCCTGTGGCCGCGCCGCAGCATCCGCGGTCGGCGTTCGCCGACCGGCACGTGGGCCCCTCACCGGACGACCAGGCGAGGATGCTGGCCGCCATCGGCTACTCCGGCGCCGAGGCGCTGATCGACCAGGCGGTCCCCGCCGCGATCCGCACGTCCCGGCCGCTGGAGCTGCCGCCCGCGCTGAGCGAGACCGCCGCGCTCGACCGGCTCCGCGAGCTGGCGTCCCGCAACACCGTCCTGACGTCCATGATCGGGCTCGGGTACCACGGGACGACCACCCCCGGCGTGATCATGCGGAACGTGCTGGAGAACCCGGGCTGGTACACCGCCTACACGCCCTACCAGCCGGAGATCTCCCAGGGGCGCCTCGAGGCCCTGCTGAACTTCCAGACGATGGTGGGCGACCTGACCGGGCTGCCCGTCGCGAACGCCTCCATGCTGGACGAGGGCACCGCCGCCGCCGAGGCCATGGCCCTCGCGCACCGCGTCTCCAGGCGCAAGGACCCCGGGACGTTCCTCGTCGACGCCGACGCCCTCCCGCAGACGATCGAGGTCGTCCGGACCCGCGCCATCCCGCTCGGCATCGAGATCGTCATCGCCGACCTGTCCCGCGGCCTCCCCGACGGCGACTTCTTCGGCGTGCTGCTGCAGTACCCGGGCGCGTCCGGCGCCGTCCGCGACCTGGAGCCGGTCATCGCCCAGGCCCACGAGCGCGGCGCCAAGGCCGTCGTGGCCGCCGACCTGCTCGCGCTGACGCTGCTGCGCCCGCCCGGCGAGTTCGGCGCCGACATCGCGGTGGGCTCCGCGCAGCGGTTCGGCGTCCCCTACGGGTTCGGCGGCCCGCACGCCGGCTACATGGCGGTCGGCGAGGGCATCCAGCGCCAGCTTCCCGGGCGGCTCGTCGGCGTGTCCGTCGACGCGGACGGCGCCACCGCCTACCGGCTGGCGCTGCAGACCCGCGAGCAGCACATCCGCCGCGAGAAGGCCACCAGCAACATCTGCACCGCCCAGGTCCTGCTCGCCGTGATGGCGAGCATGTACGCGGTCTACCACGGTCCCGAGGGGCTGGCCGCGATCGCGCAGCGGACGCACCGCCGGGCCGCCGAGATCGCCGCGGGGCTGCGCGCCGGCGGCGTCGAGGTCGTGCACGACTCGTTCTTCGACACCGTCCTGGCCCGGGTGCCCGGCCGCGCCGCCGAGGTCGTCGCGGCGGCCCGCGAGCGCGGCGTCAACCTGCGCCCGGACGGGCCCGACCGGGTCGCCATCGCCTGCGACGAGACGACGCTGCCCGCGCACGTCACGGCCGTGCTGGAGGCATTCGGCGCCGCCGCGGCCGGCGAGGTCCCCGAGGTCCCCGAGGCGTTCCCGGACGCCCTGCGCCGCGAGAGCCCCTACCTGACCCACCCCGTCTTCCACGCGCACCGCTCCGAGACCGCGATGCTGCGCTACCTGCGCAGGCTCCAGGACAAGGACATCGCGCTCGACCGCTCCATGATCCCGCTCGGCTCCTGCACGATGAAGCTGAACGCCACCGCCGAGATGGAGCCGATCACCTGGCCGCAGTTCGCCGCCGTCCACCCGTTCGCGCCGCTCGACCAGGCCGCCGGCTACGTCGAGCTGATCGGCGAACTGGAGGGCTTCCTCGCCGAGATCACCGGGTACGCGAAGGTCTCCGTCCAGCCGAACGCCGGCTCCCAGGGCGAGCTGGCCGGCCTGCTCGCCATCCGCGGCTACCACGCCTCCCGCGGCGAGGAGCACCGCGACGTCTGCCTGATCCCGTCCTCGGCGCACGGCACCAACGCCGCGAGCGCCGTCATGGCCGGGATGCGGGTCGTCGTCGTCACGTGCGACGAGGGCGGCAACGTCGACCTCGACGACCTGCGCGCCAAGCTCGGCGAGCACGGCGACCGGCTCGCGGCGATCATGTTGACCTACCCGTCCACGCACGGCGTCTTCGAGGAGACGATCACCGAGGTGTGCGCGGCCGTGCACGAGGCCGGCGGCCAGGTCTACGTCGACGGCGCCAACCTCAACGCGCTCGTCGGCCTGGCCCGCCCCGGCGAGTTCGGCTCGGACGTCTCCCACCTCAACCTGCACAAGACGTTCTGCATCCCGCACGGCGGCGGCGGCCCCGGCGTCGGCCCGATCGGCGTCCGCGAGCACCTGGCCCCGTTCCTGCCCAACCACCCGCTGCGCGAGGAGGCCGGCCCCGGCACCGGCGTCGGCCCCATCTCCGCCGCCCCGTGGGGTTCGGCCGGCATCCTGCCGATCTCCTGGGCCTACATCGCGATGATGGGCCCGGACGGTCTGCGCGCCGCCACCGAGGGCGCCATCATCGGCGCCAACTACCTCGCCGCCCGCCTCGCCCCGCACTACCCGATCCTCTACACCGGCCGCAACGGCCTCGTCGCCCACGAGTGCATCGCCGACCTCCGCAAGATCACCAAGGAGACGGGGATCACCGCCGAGGACGTCGCCAAGCGCCTCATCGACTACGGCTTCCACGCCCCGACCCTGTCGTTCCCCGTCGCCGGCACCCTGATGATCGAGCCGACGGAGTCCGAGGACCTCGCCGAGCTCGACCGGTTCTGCGACGCCATGATCGAGATCCGCCGGGAGATCCAGCGCGTCGCCGACGGCGGCTACGACGCCGAGGACAACCCCTTGAAGAACGCCCCCCACACCGCCGCCTGCCTCGTCTCCGACGACTGGAAGCACGCCTACAGCCGCGAGGAGGCCGCCTACCCCCTCCCGTCCCTGCGGGAGAACAAGTACTGGGCGCCCGTCCGCCGCATCGACCAGGCCTACGGCGACCGCAACCTCGTCTGCTCCTGCCCGCCCCCTGAGGCGTATGAAGATTGAGTTCCTTCTGGGCAGCTGCCCCCAGGCGCCTGCCCAGAAGTAACCCGTGTGATCGCTGGCATCGCTCCGACCCGCTGCGCGATCAGGTTCTCGCTTCGCTCGGACCTGCCTCCGGGCGCGATCGCGGTGGTTCAGGTCGCCGGTGGCCGGGACGGTGGTCGAGCGCCGTCCGCGTCTCGCTGTGGCCTCTGTGCCTCTTGGGACGGTCCGGTCGAACGGATTTGTGATCATGGCGGGGGTTTCGGGGTGTCGGGAGGTGGTCGGAGAGGGCGGATCGCTACGCTCTTTGCGGACCCCGACCCCCAGAGGGCAGAAGAGCGATGATCGAGTCTCCGGACGCGGTATCCGACGACGCGGCGCGACTGTGCGAGGAGGCCCGCGGCCTCGCCGAGAACGGTGAGGCGGAGCGGGCCGCGCTGCTGTTCGAGAGGGTGCTCGCGCTGGGCGACACCCCCTTCCGGGCGCGGGCGGCGCTGGGGCTGGCGGTCGTCCTGGACGACGCCGGGCACGTCGAGCGCGCCCGGGAGGCCGACCGGGCCGCGATCGCCACCGCCGACCCCGAGTACGGGCCGCGCGCCGCCTACCACCTGGCCCTCACCCACGAACGGGCCGGTGAGCACGAGCGGGCGGCGCCCGCCTGGAGGGTCGTGGTCGATTTCGGCAACCCCGCCTACCTGCCGCCCGCCCACCTGGCCCTCGCCCGGATCGCCGACGACGCCGGCGACTTCGACACCGCCCGCGACCACTGGGAGGCGGTGATCGCGACCGGGGACGCCGAGTACGGGCCGCCCGCCGCGCATGACCTGGCCCAGCGGCTGCTGGAGCGCGACGAGCCCGCCCGGGCCCAGCGGGTCCTGACCGCCGGGCTCAAGCTGATCGACCGGGGCACCGCCCCCTACGCCTACGGGCGGCTCGCCGTCGCGCTCGGCATCTCCTACCTCGACCAGGCGATCGGCGCGTTCGGCGCGGCGCTGGGGGAGGAGCCGCCCGACCCGGAGTTCGGGCCGCTGGCCACCGAGCTGCTGGCGCGGACGCTGCCGCTGCGGGGGCGGGGCGCCGAGGCGGGCGAGGTATGGCGGCGGGGGCTCGCCGAGCCCGGCACCGCGGGGCAGGTGCGGGCGCGGCTGCGCCGCGACTTCGGCGACACCGACGACGACGGTGACGGCGACGGCGACCTGTGGTGGGAGCCGGTCGTCGAGCACGCCGTGTCGGACGGGTCGCTCCCCGCCCTCGCCGGCGAGGCGTTCGGCGCCCTCGACCACATGTACGCGCTGCTCGCCGTCCGGTACGCCGAGCGCCGGTCGGGCGACGCCCGCGAGACCCTCGGCAGGGCGGTGCGGGTGCCGAGCGACTACGGGTGGGGGCCGCTGCTGCACGAGAGCTTCGCCGAGCGGTTCCGCCTGGCGACGGGCACGGCCGCCCCGGACTGGACCGAGGGCTAGCCGGCGATGGCGCGCTCGGCGATCACCTTGGTGATGCGGGCGCGGACGAGGTACTCGGTGGGGACGGCGTTGCGCCGCCCGAACTCCTCGGCCCGGTCGGCGCCCATGTAGCGGCCGCCGATGACGGTCGCCCAGCGGAGCACCTCGTCCAGGTCCTCGACGAGGGACGCCTCGGCCTGGATCAGCACGTACGAGAACGGCGGAGTCTGGTCGTCGACGCAGACGGACAGGCGAGGGTCGCGGGCGAGGACGCGGCCCTTGACGCTGTGGCGGCCCGTGTTGAACAGCAGGTCGTCGCCGTCGAGGACGAACCAGATCGGCGTCACGTGCGGCGACCCGTCCTTGCGGGTGACGGCGGCCTTGCCGGTGCGGGTGCCCTCCAGGACGAACGCGCGCCACTCACTGTCGGTCATCGTTTCCATGGGCCCAGTCTGCCGCACGGCTCATCCGCGGCTGCCGCTACCGTGAGTCACATGAAGGTCGCGACGGCGCACGGGCCCGCCGAGATGGTGCTGGACGTGGTCGACGACCCGGCGTTCCTGCTGGTGCTCACGCACGGGTCGAACGGGGGAGTGGAGGCGGCCGACCTGCTGGCGGTGCGGGCGCAGGCGCTGCGGCTCGGCGGCGCCGTCGCCCGGGTGACGCAGCCGTTCCGGCTCGCCGGGCGGCGGGCGCCCGGCCCGGCGGCCAAGCAGGACGAGGCGTGGCTGGAGGTCGTCGCGGTCCTGCGGAAGAGGTTCGGGGACGTCCCGCTGGTGCAGGGCGGCCGCAGCAACGGGGCCCGGGTGGCGTGCCGGACGGCGGCGGCCGCCGGGGCGGCGGGCGTGGTGGCGCTGGCGTTCCCGCTGCACCCGCCGGGCAGGCCGGAGAAGACCCGGGTGGACGAGCTGCGGTCGGCGGGGGTCGAGGTCCTCGTCGTCAACGGCGACCGGGACCCGTTCGGCGTCCCCGACCCGGCGGACGCGGCGCAGGTCACGATCCTGCCGAAGGAGCGGCACGACCTCGGCAAGGACCCCGCGGCGGTCGGCCGGGCGGTGGAGCCGTGGCTGAGACGATGGGCGGCCCGTCCGATGCGGACGGGCCGGGAGTACAGTGGCTCCGGGCCCGGTGCGGGCCCAGAGGCCGGTGGTGGGTGGGCGTGCCCCCGAGGATGATCACCCGTTTGAACTAGTCCCCCGTGGAGACCGCTCAAGCGGCGGACGTGGCCTGCGCGTCCGTCGGCCGGTGCGGCGCGATGACTTCCCCGTCGGGCAGCAGCTCACCGGTGTCCTCAAACAGCACGACCCCGTTGCACAGCAGGCTCCACCCCTGTTCGGGGTGCGAGGCCAGCGTGCGTGCGGCGTCGCGGTCGGGTGCGTTGTGGGAGGGACAAGGCGGCTGGTGCGGGCACATGGCGTGCCTCCGGTCTCAACTACTGGTAGGTCGTGGTGCTTTCCTGTTCTGACGCACCCCAGTGTGGAGTGGTTCGCCCCCACCGGCCATAGCCCGTTGGGACGGTTGTCCCTTGGTACCGGAGTACCGGACGGGTGTGATCCCTCCCACTCCGGGGTGACACGCAGTAGCGTCCCTCCCGCGCGATAACGGACGAAGAACGACACGCCGCCGGAGCCTGAAACCCTTACCATGTTCGGCGGGGGAACGGGCTTTGCAGGGGTTGGGGGAGTGAGGCCGGTGCGGGTCGCGCTGTCCGTCGCGTGCTTCGACGACGTGCTGTTCCCCGGCACCGCGAAGGCCGTGACCGTGCTGCTGGAGCGGCTCGGGCACGAGGTGGCGTTCCCGCCGGGGCAGACCTGCTGCGGCCAGTTCCACTGGACCGCCGGCTACCACCGCGAGGCGGCCGGGCTCGCCCGTTCCCACACCGCCGCGTTCGAGGGCTGCGAGGTCGTGGTGGCGCCGTCCGCGTCGTGCGCCGCGACCGTCCGCGACGACTACCCGAAGATCGCCCGGACGGCCCGCGACCCCGGATTGGCGCGCGCCGCCGAGGCCCTCGCCGTCTACGAGCTGACGGAGTTCCTCGTCGACGTCCTGGGGGTCACCGACGTCGGCGCGTACTTCCCGCACCGGGTCACCTACCACCCGTCCTGCCGGTCCCTGCGCACCCTCGGCGTCGGCGACCGTCCGGTGCGGCTGCTGCGCGCGGTGCGCGGCCTGGACCTGGTGGAGCTGCCGTCCGCCGAGGAGTGCTGCGGGTTCGGCGGCGCGTTCGCGATGAAGAACGCGGACGTGTCGGTCGCGATGGTGGCCGACAAGGTCAGGCACGTCCGCGACACCGGCGCGGACGTGGTCTGCGCGGTCGACGACTCGTGCCTGGCCCACATCGGCGGCGCGCTGTCGCGGCTGCGCGGCGGGGTCCGGACGATGCACCTGGCCGAGATCCTCGCGGAGACGGGGCCGGCGTGACGGCCTCCTCTCCGGGGACGACGCCGTCCTCCTCAGGCAGGAGCGGGCCCGTCCCGGCGCCGAGGCCGAAGTTCGCCGCCGCCGCGCGGCCGGAACTGGCCGACACCCGGATGCGCCGCAACCTCCGCGGCGCGACGGCCGCGCTGCGGGGGCGGGCGGCCGCCGCGGCGGCCGAGACCGCCGACTGGGAGGACCTGCGCGAGGCCGGGCGCGCGATCAAGGACGACGCGCTGCTCGACCTGGACTCCCACCTGGAGGAGCTGGAGCGGGCCGTCACCGAGGCCGGCGGCACCGTGCACTGGGCGGCGGACGCGGCGGAGGCGCGCCGCGTCGTCACCGGCCTGGTCCGCGCGACCGGGGCCAAGGAGGTCGTCAAGGCGGCCTCCGCGACGACGCGGGAGATCGGCCTGAACGACGCGCTGGCCCGCGCGGGCGTGACCGTCCGCGAGACCGGCGTCGCCGAGATGGCCGTGCAGCTCGGCGAGGACGCGCCGTCCCACCTGCTGTCCCCGGCCGCGCACCGTGACCGCGCGGAGATCGCGGAGCTGTTCCGGCGCGCGGTCCCGGCTGCCGGGCCCGGCCTGGCCGACGACCCCGAGGCGCTGGCCGCCGCCGCCCGCGCCCACCTGCGCGACCGGTTCCTGCGCGCCCGCGTCGCGGTCACCGGCGCGAACTTCCTGGTGGCCGAGACCGGCACGCTGGTCCTGCTGGAGTCCGAGGGCAACGCGCGGATGTGCCTGACGCTCCCCGAGACGCTGATCAGCGTCGCCGGTATCGACAAGGTTGTCCCGACATGGGATGACATGGAGGTGTTCCTTCAGCTCCTCCCGCGCTCGTCGACCGGCGACCGGATGACCCCGTACGTCTCGTCGTGGACGGGTGTCACGCCGGGCGACGGGCCGCGCGCCCTCCACCTCGTCCTGCTCGACAACGGCCGCACCCGCGCCCTCGCGGACGAGGTCGGCCGCGCCGCCCTTCGCTGCATCCGCTGCTCGGCCTGCCTGAACGTCTGCCCCGTCTACGAGCGGACGGGCGGGCGCCCCTACGGGCCCGTCCATCCCGGTCCGATCGGCGCGGTGCTCACCCCGCTGACGCGCGGTGTGGAGAGCGCCGCCGACGCCTCGCTGCCCTACGCGTCCACGCTCTGCGGTGCCTGCGCCGACGTCTGCCCGGTAAAGATCGACATTCCGGACATGCTGGTGCACCTGCGGGGGAAGGTGGTGGAGTCGCGCCGGCGGCGTCCCGTCCCGACGCCCGAGATGGCGCTGATGCGCGGCCTCGCCTGGACGATGGGCGACCCGCGCCGCCACGAGGCGGCGGTGCGGCGCGGCGCCAGGTGGGCGCGGCTGCTGTCGCGCGGCGGGCGGATCCGCCGCCTCCCCGGCCTGCTCGGCAAGTGGACCGAGGCCCGCGACCTTCCCGCGCCGCCGCCCGAGAGCTTCCGCGGCTGGTGGGACAGGACGCGGGCATGAGCTCGCGCGAGGAGGTGCTGCGCCGGGTCCGCGAGGCGCTCGCCGGGTCCCGGGGCGCGCGTCCGCCGGTGCCGCGCGGCTACGCCCGGCGGCTGGCCGCGGCCGACGCCGAGACCAGGGCCGACGTCCTCGCGCTGTTCACCGAGCGGGTCGCCGACAACCGCGCGGCGGTCCGGCACGTCGGCGCGGACGAGGCGGGCACGGCCGTGGCGGCCGCGTTGTGGGGGAGGGAGGCCAAGCAGATCGTGGTCCCGGCCGACCTGCCCTTCGGGTGGCTCGCCGAGCTGGACGGCGTGCGGGCGCTGGCCGATGCCCCGGCGGTCGACCTCGACACGCTCGCCGCGGCGGACGGCGTCGTCACCGGCTGCGCGGTGGCCGTCGCGCAGACGGGCACGGTCGTCCTCGACGGCGGCCGGGCGCAGGGGAGGCGGGCGCTCGCCCTCGTCCCGGGCTACCACCTGTGCGTGGTGCACGCCGACCAGATCGTCGGAACGGTCCCGGAGGCGGTCGGGCGGCTCGACCCGGCGCGCCCGCTGACGTGGATCAGCGGGCCGTCCGCCACCTACGGCATCGAGACGACGCGGGTCGAGGGCGCCCACGGCCCCCGGCACCTTGAGATCATCCTCATCGAGGACTGACCGCTCCTAGCGCACGCCGCCGAGGACGACGCCGAGGCCCGCGCGGAAGCGCGCGTCCCAGTCGACCGCGCCGGCCTCGCCGCCCTCGCCGGAGGCGATCCGGGCGGCGGCGCCGTCCTCGGCGGTGCCGCGCACCTCGAGGGCCGCGTGGCCGATCACGTAGCCGAGCAGGGTGTGCGCGGCGACGGCCGCGGCGTCCTCGGCGACGCCGCCGCGGCGCAGCACCTCCCGCAACGACGCGAGGGTGGCGGTGAGCGCGGCCGGGTTGCGGCGCGTGACGACCAGGGGGAGGACGCCCGCGTGGGCCAGCAGGCGTTCGCGGTAGCCGCCCGCCCACGCCCGCAGGACGTCCTGCCAGCGTCCGGAGGCCGACGTGTCGGCCGGGGCCGCCGCGACGTGCGCGACCAGCCCGTCCAGTAGCTGCTCCTTGCCGCGGGGGAGGTGGTGGTAGATCGCCATCGCCTCGACCTCCAGCGCGTCGCCGAGCCGGCGCATGGTGAGCCGGCCGAGTCCCTGGCCGTCCACGATGTGCAGGGCCGCCTCGACGATCCGCTCGGTGGTCAGCGGGGCGCGGTTCTGGGCGTTGATGCTGGGCTGCCTGACCATGAGGAGAGACCTTACTACGTAAAGGGCCGAAGCCGGGTGTCCGCCGCCACAACACGCCGGGAGCCCGCGTACGCTTACGTCGATCGAACACTGCACGACCGTCGAGGGAGTACCGCCATGCCGCTGGGCCGCCGGGTGAGCAAGGACGTCGCGGAGCCGTACGAGGCCGACCAGCGGCTGGCCGCCGAGTACGACGACCGGCTCGCGGCGGCGGGCGACGCGGAGCGGGCGCTGCGGGACGCGCAGGCGGCCGGCGCCGCCGAGCCGGAGTTGCGGGAGCTGACGGTCGCGTTCGACCGGGCGATGACGGCCGTGCTCGTCGCCGCCGAGGCGGCCGAGCGGGCCGCGATGGGCCCGAAGGTGTACTCGACGGAGGCGCAGGACGCCAAGGCGCGCCGCGCCGCCGAGATCGCCTACCGCAAGGCCAAGGCGCGCCCGGCGGTGCGCCCGTGGACGGACGAGGTCGACCGGCTGCGCACGGCGCGGGAGGCGCACCGGCTGAGCTTCAGGGTGCGGCCCACGGCGCGCGTGTGAGCTCCCGCGGACGCGTGGCGACACGGCGTCACCGGGTGGCACGGGCCACCGAACTTTGAGAGTCTGCCCTCTCTGGGGAACGCCGGGGGTGCTCGCGCCGCACGTCGCGCCAGCGTGACGGGCGCCGGCGCGTCCCGGCGGGGAGGGCACAGGGTGCTCTGGACGTTGGGGGATGTCACGTGGAGCGCACGCCGCCGGACCGGTGCCGCGTACTGGAGTCCTACCAGGACGGGGTGAAGGCGATCATCGCCCTGGCGGAGACCGTCGCGGACTGGGACGTGCCGACTCCCTGCGCCGACTGGCAACTGATCGATCTGGCGGGGCATCTGCGGTGCGTCGCGGAGAACTTCCTGGAGTACCTCCAGGACGCGCCCGACAGCCGGCTGGCGAAACTGTTCGCCCAGGACGCCGCCACGGCGGTGCTGATCAGGCAGCAGGCGCGGCAGAACGCGGCGGAGCTGGCGGTGCTGCCGCCCGAGCCCGGCCCGGAGCGGATCCTGGCGTTCGGGGTCTCGGCGGGGGCGTACGCCGACCTGATGCCCGACATGTGGGACCGGACGCATCTGATCTACCGGGGCACCAAGTACACGGTCGGCGACCACGCGGGCGCGGCGTGCGTGGAGTGGCACCTGCACGCCTGGGACATGGCCCGCGCGATCGGGACCGACTACCGGCCGCGCGACCCGGACCTGCTGGTGCCGGCCTGGCACTGGGGCGTCCCGCACCTGCCGCTGGAGCCGGGGGACGCGTGGGAGGCGGTGCTGCGCTCCTCGGGCCGCTCGCCGCGGTGGCCGGACCCCGGGGAGGGGCCCGGCCGGGCGCGGCGACGGCGTTCGGGGCGGCAGTCCGCCGTCAGACGCCCGCCGGCCTCCCCGGGCGGGCCCGCAGGTAGACCAGCCAAGTGAGAGCGCAGCACACGGCGTAGAAGGCGATGAACGCGATGTAGGCGCCGTCGCCCGTCCCGTAGGTCAGGAACGACTGCCGGAACGCGATGTTGACCAGCACGCCGCCGAACGCGCCGACGGCGCCCGCGATGCCGATCAGCGCGCCGGAGAGGCGGCGGGCCTCGTGCTCGGCGGCGTCCGGGTCCCCGCCGTCGGCGACGCCGGCCTGCGCCTTCGCCCTGAAGATCGCCGGGATCATCTTGTAGGTGGACCCGTTGCCGAGGCCGCTGAAGGCGAACAGCAGCACGAATCCGGTGAGGAACAGGGCGAGGGACCCCAGCTGCGAGGCGGTGAGCACGAGGACCGCCGAGACGGCCATCGCCACGAAGGTCCAGAAGGTGACCTTCGCGCCGCCGATCCGGTCGGCGAGCCACCCGCCGGCGGGGCGGATCAGCGACCCGAGCGCGGGGCCGAGGAACGTCAGGTAGGCGGCCTTGATCGGGGTGTCGAACTCGGCCCTGAACTGCACCTGCAGGACCTGCCCGAACGCGAAGCCGAACCCGATGAAGGACCCGAAGGTGCCGATGTAGAGCACCGACATGATCCAGGTGTGGCCGTCCCGGCAGACGTCCCGCATGGCCCGCCCGTCGTTGCGGGCGTGCGCGAGGTTGTCCATGGCGAGCGCGGCGCCGAGGGCGGCGAGGACGATGAACGGGATGTAGACGCCCGCGACGAGGCCGGGGTGGTCCTTGCCCGCGGTGGCGAGGACGGCCAGCCCGACGAGCTGGACGACGGCCACGCCGAGGTTGCCGCCGCCCGCGTTGATCCCGAGAGCCCAGCCCTTGAGCCGCTGCGGGTAGAACGCGTTGATGTTGGCCATCGAGGACGCGAAGTTGCCGCCGCCGACGCCCGCGACGGCCGCCAGGACCAGCAGCGTGGTGAACGAGACGCCGGGCTCGATGAGGACCGCGGCGAGCACCGCCGGGACGAGCAGCAGCGCGGCGCTGAAGATCGTCCAGTTGCGGCCGCCGAAGCGGGCGACGGCGAGGGTGTAGGGGATGCGCAGCGCCGATCCGACGAGCGCGGGGACGGCGGTGAGCGTGAACTTCCCGGCCGGGTCGATGCCGTAGGCGGGGCCGAGGAACAGCACCAGCACCGACCACAGCGTCCACACCGAGAACCCGATGTGCTCGGAGAAGATCGAGAACACGAGGTTGCGGCGGGCGGTCCGGGCACCGCCGGCGGCCCAGAAGGCGGGGTCCTCGGGGCGCCAGTCGTCGATCCAGCGGCCCTTCAGCGGATGGGCGCGCTCGGCGCGCGCGGCTTCGGTGGTGGCGGTCATCAGTCGGTCTCCTTGGGTCGCTCGGACGGCCCGACCGTAGGAATCCGGGGTTTCGCGCGTGTGTGACCGGTCGTACGGCAGTGATAACTCCGCTGCACAGCGTGTCCCGCCCGCTGTGAGGCGCGGGGTAGACCCGGGCGCGCCCGGGTAGGCACGGAGGGAGGCGGCGGGGGAACGGAGGCACGACGATGGGAACCTGCGAGGTCTGCGGGAACGACTACGCGATGGCGTTCGAGGTGCACGCGCAGGGCCAGGTGCACACGTTCGACTCGTTCGAGTGCGCGGTCACCAAGATGGCGCCGATCTGCGAGCACTGCCAGTGCCGCATCATGGGGCACGGCGTGGACGTGGGCGGGCATTTCTACTGCGGCGCCCACTGCGCCCGCGCCGCCGAGCCCGAACGCGCCCGCACGATCCAGGACGCGGTGCCGGTGTAGGCGGTGCCGGTGTAGGCAAGGGGTGCCGGTGTAGGGGAAGGGGTGCCGGGGCGACCGCCCGGCCCGGGCTCAGGCGCGGGCGGTCCCGAACGCCTGCTCGCGGCCGTCCTCCAGGTAGACGGCGCTGCCGGTCGCCATGGCCCGCAGGCTGGGCTCCATCCGGCGCGACACGTGCGGCGGCGCGAGTTCGGGGACCTTCTCGGGCGCCACGAGGATGTGGTCGGACAGTTCCTCGGGCGGTAGCCGGATCGCCGCGATCTCCGCGCCGGTGATGGTGCCGCCGAACACGAAGACGTTGACCGCGTCGACGCCGTCGTCGCGCGGGGACCCCCAGTCGACGCAGGCCAGCCCGTGCAGCCGGGGGACGAGGCCGAGTTCCTCCCCGCACTCGCGCACGCACGCCGACAGGGGGGACTCGTCTGCCTCGATCACCCCGCCGGGCAGGAACCAGCCCTCGCTGTAGGTGGGCTTGACCAGCAGCACCCGCCCCAGGTCGTCCAGCAGCAGGGCCGCCGCGGCGCCGCGGGCCCGCGGCAGGGAGGCGTAGTAGGCAAGGTCGGGCATGCTCCGAGGTTAAGCGTGATCACCCCGGACCGGTTCCGGCCGTCCCAGGGCGGGGGCCGCATCCGTCCGCGAGATCGCCGGGCCACCATGAATCCGTTCGACAACCGGGCAAAAGGCAACGAATGGGCCATGACAGGGATCGACAACGCTTGACACGCGTTCGTCAAGGCGTAGCGCGTCCCGGTGGGGCGGACCCCTTGACATCGGGGGGCGCACGGCGTGAACGCCATTTAACGCCGGGGTCACACCCGGGACTCGGCGGCGAAACCGGGCAGACCGAGTCTCGGCGCATGGCCGGGACTCCCACGCACTGCCCGTACTGCGCCCTGCAGTGCGGCATGACCCTGCACGACGGCGGCTCGGAACCCGTGCGGGTGACGCCGCGCGATGACGTGCCGGCCAACGCCGGCGGGCTCTGCCAGAAGGGGTGGACGGCGGCGGAGCTGCTCACCGTCCCCGACCGGCTGACCGCGCCGATGATGCGCCGGGGCCGGGCCGCGCCGCTGGAGCCGTGCGGCTGGGACGAGGCCCTCGACCGGATCACCGCCGAGACCGGGCGGCTGCGCGACCTGCACGGGCCGGACGCCGTCGCGGTGTTCGGCGGCGGCGGGCTGACCAACGAGAAGGCGTACCAGCTCGGCAAGTTCGCGCGGATCGCGCTCGGCACCTCCCAGATCGACTACAACGGGCGGTTCTGCATGTCGTCGGCCGCCGCGGCGTCCGGGCGGGCGTTCGGCATGGACCGCGGCCTGCCCGGCCCGGTCACCGACCTGGCGGCGTCCGGCGCGGTCCTGCTCGCGGGCGGCAACGTCGCCGAGACGATGCCGCCCTTCATGCGGCACCTGACGCGGATGCGCGAGGGCGGCGGCGCCCTCATCGTCGTGGACCCCCGCCGCACCGCCACCGCCCGCCAGGCCGACCTGCACCTGCAGCCGACGCCCGGGACGGACATCGCCCTCGCCAACGGGCTGCTGCACCTGGCGCTCGCCGAGGGCCTGGCCGACGAGGAGTACATCGCGGCCCGCACCACCGGGTTCGACGCCGTCCGGACGGTCGCCAACGCCTACTGGCCCGACCGCGCCGAGCGCATCACCGGCGTGCCCGTGCCGCTGATGCGCGAGGCCGTCCGGCTGCTGGCCCGGGCCGCCCGCGCCCACGTCCTCACGGCGCGGGGATCCGAGCAGCACGCCCGCGGCACCGACACCGTCAGCTCCTTCATCAACCTGGCCCTCGCGCTCGGACTGCCGGGCCGCGAGGGCTCCGGCTACGGGTGCCTGACCGGGCAGGGGAACGGGCAGGGCGGGCGCGAGCACGGCCAGAAGGCCGACCAGCTCCCCGGCTACCGCAGGATCGACGATCCGGAGGCCCGCGCGCACGTCGCCGGGGTCTGGGGCGTCGACCCCGGGGACCTGCCGGGGCCGGGACGGTCGGCCTACGAACTGCTGTCGGCGCTCGGCACCGCGGGCGGCCCGAAGGCGCTGCTGCTCTTCGGGTCCAACCCGGTCGTGTCGGCGCCCGACGCCGCGGCGGTGGAGGAGCGGCTCGCCGCGCTCGATCTGCTGGTGGTGGCCGACTTCGTGCCGTCGGAGACCGCGCGGCGCGCCGACGTCGTCCTGCCGACCGCGCAGTGGGCCGAGGAATCGGGGACGATGACGAACCTGGAGGGCCGGGTGCTGCGGCGCCGCCGCGCCGTCCGCCCGCCGGACGGCGTGCGCACCGACCTGGAGATCCTTGCCGCGCTCGCCGAGCGGCTCAAGGCGCCGGGGAAGTGGAGCACCGACCCGCGGGCGGTGTTCGGAGAGCTGCGCCGCGCCAGCGCGGGCGGCATCGCCGACTACTCCGGCATCACCTACGAGCGGATCGAGGCCGAGGGCGGGGTGTTCTGGCCCTGCCCGTCGCCGGACCACCCGGGCACGCCGAGGCCCTACCTTGACCGCTTCCCGACCCCGGACGGGCGGGCGCGTTTCGTCCCCGTCGAGCACGGCGGCGCCGCCGAGGACGTCGACGCCGACTACCCGGTGTACCTGACCACCGGGCGCGTTCTCGCGCAGTACCAGTCGGGTGCGCAGACCCGGCGCGTCCGGCCGCTGGCCGAGGCGGCGCCGGGGCCGTTCGTCGAGCTGCACCCCGACCTGGCCGGGCGCCTGGGCATCGAGGAAGGCGCCGGCGTGCGGGTGGAGAGCCGCCGGGGCGCGGCCACCGTGACCGCGCGCCTGACCGGCGCGATCCGCTCCGACACGGTCTTCATCCCGTTCCACTGGGCGGGGGAGGGCCGCGCGAACCTGCTCACCAACCCCGCGCTGGACCCGGTCTCGCGGATGCCGGAGTTCAAGGTGTGCGCCGTCCGCCTGCTGCCCCTGCCCGTCGAGGGGGACGGCGCCCCCGGCACACGGTGAGCCTCTTTTAACACGGCGGTGACAAAGGAGACCCAACCGCGAAACCGCCCCTTCCGAGTATCGGACCATCGGACAGTTCCCCGCCAGGAGGTTGCCGCGCGATGACCACGACACCCGAAGCGACGATCGTCAGGGAGCGGGCGGGCCGCCCCGCGGCCCGCTGGTTCGACATCTGCTCCTACGCCGGCCTGACCCCCGAGCGGGGCGCCTGCGCGATGGTGGACGGCACGCAGGTGGCGATCTTCCGGACCTTCGACGGCGGCCTGTACGCGCTGTCGAACCTCGACCCGTTCAGCGGCGCCTATGTGCTGTCGCGGGGGATCCTCGGCACCAGGGACGAGGCGCCGACCGTCGCGTCCCCCATGTACAAGCAGGTGTTCGACCTGCGGACCGGGGCGTGCCTGGACGACCCCCGGGTGGCGCTGCCGACCTTCCCGGTCCGCCGCTCCGGGGACCGGGTGGAGGTGGCGCTCACCGATGAGCACCGGCAGTGAGCCGCTGGCCGGGTTCGCCGTCGGCGTGACCGCGGCCCGGCGCCACGAGGAGCTCGCGACGCTGCTGGAGCGGCGGGGGGCGAGGGTCGTGCTGGCGCCCGCCATCCGCCTGGTCCCGCTCGCCGACGACGCCGAGCTGCTGGAGGCCACCCGGGCGTGCCTCGCCGGGCCGCTCGACCACGTCGTGGTCACGACCGGGATCGGGTTCCGGGCGTGGCTGGAGGCGGCCGACGGGCACGGCATGCGCGACGCCCTCATCGCCCGCCTGGCCGAGACCGACATCCTGGCGCGGGGCCCGAAGGCGCGCGGCGCGATCCGCTCGGCGGGACTGCAGGAGCGCTGGTCGCCGGACTCGGAGGAGTGCGCCGAGGTGATCCGGCACCTGCTGGACCGGGAACCGGCCGGGGCGCGCGTGGCCGTGCAGCTGTACGGGGAGCGCCAGCCGGAGCTGATCGCGGCGCTGCGCGCGGCCGGCGCCGAGGTGATCGAGATCCCGGTGTACCGGTGGTCGCGGTCCGAGGACTCCACGCAGCTGCGCCGCCTCGTCGGGCAGGCGGTCGCGGGCACGATCGACGCGATCACCTTCACCAGCGCTCCGGCCGTCGCCGCGACGCTCGCCGTCGCCGCCGAGGACGACCTCGAGGAGGCCCTGCTGGAGGCCATGCGCACCCATGTCGTGGCGGCGTGCGTCGGCCCGGTCACCGCGCAGGCCCTCACCGACCGCGGCGTCCCGACCGTGCAGCCCGAACGCGCCCGCCTCGGCGCGCTCGTACGGGCCCTGGTCGCCGACCTGCCGCGGCGCCGGTCGCGGCGGCTGTTGGTGCGGGGGTTCTCGCTGGAGCTGCGCGGGCACGCCGTCGTCCTGGACGGCCAGTTGCGGCCCATCGCCCCCGCGCCCATGGCGATCCTGCGGGCCCTCGCGCGGCGCCCCGGGCACGTGGTGTCGCGCGCGGAGCTGTGCGGGGTGCTGCCGGGCCGGCTGGCCGTCGCACCCGGGATCAGGGACGCCTGGGCGCGGGAGGCGCGGCCCCGGGAGGCCCGCCCGCAGGCCGACGAGCACGCGGTGGAGATGGCGGTGGCGCGGCTGCGGCGCGGCCTCGGCCGGCCCGGCATCGTCGAGACCGTCGTCAAGCGCGGCTACCGGCTGGCGTGCGACCCGCGGATCATCGACCGGCTCCCGGCGGGCGCCGGTGGCTGAGGCCGTCGCCGGGGCGCCCGCGCTGCTGGCGGTCGCGCACGGCACCCGGGACCCGGCGGGGCCCGCGGTGGTGCGGGCGCTGCTGGACCGGGTGCGGGCGATGCGGCCGGGCCTGCGGGTGGCCGAGGCGTACGGCGAGCTGTCCGAGCCGTCGCTGGAGGAGGCGGCGGAGGGACTGCGCGGCGGCCCGGTGGTCGTGGTCCCGCTGCTGCTGGCGCGCGGGTACCACGCGCTGGTCGACGTCCCCGGCCGGGCGGGGCGCCTGCTGCCGGGGGCGGTGACGTCCCGGCCGCTCGGCCCGGACGCGCTGCTGGCCGGGGCGCTGGCCGCCCGGCTGGCCGAGCAGGACCGGACCTCGCCGCACCGCCGGGACGCCGTCGTCCTCGGCGCGGCGGGGTCCGCCGATCCGGCGGGCGCCGCCGACGTGCGCGCGGCCGCCCGGCTGCTGGCGCGGCGGCTCGGGTGGCCCGTCCCGCACGGTTTCGTCGCGGCGGGAGGCCCGCCGCTGGACGAGGTCGTCGCGGGGCTGCGCAGGGGCGGCGCCCGCCGGATCGCCGTGGCGTCCTACCTGCTGGCGCCCGGCCGGTTCCACGACCGGATGCGGGCCTGCGGCGCCGATGTGGTCGCCGCGCCGCTCGGCGCGCACGGCGCGGCGGCCCGGCTGGTCCTGCGCCGCTACGACGAGGCCGTGCTGCCGCTCGCCATCCCGGCGCCCGTCCGCTGACCCGCCCCGTCCCGCCGGCGCCGCGGATCCGGGGCGCCCGCGAACCGGTCGTCGTGGTGGGCCAGGATCCGCAGCAGCAGCTCCTTGAACAGGTGTGTCTCGTCGGGTGACAGCGGCGCGAACAGCGCGTCGTCGAGGCGGGCGCGGTTGTCCAGGCACGCGCCGAGGAACAGCCGCCCGTCCTCGGTGGCGTCCAGCGCGTACCGGCGCCGGTCCTCGGGGGCGCGGCGGCGCAGGACGTGGCCCGCCCTCTCCAGCGCGTCCACGATGCCGACGAGGTCGCCGGCGTCCATGCGCAGCCGTTCGGCGACCTGCCGCTGCGACAGCGGCCCCTGCCGTGCCACGCACGACAGCACCAGCAGATGGGGCAGCCCCGGCTGGTCGGGGAACATCCGGGCGGAGGTGCGCCGCACGAGCCGCCCGGTCTCGAACAGCAGGTAGGTGGGCGACGCGCACAGGGGATCGGGCCGGTCCTCCACGACTGCTCCCTCGGGGTCCTTGGCAGGTCCTTTTTCTCTTGACCTGAGAAATAGGTTATCCCTACCGTTGGATAGCCCAAAATATGGGTGTTTACTCCATCGCGGAGGGAGGCCCCCATGCCGGACGGGGGACCGGCCGTCGAGGTCGACGGCCTGACCAAGAGGTTCGGCGACGTGGAGGCCGTGCGGGGGATCGACTTCACCGTGCGGCCAGGGGAGATCTTCGGATTCCTCGGCCCGAACGGCGCGGGCAAGTCCACGACGATCAACATGCTGTGCACGCTGCTGCGCCCGAGCGGAGGCAGCGCGCGGGTCGCCGGCCACGACGTGGCGCGCGAGCGCGACGACGTCCGCCGCAACATCGGGCTGGTGTTCCAGGACCCGACGCTCGACGGCTACCTGTCGGGCGAGCAGAACCTGCGATTCCACGCCGAGCTGTACGGGGTGCCGCGCTCGCTGACGGCCGACCGGATCCGGCAGGTGCTGGAGATGGTCAACCTGTGGGACCGGCGCCGCGACCTGGTGCAGACCTACTCCGGCGGGATGAAGCGCCGCCTGGAGATCGCGCGCGGTCTGCTGCACTCCCCGCGGGTGCTGTTCCTGGACGAGCCGACCGTCGGCCTGGACCCGCAGACCCGCGCGTCGATCTGGGAGTACATCCGGCAGCTGCAGGCGGCCGAGGAGATCACGATCTTCATGACGACGCACTACATGGACGAGGCCGAGTTCTGCGAGCGCATCGCGATCATGGACTCGGGGCGGATCGTGGCGCTGGACACCCCCGAGGCGCTCAAGGCCGGCGTCGGCAAGGACCGGATCCGCATCCAGACCGCCGACGACGAGGCCGCGATCGCCGCGCTGAGGGACCGGTTCGGGCTGGAGGCGGTCGTGTCGGAGGGCGCGGTCGCGTTCTCGGTGGCCTCCGGGGAGGCGTTCGTCCCGCGGCTGTTCGCCGAGTTGGGCGTCCCGATCAGGTCGGTGAACGTGGCGCGGCCGTCCCTGGACGATGTGTTCATGTCCTACACCGGCACCACGATCCGCGACGCCGAGGCCTCGGCGAGCGACGGGATGCGCGTCGCGATGCGCGCGATGAGGAGGTGACGATGGCGAACACGGCCGAAAGGGCGGCGGGCGCCGGGGTCGTCCGGGTCAGGGTGCCCGAGCGCGGCCTGCGGCAGGACCTGCGCGCCGTGAAGATCGTCCTGCACCGGGAGCTCATCCGGTTCTGGCGCGACAAGCTGCGGATGGTGTCCGGGCTCGTCCAGCCGGTGCTGTGGCTGCTGGTCATGGGCACCGGGCTGTCCAACCTGATGGCCAGCGGCGGCGGCCCCGCAGGGACCGTCGACCTGAAGACCTTCATCTTCCCCGGCGTGTGCGCGATGTCGGTGATGTTCACCGCGATGTTCTCCGCCGGGTCGATCGTGTGGGACCGCGAGTTCGGGTTCCTGCGCGAGATGCTCGTCGCCCCGGTGAGCCGCGGCGCCATCGTCGTCGGCAAGTGCATCGGCGGCGCCCTGGTGGCGACCCTGCAGGGCGCGGTGATCGTGCTGCTGGCGGGTCTCGCCGGGGTCCCCTACGACCCGGGACTGCTGCTGGAGCTGCTCGGGCTGATGTTCATCGGGGCGTTCGCGCTCACCGGGTTCGGCGTCATGATGGCCGCGCGGATCACCAGCATGCAGTCGTTCTTCGGCCTCATGCAGATGGCGATGATGCCGATGATGTTCCTGTCCGGCGCCCTCTACCCGCTGAGCGGGCTCCCCGCGTGGCTGACCGTGCTGACCCGGTTCAACCCGCTCACCTACGCCGTCGACCCGCTGCGGCACGCGGTGTTCTCCCACCTGGACGTCTCGCCGCAGCTGATGCGGACGTTCGACCCGGGCGTCACCTGGGGCGGCTGGGTGGTCCCGATCTGGCTGGAGATCCTCCTCGTCCTCGGCATGGGCGTGGGGCTGATGGGCGTGGCCATCCTGGAGTTCCGCCGCGCCGACTGAGAAAACGCCGCCGTCACCCACCGTGATGAAGGATACTGACCGCGTGCGCGAACGCAGCGCGCTCGGTCGGATGCGAAGGGTGACAGCAGACAACGTGAACGGGCACAGGACGATATGGCGCGGGGCGGCGGCGACGGCCGCCGTCCTGGCGGCGGTGGCGGGCGCGGCGACCCTGGACGGACCGGTCCGCGCGGCGGCCGCGGACAAGGCCCGGCCGGCGGCCGCGGCGCCGGGGCTGCGGATCACGCGGTTCCTGGGGGAGCGGCGCCTGCCGCACATGGCGAAGTTCAGGGGCACCACGGTCGGCGGGCTGTCGGGCATCGACCGCGACCCGCGCACCGGGACCTGGTACCTGGTCTCCGACGACCGGTGGCGCTACGACCCGGCCCGGTTCTACACCGGCCGCCTGGCCATCGACCCCGCCACCGGCGCGTTCACCGGCGTCAGGATCACCGGGGTGTCCACGCTGCGGGGCCCGGACGGCCACCCCTATCCCGCGTTCGGCAAACCGGGGTCGGTCGATCCGGAGACGATCCGTTTCGACGCTCGGTCCCGGCGCGTCCTGTGGGGCAACGAGGGCGACCGCCCGGACGAGACCCACGAGGGGATCCCCCTGGCGCCGATGTCGCTGCGGTGGGCGGGGCGGGACGGCCGGTACGCCGGCGCCCTGCCCCTTCCGCCGTCGCTGCGGCTGACCGCCGAGCACCGGGGGCCGCGCCGCAACGCCGGCTTCGAGGCGCTGACGCTCACCCCGCACGGCATCGCCGCGATGGTCGAAGGCCCCCGGTACGAGGACGGGGAGCCGCCGACCGTCCGGCACGGCGCCACGACCCGCCTCACCCTGTGGGACCGCGCCGGACGCGTGGCCGCCCAGTACGCCTACCCCGTCGACCGGCTCCCGGCCGCGCCGAAGCCGCCCACCGGCGCCGCCGACAGCGGCGTCTCGGAGATCCTCGCCGCCGGCGACCACCGGTTCCTGGCGCTGGAGCGGTCCTGGCTCGAAGGCGTCGGATACAAGGTCCGGCTGTACGAGTTCGACGTGAGGGGCGCCACGGACGTGCTGCGCCGCGACGGCCTCGCCCAGGGCGGGCGGTTCCGCCCGGCGCGCAAGCGCCTCGTCGCCGACCTCGGCCGCTACGCCGACCCCACGCAGAACCTGGAGGCGCTGGCGTGGGGGCCGCGCCTGAGGTCGGGGGAGTGCACGCTGGTGGTCGGCTCCGACGACAACTTCGACCAGAGCGAGGCCACCCAGTTCCTGGCGTTCGCCGCCCGGGGCTGCTGACCGCCGCCGCGCGATGCGAAAGGGCCCGCGGGACCGTGACGGTCCCGCGGGCCCTTCGCGTGCCGGGCCGGGTGCCGGGTCAGACGGCGAAGTCCAGCAGCGGGCGGGCGTTGCTGGGGTGCCGCAGCTTGGACAGCGACTCCTTCTCCAGCTGCCGGATCCGCTCGCGGGTCAGGCCGAGGGCCTTGCCGATCTCGTCCAGCGTGCGCGGCGTCCCATCGTACAGCCCGAACCGCATCGCCATGATCTTGGCTTCGCGCGGGGACAGGATGTCGAGGGTGCGGCGCAGCTGGTCGGCCATGAGCTGGCGGTCCACCAGCTCCGACGCCTCGGGGCTGTCGGTGTCCTCGATGAGGTCGCCGATGCGGGTCTCGCCGTCCTCGCCGATGGTGGAGTCCAGGCTGATCGGCTGGCGGCTGGTGCGCAGCAGCTCGCGGACCTGCTCGGGGCTCTTGTCCAGCTCGGCGGCCAGTTCCTCGGGGGTGGGCTCGCGGCCGAGGCGCTGGTGCATGTCGCGCTCGACGCGGCTCAGCTTGCTGAGCATCTCCAGGACGTGCACGGGCAGCCGGATCGTGCGGGCCGAGTCGGCGAAGCCGCGCTGGATCGCCTGCCGGATCCACCACATCGCGTAGGTGGAGAACTTGTAGCCCTTGGAGTAGTCGAACTTCTCCACGGCGCGGATCAGGCCGAGGTTGCCCTCCTGGACGACGTCCAGCAGCGACAGGCCGCGGTCGGAGTACTTCTTGGCGACCGACACCACGAGCCGGAGGTTGGCCTCCAGCATGTGGGCCTTGGCGCGGCGGCCGTCGGCGGCGACCCACTCCAGGTCGGCGCGCACGGCGGGGGAGAGGTCCTCGCTCTCCAGCTTGTGCTCGGCGTACAGGCCGGCCTCGATGCGCTTGGCGAGGTCGACCTCCTGCTCGGCGGTGAGGAGCTGGCGGCGCCCGATGGCCTTGAGGTAGGTGTGGACGGAGTCGCCCATCGTGGTCGACTGGTCGTCCAGGTCCGCGGAGGTCTCCTCGGCCTCGACCTCGGTGACCTCGAACCCCTCGTCGACCGCGGCGTCCGCCTGGCCGCCCGGCCGCGTCACCCTGCCGGTGGACTTGGCGGTGCTCCTGGCGGCGCCCCTGCGGGCGGCGCGCTTCCTGGCGCCCGGGGCGGCGGAGGTGTCCTGGGCGGTCTCCCCGCCGGCGTGGTCGGCGGCCGCGGCCATCTTGCGGACGGCGTCGGACTCGCCCGCCAGGCTGATGCCGGCCTCGGACAGCTCGCGCAGGATGGAGCGGCCCTGGGCCGGGCTGATCCCGGCGGTCTCGAAGGCCCCCCTCACCTCGTCGAGCGAGAGGCGCCCGTGGGCGCGGCCACGCTTCAGGAGGTCGTTGAGCGCGGGGCTCGGCGACTCCGTGAGCGGGGTCTCGACGGCGCTTCGCGGCATGAGGACACCCCCCTCCCTTCGGTGTGTGAGTGCGGCGCGGATTGTGTTCGCTCGTGGCGCACGCACTTAACGGAACGTCCCAGGACGGGCCTGTTGTTCCCGGCTCCGTCGCCGGGCGGCGCTCCGCCGGGGGATCGTGGAGGAGCGATCCAGACGGTCGTGGTGCCCACGGCCAGCGGTTTCACACCGCCTGAACCGGTCTGTTTCGACCTTACTTCGTAAAGACCCGGGGCCGTGGCAACGTGAGAAAGCCCACTACGTCTCCGAGTCCCTCGGCCTCAATGTCCGACCATAACGCGCGATGACCCGTTCGCGCAGCTCAGGGTCGTCGCGGGGGACGGGTTCGAGGAACACCTCGTCGATCTCCATGTGGGCGTCGCGCAGTTCGCGGGCCATCCGGACGCAGGCGCGCTCGACCTCGGCGGCGGTGAGGGAGTCGCGGAAGTCGAGCCGGGCGCAGACCAGGACGCGGTCGGCGCCGAAGGTCACGGTGACGATGTCCACGACCCACTCCACCTCGTCCGCGCGGCCGAGGCGCGCGCGGACGTCGGCGACGATCCGGGGGTCGGCCTGCGAGCCGGTCAGCAGGTTCAGGTTGATCCGGCCGAGGAGGAGCGCGACGGCGGTCAGCAGGACGCCGATGAGCAGGGATCCCACGCCGTCCCAGACCGCCGACCCGGTGAGCTGGTGCAGGCCCAGGCCGCCGAACGCGATGACCAGGCCGACGAGGGCCGCCGAGTCCTCCAGCAGGACGCTGACCGAGGTGGGCTCGTCGGTGCGGCGGATGTAGGCGCGCAGCGGCAGGTCCTCCGCCCGCGCGGCCGCCCGGACCTGCCGGACGGCCTGCTGCCACGAGACCGCCTCCAGCGCGAACGCCACGGCGAGCACGAGGTACCCGACGATCGCGCCGGTCTCGGCGGCCCTGCGGTGCCCGGTGAGCGTCTCGATGCCCTGGTAGTAGGAGAACAGCGCGCCCATACCGAAGATCGCGACGGCGACGAGCAGGGTCCAGATGTAGCGCTCCTTGCCGTGGCCGAGCGGGTGGCGGCGGTCGGCGGGCCGCCCGCTGCGGCGCAGCCCCACCAGCAGCAGCACCTCGTTGAAGGTGTCGGCGATCGAGTGCGCGGCCTCCGCCGCCATCGACGCCGACCCGGTGATCAGCGCGGCGACGACCTTGGCGATGGCGATGCCGAGGTTGGCGGCGAACGCGAGGGCGACGGTCAGGAGGCTCTCGTCCTGCGGTCCGCCGCCGTCCCGCCGCCCTGCGGTCCGCCCGCCGCTCTGTGCCGCCATGGTCCGTCCCCTGCCCAGGTGGTCGCCGTGCCATGCGCCGCGAGGGCGGAGACGCGCCCGCGCTGCGCCGCCGTCAGGACGCGGGGGCGCGCAGCCGGGCCCGGTCGGGCTTCCCCGACGCCAGCAGCGGGATCGACTCCACCAGCTCCAGCTCGCGCGGCGCCGCGTACGGGGGCATCGTCTCGCGGACGAACGCGCGCAGCTCGGTCAGCTCCGGCAGGCCGGAGGCGGCGGGGACGACGACGGCGGTGACCCGCTCGCCCCACTCGGGGTCGGGGCGGCCGACCACGACGACGTCGCGGACCTTCGGGTGGCGCGACAGCGCGGTGGCGATCTCGCCCGCGACGACCTTCTCCCCGCCGGTGTTGATCACGTCGTCGAGGCGGCCGCGGACGCGGAGCCGGCCGCCCTCGATCGCGCCGAGGTCCTGGGTGAGGAACCAGTCGCCGTCCCGGACCCCGGCGGTCGGTCCGGGGCGCAGCCGGTAGCCGGTGAACAGCGAGGGGCCGGCGAGGCGGATCCGGCCGCCGTCGCCGAGAGCGACGCGCATGCCGTCCAGCGGCGTGCCGTCGTAGACGCAGCCGCCGCAGGTCTCGCTCATCCCGTAGGTGGTGAACACGCGGGCCCCCCGCCCGCGCGCCTCGGCCAGCAGGCCGGGCGAGGCGGCGGCGCCGCCGAGGACGATCGCGCCGAGCCGCGACAGGTCGGCGCCGGCGTCCAGCAGCCGGCGCAGCTGCGTGGGGACGAGCGAGACGTGGAACCCCTCGGCGGCCGCGACGGCGGCGGCGTCGAAGCGGGGGGCGATGCAGGGGTCGGTGCCGGCGACGAGGGAGCGGACGAGGACCTGGACGCCGGAGATGTGGCTGGTGGGCAGGCAGCACAGCCACCGGTCACCGGGACCGGCCTCGATGCGGGCGAGGGTGCCGGCGGCGGAGTGGCGCAGCGCGCCGGCCGACAGCTCGACGAACTTGGGGGCGCCGGTGGAGCCGGACGTGGCGATGAGCACGGCCGTGTCGGCCTCGGCCGGTGCGCGCCCGCCACCGGGGGAGTGCGCGACGATGCCGTCGGCCGTCTCGATCGCGTCCGGCGCCAGCGCGTCCAGGAGCCCGCGCAGCGCGGCCTCGGGCAGGTCCGGCGGCAGGGGGCAGATCGCCGGGCCGCCGTCGAGGGCGCCGGCCAGGGCGTCCAGCAGGCGGGGGCCGGGCGGCAGGACGACGGCGTGCAGCGGGCGATCCATGATCTCATCAGCGTAGACGACCCCGCTGAACGCGTTCAAACGCGGGGCCGGTTGAATGGTGCCGAGCGCCGCGCCCCGGCCGTGGCGCGGTCGCCCGACGGAGAGGAAGACATGGTCTCGGAGCTGTTCGACGCGGACGCCTGGAAAGAGGTCGAGGGGTTCGGCTTCACCGACATCACCTACCACCGGGCCGTCGACCACGGGACGGTCCGGGTGGCGTTCAACCGTCCGGAGGTGCGCAACGCGTTCCGTCCCCACACGGTGGACGAGCTGTACCGTGCGCTGGACCACGCGCGGATGTCCAGCGACATCGGCTGCGTGCTGCTGACGGGCAACGGGCCGTCGCCGAAGGACGGCGGCTGGGCGTTCTGCTCGGGCGGGGACCAGCGGATCCGCGGCAGGGACGGCTACCGGTACGCCGAGGGCGAGACGTCGGACACGATCGACCCGGCGCGGGCGGGGCGGCTGCACATCCTGGAGGTGCAGCGGCTGATCCGCTTCATGGGCAAGGTCGTCATCTGCGTGGTGCCGGGCTGGGCGGCCGGGGGCGGGCACAGCCTGCACGTGGTGTGCGACCTCACCCTCGCCAGCCGGGAGCACGCGCGGTTCAAGCAGACGGACGCGGACGTGGCGAGCTTCGACGGCGGCTTCGGGTCGGCGTACCTGGCGCGGCAGGTGGGGCAGAAGTTCGCCCGGGAGATCTTCTTCCTGGGCGACGACTACGACGCCGAGGCCGCGCACCGGATGGGCATGGTGAACGCCGTCGTCCCGCACGCCGAGCTCGAGGCGACGGCGCTGGAGTGGGCGCGGAAGGTCAACGGCAAGAGCCCGACGGCGCAGCGGATGCTGAAGTACGCGTTCAACCTCGTCGACGACGGTCTCGTGGGGCAGCAGGTGTTCGCCGGGGAGGCGACGCGCCTGGCCTACGGCACCGACGAGGCCGCCGAGGGGCGGGACTCGTTCCTGGAGAAGCGCGAACCCGATTGGTCGCGTTTCCCGTGGTACTACTAAGACCCGGGCGCGATTGGGGACGTGGGGCGCGGCATTCGTGACGCTCTGACCTGCTTCGCCACGTTGAGCGGCGTGGCGCCCCGCCCTGCGGGGAAGGGGAGCCCGTCAGTGCTCGCTGAGCCTGCCGCGGCGGCCCTCGGGACCAGCGCCGCGCCGCCCTCCACGGCCTCCCGCGCGTCGGTCTCGATCGCAGCGAACATGTCGTCAAGGTGCCGGACCCGGAGCCTGTCGGGCTCGATGTGCCCGAGATGCGGTTGCCCGCAAGAAGGTTGAGGACCTCGTCTACGTCCGGCAAGTCCGCGGCCACGTACCCAGTGCCGTCACGCCGCCCCTAGATCGCGCGGGCATGCGGGTGCGCTCTCGGATCCTTCCCGACGTACACGACGCGGCCGTCCCCGGTCGTCTCGCCAAGGATCTCGTGGACGTTGTTGCCGGACTGCGTCTTCGGTTCCCCGCGCCTAGGCCGAGGATCGGCCGGATGCCTCGCCCGGCCATGTACCGCACGACACGCTGAAGGAAGTGGGCGTTGGCGACGGCGTCGGGTGCGATGCCCGGCCACTTCTCCTCGAAGGAGAGCACGGTGAGCCGGTCGGTGCGGGTGCTGTCGTCGCCGGGGAGAAGTCGTAGGCGCCAGCAAGGGAGAGTTTGGTGGGGCCCACGTCCCGTCGGGCATCGTCATCCATGACAGATCGTCTACATCTGACCCACAGCCAGATTCCAGGGCAGATCGTCTATCTGCCCTGGAATCTCAACGGATGAAGCCGTTCACCACCATCGGCAGCGACGCGTCCAGGCCCGCCATGTTCAGCACGCCCTCGTCGCGGGGGTCACCGATGCGGTGCCCGTTCGCAGCCATCGCCGCCACCACGACCCGCACGTCGCTGTTCACGGCCTGCCGGTAGGCGGTGAGCGCCTGCGACGGATGCTGACGGCCTGCCCACGTCTCGTTGTCGGTGAACACGACCACCCCGTCGACATTGAGACGCTGCTGCTGCGCCCACTGGAACGGCAGCGAGAGGTCCGTGCCGCCACCCGACGGCCGCCACTGGGAGATCTCCCGCAGGTTCGTCCGCTTCGTCACCCGGGATGCGTGGACGCTGGTGTCGACGTCGATGACGTGAGCGTTGGACCCTTCGATCCGGTTCAGGATGACCGCCATCGCGTTCGCGACCTCATAGCAGGACCCGAGCGACGCACCACCCGAGGTGATGCGGTGGTAGCTCATGGACCCCGACGAGTCGACCGCGATCAGCAGGCGCCGACCGGACGGCTCCAGGTGCCCGAACGACAGCTCGTACGCCTCCTCGAGCGCGTCGACGATTGCGGGCACCGGCGTCCAGTGCTGCACGTCGGCGCGCGGGTTCGGACACGCGTGGCCGCCCCCGTAAACGCGCAGGGCGAGGAACAGGTCCATCGGGTGGATCCGCGCCTTCGCGAGCGCGTCGGCGTTCGTGAGCCGCTCGGTGGCGCGCCGGGTCGCGTCCCCCATCGGGGTCAGCGTCCCGATCCGCGTCATCCGGGACAGGTTCCGGATCAGTGCGGTCATCCCGATCGTGTCGACGAGCTCGCCCCACACGCCCGCGTCGGTGAGAACCGCGTCGGGGAGGAACTCCCACGGCACGCCACGGTCCTGCACGACGTCGATCGCGTCGGCCACGCTGGTGACAGCCTGCGCCGCCAGGAACGCGTCCACCGCGGGCACCAGCGCGCGGGCGTCCCCGTCAGAGACATTCCCGGCGATCCACCCGAACAGGGCTCGCCGCGCCGGGGAGTCCGCCTTGGGGTGCGCGATGCGGAGAGCATCCCGCAGCGCGAACCCCTCACCCGCGGGGGTCTTGCGCTGCCGTGCCTTGCACACCCGCCACGCGACCTGGTCGACGTCGCCGTTGAGGAACCACGACGCGAGCGCAGTCCGCATCGCCCGCCCGATCACCGGCGCCGTCCCGTTACCAGTGGCCTTACCGCCGAGGTTCTTCCAGTACCCGAAGAACGACGCGAAGTGGTCCGTGGTCCGTGCGACCTTCGCCAGCGACGCCTTCACGGCCTGCCGGGTGTCCGCGTCACCACGAGCCGCCGCAGCGGCGAGGACGAACAGCGCGGGACGGTTCTTCGGAGCCCGCGGCGGACGCGCCGTGGAGATCTCCGTCGCGAAATCCACAACACGGACACCGTCCGCGGCGATCGCGTCGAACACGACCTGTGCGTTGTCGGCGGTGAGCTTGTCCTCGCCGACGTAGTAGGTGCCGCCGGTGGTGCCGAGGATGAGGAAGTCCTCCAGCCGGGTCCACAGGTCCTTCGCGAACCCGTAGCCGCCGGCGTTGTTGCGGACCTGCTCGGTTTCGCGGCCGGGGATCGGCTGGTTCTGCGGCGTCCGGATGGTGGAGATCGACGCGAGAGGATCACGGGCCATCATGGGCCTCCAGGGGTTTCGACCCGCCTCAGGGGCGGATGTGGGGGAGGAGCCGGCGCGTGGGGGAGGGCGGATGTGGTGGTGCCCACCGGGTTTTTAGTCCAATGCTCTGCCTGGCTGAGCTACCACCCGACATTGTCGGCTGGGCAGGATTTGAACCTGCGACCCTCGGATCCGGATAACCGACGGGCTTCGACCCGCCCTCCCCTGTACGTCCTGCTCGACCCGTAGGGCCGGGCGCTCGCACGGATGTGTGAATGACCACCGGGGAATCCGTCTAAGGTAACCGATGGTCTTCGACCCGTGCGGGCACCGGGCCCGACGCGTTGATCAGAAGGTAACCCGTTCCAGAACCGTGCGCACCTTGATATTGGCAGGACTGCTCGCGTGCGCCTTTCCGCAGCGAGCCGGTCGTCCACGGTGCCCCGCCACGGGTGGCCCTGTAGCTGATCGGCGAGACTCCACCGCTCCGCACGCGCCCGCTTCAACTCGCGGTACTCCGCCTCCGACGCCTGCGCCGTGCAGGCACCACGTCCAGACGTGCTGATCCCGATCGCGGTCTTCTACATCCCCATGCGGTACGCCGGCAGCGTCGCCTTGGCGATGCCTGACACCGGCCCTTCCGGGATCTACGCCCGCCTCGCCGACCGCGGTTACGGCCCGGTTCGCTTCGACGAGGACATCGAGGTCCGCGGTCGCCCACAGTGGAAGAGCAGAAGCGCCTCTCATACGGCTGGGCGGCAGGACCCGTGAACGGCTGGCGGGACCCCGGCCGTCAGGACCCGTGACGGACATAACCTACTTGATTAGCCACACCGACGAATGCGTCGGACTGATCGCGCTGGATATCAAGAAAGGGGCCCGGCTCGCCGGGCCCCTTCAAGTGGTGCCCGGCAGGCCGGACACCTCAGGTGGTCACCGCCGCCTTCTAGCGGCGATGCGGTTGGCGATCATGGTGCTGATGCCGATGCTGAGCAGTACAACGCCGTAACCGACGGTGTAGTAGTTCAGGATGCGGTCGTCGACGGTCTCTCCACAGGCGACCACCAGACCGATGCCCCCGCACAGGCACAGGACGAAGACCGCGGCGTCACGCCTCATGCGGCTTCCGACCAGGCCCCCGATGAGGCCACCGGCGAAACCGGCGATGGCCCCGGTGCGGATGGGGAACCTGGCGCCGCGGATGGTGAAGGCGGTGGTCAGGTCCGAGTCCCAGATGCCGAGCGCCAGAGCCATGACGAGGACTCCGAAGAGCGCCCCGCCGATGCCGAAGGCAACGCTGGTGAGTGCCGACTTGTGCATGGTCTCTCCTTTGGTGACTTCCCATCGCGATGACGGGAAACAGTGGAGACCGTCCTGTATTAAGGCGCAGCGGCAAGTCGGTGGCGATGCCAGAATGGCGTCGGTACCGCTGCCTCAACCACGTATTTGGAACGCCCGCCACGCATGGGGAAGTTGCTTAGCGGTCCAGCGTGTTGGCGGGGTGCTACACAGTTCGTTCGAACTGCGGAAGCAACGAACTGAAGATGGTCGCCACGTCCTCCAGCAGGGCTAGAGCTTGATCCCTCTTCCGTACAACTTCCACTGCTGGAGTTGCTTGTTGCCGACCTGCCCACCTTGGAGGGCGGCGACGACGAGCGCGAGGGTGGCGTGCGGGCGGCGCGTCCCACCAGACGCGTAGCGAGCGCCCCATGGCGGTCTGCTCCTCTGAGATGCCGGCCGTTAAGTAGGCCATTGTGACGAAGCCGAAGAAGGCCGTGAGCAGGAGTCTGAAGGCGTGGTGGATTCTTGGCGTCCGTGGGGATCGGTGCTGAGGAGGAACACGAGTCCGCCGAAGAGGAACGCGGCGATGCCGCCGGTCAGGTTGTGAACTGAGGGCGTGGCGTGGAGTCGTTTGTGGGGCTCGCGCGCCTGCGTTGGGGATGCCGGTCTTCTGAGCCGCGCTGGTTCACTGGGACGTGTTGGGCGCCGCTCCGGTTCACCTGCCGGAGGGATGGGCCCACATCGGCCACCGTCTCCCGCAACACCTGACCCGATCACCGTGCCGCCTCTACTTTGTCGAAGCGTCCCGTTACAACGAACATGTATCCCTGGCGACGGAGGTCGTGATGAAGCCCGTTGATGTGGCCCGCCCTGGTGTACCGGCGAAGGACGATCCGCAGGTCAAGGTCGCGATGGGAGTGTGGGATGCGCTCACGTCGGACGAGCAGCGTGAGGTGTTTCAGTCGTTGTACCGGACGGTTGCCGCCTACGGCCACACGAAGGATATTGACCACCTCACCCGCTTTGCGGAGAGTGTTGACCGGATGGTTCGTCTGGAGTCAACCACCGATCTGCGTCAGCGGATCCGCGACCAGCGGAACGCGGTGCCCGAACCGGCCGACCCGGCCGACGTCGAGGATCTGCTGAGGCGCCTGGAGGGGTAGCCATGCGCCCGCTGCGGCTTACCAAGAGACGTGGGCAGTCGTAGCGGAGTGGGCGGGGGAGCAGGGCCCGGGGAACCAGCGTCTGGCATTGGAGTTCCTGCGGGCTCTGATTGATGGGTCCTGGATCGAGGAGTTCGACAACGTCCCCGCGAACACCGAGGTCGTGACGGTCTTTCTTGCTCCGCGGGTTCCGGCGTACATGACGATTCATGAGGAGCGCGGGGTAGAGCACGGCAGCGTTTTCACGATCGAGCATGACCCGGGGCCCGAGTCGTTGGACACCGGTGAGGAGCTCGGGGTGGAACCGGAGCCTGAGCCCGGTCTTGACGACGAGGGACGGCGCCCACCCGAGGGGCCGGCCGAGATGTACCCGGAGCCGAGTGAGGATGCTGACGCGTTCGCCAAGCGCCTAGAGGAGTTCCGCCGGACAAGCTAGGGGGCCGCCCGCAGGCGGAGAAGAGCAAAGATCATCGGGCCGCGTGCTGCCACCTGCGAAAACGGCGTGTTCTGGATCTTGTTAGGGACACTTCCCGGCCCACCACCTTCGCTCCACCTGGCCGAAGGCACGGGCGGTCGCCCGCAGGTCCAGGCGAGGTCGCGGTTGGGCGCTCGATGCCGAAGCGGGGGAGCCCGCAGGAGCCCGGCAGGACGGGACGGCCCTTGCCCAGGGCGGATCCGTTGACACCATCCGGCATGGCGAGGCGGCCGTATCGGGCGGGAACGGGCGGGGCCATCATCAGCCATCACCATCCGATACGTTTTCGGTGGTACTACTAAGGGTCCGAGCGCGCGGTGTGATTCGGAAATGCCGTGATGAAACGGGCAGGTCAGGGGGTCGGCGAGTGCGGGTGTACTCCATCCCGATGCGGACGCGGTTCCGTGGCGTGACGCGGCGGGAGGGCGCCCTGCTGCAGGGCCCCGCCGGCTGGGGGGAGTTCTCTCCGTTCGCCGAGTACGGGCCGGCCGAGTGCGCCCGCTGGCTGGCCGCGGCCCGCGAGGCCGCGCGGGAGGGCTGGCCGGCGCCCGTCCGCGACCGGATCCCGGTGAACGCGACGATCCCGGCGGTCGGCCCGGAGCGGGCCTTTGCGATGACGCGCGAGTCCGGCTGCCGGACCGCGAAGGTGAAGGTCGCCGAGCGCGGCCAGACCGATGCCGACGACCTGGCCCGGGTGGAGGCCGTTCGCGCGGCGATCGGCCCGGAGGGCAGGGTCCGGATCGACGCGAACGGCGCCTGGGACGTCGACCGCGCCGCCCGGATGATCCGGTCGCTGGACCGGTGGGAGCTGGAGTACGCCGAGCAGCCCTGCGCGACGCTGGAGGAGCTGGCGGCGGTGCGCCGGCGTGTGGACGTGCCGATCGCGGCGGACGAGTCGATCCGCCGCGCCGAGGACCCGTTGAAGGTGCGCGCGGCGGGCGCCGCCGACGTTGCGGTGCTGAAGGTGCAGCCCCTGGGCGGGGTCGCGGCGTCGCTGCGCGTCGCGGAGGCGTGCGGGCTGCCGGTGGTGGTGTCGAGCGCGGTGGAGACGTCGGTGGGGCTGGCGGCCGGGGTGGCGCTGGCCGCCGCGCTGCCGGAGCTGCGGTACGCCTGCGGGCTGGGGACGCTGTCGCTGCTGGAGGGCGACGTGGTGCGCGATCCGCTGCGTCCGGTCGCGGGGGAGCTCGAGGTGCGCCGGCCGGCGGTGGACGAGGAGGCGCTGCGCCGCTGGGAGGCGCCCGGCGCGTCCTGGCGGAGCCGGGCGCTGGCCGCGCAGGCCCATCTGGACGGCCCCGCGGTGGTCGAGGTGGCGCCGTGAACCCGGCGACCGCGCTGGCGAGCGTCCTGGTCGACGAGCTGCAGCGCTGCGGGATGACCGACGTGGTGCTGGCGCCGGGGTCGCGGTCGGCGCCGCTGGCGCTGGCGCTGCACGCGGCCGAGGAGGCCGGCCTCCTGCGGCTGCACGTGCGGATCGACGAGCGGTCGGCGTCGTTCCTCGGGCTGGGCATGGCGAAGCGGTCGGGGCGGCCGGTCGCGCTGGTGTGCACGTCGGGGACGGCGGCGGCGAACTTCCATCCGGCGGTGGTGGAGGCGCACGAGTCCGGCGTCCCGCTCATCGTGATCACGGCGGACCGGCCGCCGGAGCTGCGCGCCACGGGCGCGAACCAGACGATCGACCAGGTGAAGCTGTACGGGACGGCGGTGCGGTGGAGCGCCGAGATCGGCGTCCCGGAGAACCGTCCGGGAATGGTGGCGTACTGGCGGTCGCTGGTGAGCCGCGCGTGGGGGCTGGCGCAGGCGCCCGTCCCCGGGCCGGTGCACGTGAACGCGGCGTTCCGCGAGCCGCTGATCCCCGACGGTGACGAGACGTGGTGCGAGCCCCTGGACGGGGACGCGACCGGCGCGTGGACGAGGGTGCGTCCGGCGACGCCCGGGTCGGTGCTGCACGTCCCGCCGACGCGGCGCGGCGTCCTGGTGGTCGGGGACGGCGCGGTGAACGTCAAGCGGTACGTGGCGGCGGCGTCGATGGCCGGCTGGCCTGTGCTCTCCGAGCCGAACGGCAACGCCCGCTACGGCGACCACGCGTTGTCGTCGCACCACTTCCTGCTGGGCGTCCCGGAGTTCGTGGAGCGGCACCGTCCCGAGGTGGTGGTGACGCTGGGCAAGCCGGGACTGTCGCGCCCGCTGCTGTCGCTGCTGCGCCGCGCGGAGGAGCACATCGTCCTGGCGCCGGACCTGGCGCACTGGCCCGATCCGGTCCGGTCGGCGACGCAGGTGGCGCCCGAGGTCGAGATCCCGGTGGTGTCGGGCGACGACGTGTGGCTGAAGTCGTGGCGGGCGGCCGACCAGGCCGCGGCCGCTGCGGTGGACGCCGTCCTGGACGCCGTCCCGGAGGTGAGCGAGCCGCGGCTGGCCCGCGACATGGCCGCCACGCTGCCGGGCGGGTCGCTGCTGTTCACCGCGGCGAGCATGCCGATCCGCGACCTGGACCAGGTGATGCGGCCGCGGCGCGGCATCCGGATCATGGCCAACCGGGGCGCCAGCGGCATCGACGGGCTGGTGTCGTCGGCGATGGGCGCGGCGCTGGTGCACAGCGGCCGCTCCTACGCCCTGCTCGGCGACCTGGCGTTCCTGCACGACCAGAACGGCCTGATCATGGGGCCGCGGGAGCGCCGTCCCGACCTGGCGATCCTCGTGGTGAACAACCAGGGCGGCGGGATCTTCTCGCTGCTGCCGCAGGCGGCGCTGCGCGGCCCGTTCGAGCGGGTCTTCGGCACCCCGCACCAGGTGGACCTGGAGGCGGTGGCCGCCGCGCACGGCGTCCCGTACCGGCGGCTCGCCGCGGCCGCGGACCTGCCGAAGGCGCTGGCGGGGGATGGGCTGCGGATCATCGAGGCCCGCACCGACAGGGAAGCGAACGCGGCCCTGCACGCCGACCTCCGCAAGGCCGCCCAGGCGGCCGTCCGCGACGTCCTCGGCTGACCTGGAAGAACACCCGACGCAGACTCGGCCCTCCCCTTTACTTCAACCTTCAAATTACAATGTAAAGGCGCCGGGCTGGGTGCATCCCCTTCCCGCCTCACAAAAACCAGCAACGACAAGAAACCAGCAGGGAAGGGGTGCCGGGCTCAGCCGAGGAGGCGCTCGCGAAGTGTGTCGGTGTCCTCGGTGGTCCAGCCGTGCCCGGCGAGCCAGCCGATGGTTCCGCCGTGCTGCTCATCGATGCGGGCGAGGAACTTCTCCATGATGGCGGCGTGGGGCTGGTGGGTGTCGGCCGGACGGGAGTCGAGGTCGGCGGCGTAGGTGTCGCTGCCGCGCAGCCGGCGCAGGACGGCCTCGAGGCGTTCGCCGGTCTGGGCGTAGTCGGCGACGATCGCCTCGCGGGTGACGCCGGCGACGTCGAGGGCGAGGGCGCAGACGACTCCGGTGCGGTCCTTGCCGGCGGCGCAGTGGACCAGCGCGGCTCCGTCGGTGCGGGTCATGACGCGCAGGGCGGCGACGACGGAGTCGCCGCGGTCGGCGAGGTAGCCGAGGTAGTGGCCGGTCGAGCGGTCCTGTTCGGGGCCGTCGGACGGGCGTTCCTGCCAGGGCAGGGCCTTGGCGACGTCGGCGGCGACGTCGGTGTGGCGGCCGCCCTCGGCGAAGAGCGAGAGCTGGTGGATCGTCACGGACGGCACGCGGGTGAGGGGGCCGGGGCCTTCGAGGCGCACCTCGGCGTCGCTGCGCAGGTCGATGACGTTCTTGAGGGCGTAGTCGTCGAGGAGGATCCGGACGTCGGTGACCGAGAGGTCCTGGAGGTTGTCAGAGCGCAGGACGCGTCCGAGCCGGGTGGCGCCGCCGTCGGCCGTGGGGAGGCCGCCGAGGTCGCGGGCGTTGACGGCACCGTCCAGTTCGATCCACCGAGAGTCGTCGTCCATGACTTGTGACCCTATATGGCCGCCCTGTCCTGACTTGGGTGCAGGGCCCGGTGTGCCGGGGTGATCGACTTGGCGGGTGACAGGGCGGGGCGGTACCGGGACCTGGGAGCCAGACGGTGAATGGCTCCGCAGCGGGGCGACCCGGCGGCCTCACCCTCCGTAGCTTTCGAGGTGTCTTCTTCCTCGCGTTCCACGCGACGTCCCGCCTCCTGGTGAATGGAGTCTCCATGCCCGCGACCCTGTCCGCTCCGTCCCGACCGTCCGAGCGGTCGGCCGGCAGTGATTTCGCGCCGCTGGCGCGGCGCGTCCGCGGCAGCGGGCTGCTGGATCGGCGGCGCGGCTACTACGCGTGGGTGATCGGGTTGAACCTGGCGGCGACCGCGGCGGTGTGGGCGGCGGTCGCGTGGGCGGGGGACAGCTGGTGGACGGTCCTGCTGGGGGTTCCGCTGGCGGTGCTGTCGGCGCGGGCGGCGTTCCTGGGGCATGACGCGGGGCACCGGCAGATCGCGGGGAGCGCGAGGGGGAACCGGTGGCTGGGGCTGCTGTTGGGGAACCTGCTGCTGGGGATGGGGCACGGGTGGTGGAACGACAAGCACAACCGGCATCACGCGAATCCGAACCATGTCGGCAAGGACCCCGATGTGGGGGAGGGCGTGCTGGCGTGGACGAGTGAACAGGCGGAAGGTAAGCGTGGTGTGCTGCGGTGGGTGGCGCGGCACCAGGCCGCGCTGTTCTTTCCGCTGCTGACGCTGGAGGGCGTGAACCTGAAGCTGGGGAGCCTGCTGTTCCTGCGGGGGCGTTCGCGGCGGGACCAGGTTCTGGAGGGCGGGCTGCTGCTCGTCCACGCGGTGGGGTATCTGGGGCTGGCGTTCGCGTTGCTTCCGGTGGGGCAGGCGCTGGCGTTGGTCGCGGTTCAGCATGCGGTCTTCGGGGTGCACCTGGGTGCGGTGTTCGCGCCGAACCACAAGGGGATGGCGATGCCGGAGCCGGGGGAGCGGTGGGGGCATCTGCGCCGGCAGGTGCTGACGTCGCGGAACGTGCGGGGCGGTCTGGTGACGGACTGGCTGATGGGGGGCCTGAACTACCAGATCGAGCATCACCTGTTCCCGGGCGTTCCGCGGTGCAGTCTGCGGCGGCTGCGGCCGCTGGTGCGTGAGCACTGCGCGGCGGTGGGGTTGCCGTACGCGGAGACCGGGCTGGTGGAGTCGTACCGGTTGGCGCTGGGGCACATGCGGGAGGTCGGGGAGCCGCTCCGCTAGGGCGGGGCTATGCTCCGGGCCATGCCCGAGGGACACACGATTCACCGGCTGGCCGCCGAGCATCAGCGGATGTTCGGCGGCCTCGCCGTCGCCGCCTGGAGTCCCCAGGGGCGTTTCGCCGAGGGGGCGCGGTGGCTGGACGGGCGGGTGCTGTCGGAGGCGGACGCGCACGGCAAGCATCTGCTGCTGGGGTTCGATGACGACCGGACGCTGCATGTGCATCTCGGTATCTATGGCAAGTACACCTTCGGGGAGGGTCCGGCGCCGGCTCCGGTCGGGATCGTGCGGCTGAGGCTGGAGGGCGGTGGGTGTTACGCGGATCTGCGGGGTCCTAATACCTGCGAGCTACTGGAGCCGGGTGAGGTGAAGCTGCTGCGTGACCGGCTGGGGCCCGATCCGTTGCGCGGGGACGCCGATCCGGAGGCGGCGTGGCGGCGGATCGGCCGGGCGCGGACGCCGATCGCGGTGCTGCTGATGGATCAGTCGGTGGTGGCGGGGCCGGGGAACATCTACCGGGCGGAGGTGCTGTTCCGGCAGGGGATCGATCCGCGGTTGCCGGGGCGGCGGTTGAGTGCGCGGCGGTGGGCGGCGCTGTGGGACGACCTGGTGGAGCTGATGGCGGCGGGGGTGCGTGCGGGGCGGATCGACACGGTGCGGCCGGAGCATATGCCTGAGGCGATGGGGCGTGCGCCGCGGGTGGACGGTCATGGCGGTGAGGTCTACGTGTACCGGCGGGCGGGGTTGCCGTGCCTGGTGTGCGGGACGGCGGTGGCGACGGTGGAGGTGGCGGGGCGGAATCTGTTCTGGTGTCCGGGGTGCCAGCCGCCGGCGGTGTGAGGGCGCAGCGGGGCGCGGCCCGGGTGCTCGTCAGTTTCCGTCGGGGGTGTAGCGGGCGGTGAGGGCGCGGGCGGTGGCGGCGATCATGTCGCGGAGGTCCGGGGGGTCGATGACCTCGACGTCGGCGCCGAGTTTGAGGAATTCGACGTGGGCGTGGCGGACGGATTCGATGGGGAGGGTGGCGTGGACCCAGCCGTCGGGGCCGGGTGGGGTGGCGGTGTCGAGGGCGGCGCGGGCCATGGTGGGTGGGAGCAGGATCTGTGAGCGGGTGAGGCCGTCGGGGGAGAGTTTGACGGTGGCGTGTTCGCGGTAGGCGTCGGCTTCGAAGCGTTCGGCGTAGGCGGCCCAGAAGGTGGCGAGGTCGAATCCGTGGGGGCGGTCGAAGTGGCCTGGGAGGGCGCGCAGGGTCAGGACGCGTGAGACGCGGTAGGTGCGGGGGGCGTGCGCCGTGGTGTCGTCGGTGTGGTCGTCGGGCGGGTCGCCGGGGGCGGGGTGGGCGATGAGGTACCAGGAGCCGGCCTTGAGGACGACGCCGAGGGGCTCCAGGAGGCGGGTGACCTGCTGGGGGTGGCGCCAGCGGCGGTAGAGCACCTCGATGCGGCGCTGGTTCCAGACGGCGTCGGCGATGGCGTGCAGGTGGGGGACCTCGTCGGGGGTGCGGAACCAGCCGGGGGCGTCGAGGTGGAAGCGTTCGCGGATGCGGGAGGCGCGGGTGCGCAGGTCGGGTGGGAGGGCGGCCATGAGTTTGAGTTCGGCGGCGAGGACGTCGCCGAGGCCGAGTTGGGAGGCGGGGCCGGGCAGGGCGGACAGGGTGAGGGATTCGGCCTCGGTGGCGGTGAGGCCGGTGAGGCGGGTGCGGTAGCCGTTGAGGAGGCGGTAGCCGCCGTCGGGTCCGCGGTCGGCGTAGACGGGGACGCCGGCGGCGCTGAGGGATTCGACGTCGCGGTAGACGGTGCGGACGGAGACTTCCAGTTCGGCGGCCAGTTCCCGGGCGGTCATGCGTTCCCTGGCCTGCAGGAGCAGGAGGAGGGACAGCAGCCGGCTCGCGCGCATGGGTCCAGTGTGCCGGTGCGGGGGCGGTGGTCAGCCGTGGAGGGCGTACTGCATGGGGCGGAATTTGGTGCGGGCCTCGGCGAGTTCGGCGTCGGGGTCGGAGTCGGCGACGATGCCGCAGCCGGCGAACAGGCGGGCGCGGGTGCCGTCGATCTCGGCGCAGCGCAGGGCGATGCCCCATTCGCCGTCGCCGCGGGCGTCGACCCAGCCGACGGGTCCGGCGTAGCGGCCGCGGTCCATGCCCTCGAGTTCGCGGATGAGGTCCATGGCGGTGTCGGTGGGGGTGCCGCAGACGGCGGGGGTGGGGTGCAGGGCGGCGACGACGTCGAGGACGGAGCGGTCGGCGGCCAGGCGTCCGCGCAGGGGGGAGGCGAGGTGCAGGACGTTGGGGAGGGTGAGCAGTTCGGGTTCGTCGGGGACGGTGAGGTGTGAGCAGAGGGGGGTGAGGGCGTCGCGGACCATCTCGGCGGCGTAGCGGTGCTCTTCGCGGTCCTTGGCGGAGGTGAAGAGGCGGGCGGCGCGGGCCTGGTCGTCGGCGGGGGTGGTGCCGCGGGCGGTGGTGCCGGCGAGGACGAGGGATTCTATGTCGCCGCCGGTGCGGCTGATGAGGAGTTCGGGGGTGGCGCCGACCATGCCGGCGCAGGAGAAGGTGTAGCAGCCGGGGAAGCGGGCGGCGAGGCGCTGGAGCAGGACGCGGGCGTCGATGGGGGTGTCGGCGCGGACGGTGAGGTCGCGGGCGAGGACGACTTTGCCGAGGTGGCCGGTGTTGTGGGCGGGGCGGGGCGGTGGTGCGGTGGGGTGGCCGGGTTGTGCGGGGTCGGTGCCTGGGGCGAGGTGGCCGCGGCGGATGCGGTCGACGGCGGTGGCGACGGCGTGCTTCCAGGCGTGTTCGGGGAGGGCGCCGTCGCTCCAGTGCAGGCCGGTGGGGGGCTGGGGCGGGTTGGCGAGGGTGAGGGGGTCGGTGTCGTCGCCGATGGTGGTGAGCCAGGCGCGGCCGTTGCGGCGGCCGAGGATGCGGCGGGGGATGATGAGGGTGGAGTCGGGGGATTTGGGGTCGAAGCCGAAGGTGCCGAAGGCGACGGGTCCGGAGCCGGGGACGTTGACGGTGTCGTCGACGGCGGCGGCGCCGAACAGGTCGTGGAGCATGCGGGCGGCGGCGTCGAAGCGGTCGTGGCCGCCGGGGAGGGTGAGGCGGGCGGCTTCGCCCCAGCCGACGATTCCCTCGCCGTGGCGGATCCAGGCCAGTGCGGAGGGGTGGGGAAGCCGCGCGATGAGGTCGCCCGGGTCGGGGATCGGGACGGTGCGGACGGTGAGTCGGTCCGGTGCTGTCACGGCGAGCTTCACGTGAGCCACTGTACGCCAGATTTGAACCTGTTCAAACGGGCGGGGTGGTGGTGGGTGGTGAGGTGTGCGCCACACCGGCTCGTGCGGGGCGGCGGGAGTGGCCGGGTGGTGCCGGGTTGCGGGGACGGCCGCGGGGCTTGGTTGCGCGTATGCCCCGTTCGTCCCGTCCCCATGCGCGGGGAGGGACGGGACGCGGCGGGGCGGCGCGCCGGGTGGGGGTCAGCGGCGGGCGGCGCCGGTGAGCTTCCAGGCGGCGGGCAGCAGCCCGGCGGCCAGCAGGACCTTCAGCGCGTCGCCGGCCAGGAACGGCGTGACGCCCAGGTCGATCGCCTTGGCGAGGTCGACGTGCAGGGCGGCCATCAGGTAGGGGACGCCGGCGGCGTACATGATGGCGGTTCCGGCGAGCATGGTGCCGACGGTGCGCAGCGGGGTGCGGTCGCCGCCGAGTTGGGCGAGGCGTCCGACGACGGCGGCGGCGGCGACGAACCCGATGACGTAGCCGAGCGTGGCGAATCCGGTGCCGGAGGTGCCGTCGGTGAACCAGGGGACGCCGGCCATTCCGGCCAGCAGGTAGACCAGCATGCCCAGGCCGGCGCGGCCGAAGCCGAGGGCGGCGCCGGCGAGCAGCACCGCGAAGGTCTGCCCGGTCACCGGCACGGGGGTGCCGGGCAGCGGGACCGCGATCTGCGCGGCGAGGCCGACGAAGGCGGCGGCGCCGATGACGAGCGCGGCGTCGCGGGCCAGCGAGCCGGGCAGCAGGTCGCCCAGGACGGCGGGGCGCCGCCGGGTTGCGTGGGCAGTAGCCACAGATCCTCCCAAAACGGTTGTGTCAGGCCGAAACCTAGCGAACTGCCTTTCCGGAGTGGACGGCGCGGCCTACAGAATCGGGCGTCTCCGCTTTGTCGCCGCCCCACCCGAGGGCGCCGGCGCCCTCGCTCGGCGCCGCCTCTCAGCCGGCGGGCGCGTGCGGGTCGAGGGCGAGGTAGACCATGTCGGGTTCGCCGCGCGGCACCGGGACGGGCCGGGCCTGCACGGAGCCGAACCGGTCCCGCAGCAGCGCCTCGAACGCCGGTGCGGCGTTGGCGCTCCACACCGCGAGCACGCCGCGGGGCGTCAGCAGCGCCGCGAGGGCGTCCAGGCCGGTGGCCGCGTACAGGCGGGCGTTGCCGGGGGTGACGGTCCAGTCGGGGCCGTTGTCGATGTCCAGGCACACCGCGTCGAAGGGGCCCGCGCCCGGGGCGGTGACGTAGTCGAGCAGGTCGGCGCGTTCGACGGTGACGCGGGGGTCCTGCAGGGCGCCCTGGGACCAGGGCCGCAGCGCGGTGGCGTGCCAGGCGATGACGGCGGGTTCGCGCTCGACGACGGTGACGTGCGCCACGCCGTCGCCGGTGAGGGCCTCGGCGAGGGAGAACCCGACGCCAAGGCCGCCGATGAGGACCCGCGCCGGGCCGCCGGGGCGCCGCGCGGCCGCGTCGAGGGCGGCGCGGACCAGCAGCCGTTCGGACTCGCCGTTGCGGGTGTCCATCAGGAACACGCCGTTGCTGATGATCTCGTAGTCGCCGCCCGTCCGGCGCAGCACCAGTTCGCCGCCCAGGCCGGCGGCGCGCTCGACGACCGTCGTCGGCGCGTTCGCCGGTTCCCCGCGTGTGTCCGCAGCCGATCCCATGTCCGCACCCTAGCCGCAGCGGAGAGTGGCCCGGGCGATCCCGGGGCCGGGCGGGGCCGGCGGGGGGTGGGCGGGGCCGGCGGCGTCGGCTACGGTGCCGGTCATGCCCGACATCGAACCGTCCGGCGGGCTGCTGCCGGGCCGCCGGATCCTGGTCGTCGGCGCGGGGACGCGCCCCAGCGAGGATCCCGCCGCTCCGGTCGGCAACGGCCGCGCGATCGCGGTCGCCGCCGCGCGGGAGGGCGCGGTGGTCGCGTGCGCCGACGTCGACGAGCACGCCGCGGGGCAGACCGCCGCGATGATCGGGGCGGAGGGCGGCCGGGCCTGCGTGGTGGCGGCGGACGTGACCGACCCGGCGGCCTGCGACCGTGTCGTGACCCTGGCGGCCGAGGGCCTCGGCGGCCTGGACGGGGTGGTGTTCAACGCCGGGATCGGCATCGGGTACGGGCTGGCGGGCACGGCGCTGGCCGACTGGGACCGCGTCCTGCACGTCAACCTGCGGGCGCCGTTCCTGGTCGGCAAGGCCGCGATGCCGGCGCTGGAGGCGGGCGGGGCGATGGTGTTCATCGGGTCGCTGGCCGGGACCAAGCCGGGGTCGCGGTCGCCGTCCTACGACGCCTCCAAGGCGGGCCTGACCGGGCTGGTGCGCCACATCGCGGCCGAGGGCGCGCCCCGCGGGGTGCGCGCCAACGTGGTGGCGCCCGGCCTGATCGACACCGTGATGGGGCGCGAGGCGTCCGCGGGGAACACCGACCGCGACCGGGTCGCCGGGCTGATCCCCATGCGGCGGCAGGGCACCGCGTGGGAGGTCGCCGACGTCGCGGTGTTCCTGCTGTCGGACCGCGCGTCCTACGTCACCGGGCAGGTGCTGCACGTCGACGGGGGCCTGTCCACCCTGCGCTGACCCCGGGACCGGGCGGCGTGGCCGGGAACACACCTTCCTCTCGCACAGTTACAGTGTAACGATGTAATCATCGGGAGGTGCGATGGTCCCCCACGAGAACGAACGCCGCGCGGACCGGCCCGGCGGGGACGAGCCGCCGCTGGACGCCTACTCGCGCGTCGTGACCGCCGTCGCCCGCGACCTGACCCCGCGCGTGGCGGCCCTGCGCGTCCGGCACCGCCGCGGCGAGGGCGCCGGGTCGGCCGTGGTGTTCACCGGCGACGGGTTCCTGCTCACCAACGCCCACGTCGTCGGCGCCGCGTCCGGCGGTCACGCCGCGTTCGCCGGCGGCGGCACCGGCGCGTTCACCGTCGTCGGCACCGACCCCCTGTCGGACCTGGCCGTGGTCCGCGCCGAGGGGCCCGTCCCCGACCCGGTCACCCTCGGCGACGCCGACGCGCTGGTCGTCGGGCAGCTCGTCGTCGCCGTCGGCAACCCCCTGGGCCTGGCCGGATCCGTCACCGCCGGCGTGGTGTCCGCGCTCGGCCGGTCCCTGCCGACCTCCCAGCCCACCCGCACCGGCACCGCCGTGCACGTCATCGAGGACGTCATCCAGACCGACGCCGCCCTCAACCCCGGCAATTCCGGCGGAGCGCTCGCCGACGCCCACGGCCGTGTCGTCGGCGTCAACACCGCCGTCGCCGGGATCGGGCTCGGCCTGGCCGTCCCGGTCAACGCCACCACGCGCCGCATCATCGACGCCCTCATCCGCGACGGCCGCGTGCGCCGCGCGTTCCTCGGTCTGGCCGCCGGGCCCGTCCCGGTGCCCGCCGACCTGCGCGAGCGCACCGGCCGCAGCGAGGCGCTGCGCGTCGCCGAGGTCGTGCCGGGCGGCCCCGCCGACCGGGCCGGGCTGCGGCGCGGCGACCTGGTCCTGACCGCCGGCGGCGCGCCGGTGACCGACGCCCAGTCCCTGCAGCGGCTCATGTTCGCCGAGGCGATCGGGCGGCCCCTGCCGATCACCGTGCTGCGCAACGGCGCCATGGTCGACGTCATCGCCGAACCCGTCGAGCTCGGCGCCGAGCGCGCCTGACCCTTCACGCGCCGCCCGCGCCGCGGAACGTCGTGCGGTAGGAGGAGGGCGACACCCCGATCGCGGCGTGCAGGTGCCGGCGCAGCGACGCCGCCGTCCCGAACCCCGCCCGCTCGGCGACCCGATCCACCGGCAGGTCGGTCTCCTCCAGCAGCCGCCGCGCCGCCTGCACCCGCTGCGCCGTCAGCCACACCTGCGGGGACACGCCGGTCTCCTGCCGGAACCGGCGCGTGAACGTCCGCACGCTCATCGACGCCCGCGCCGCCAGCTGCGCCAGCGTCACCGGCCGCTCCAGCCGCTCCAGGGCCCACGCCCGCGCCGCGCCGGTCGAGGACGCCCGCGCCGGCGGCACCGGCAGCGCCGTGAACTGCGCCTGCCCGCCCTCCCGGTGCGGCGGCACCACCGTGCGGCGCGCCACGTCCCCCGCCACCGCCGCGCCGTGATCACAGCGGATCATGTGCAGGCACAGGTCGATGCCCGCGGCCTCGCCCGCCGAGGTCAGCACCGCGCCCTCGTCGACGAACAGCACCGCCGCGTCCACCCGCACCCCGGGGAACATCTCCGCGAGCCGCGCGCACGACAGCCAGTGCGTCGTGGCGCGCCGCCCCTCCAGCAGCCCCGCCGCCGCCAGCACGAACGCGCCCGTGCACACCGACGCCACCCGCGCGCCCCGCCCCGCGGCCGCCGCCAGCGCCCCCGGCACCGGCCCCTCCCCGGGACGGCTCTCGTCCAGCACATGCGACGCCGGCACGACCACCGTGTCCGCGGCCTCCAGCGCCTCCAGCCCGTGTTCCACCGCCACCGCGAAATCGGCGTCCGCCCGCACCGTCCCGGGCTCCACCCCGCACGACACCACCTCGTACAGCGGCGCGCCCTCCGCCGACCGGGCCTGCCCGAACAGCTGGTGGACGATGCCCAGCTCCATCGGCAGCACGCCCTCGCGCACCAGCACCGCCACCCGGTGGACCCCGCCCGACATGGCCCGATCCTTACACACCATGGCCCACCGGCCACTCACCGCCGCCACCGCCCGCCCGGCAGCATCGGAGTGACCCCACACCTCGACCGACGACACACCAGGAAAGGGAGACAGCGCCGTGAACGTCCTATGGATCTTCGCCCACCCCGAGGGCCGCTCCCTCAACGGCGCCCTGCGCGACCACGGCGCCGCCACCCTGCGCCGCGACGGCCACCGCGTCCGCCACCGCGACCTGTACGCGATGGGCTGGAACCCCCTGGTCGGCCCCGCCGACTTCGGCCACGACCCCGCCGAGCGCCTCATCGTCGGCGCCGCGTCCGAACGCGCCCACGCCGCCGGCGCCCTGGCCCCCGACATCCGCGCCGAACACGACAACATCACCTGGGCGGACGCGCTGATCGTGCAGTTCCCCCTGTGGTGGTACGGGATGCCCGCCATCCTGAAGGGCTGGTTCGACCGCGTGTTCGTCCAGGGCTTCGCGTTCGGCGTCACCGACGACGCCGGCCGCACCCTGCGCTACGGCGACGGCGGCCTGGCCGGGCGCCGCGCCCTGGTCGTCACCACCGCCGGCGCGCGCTCCTCCGGCCTGGGGCCCCGCGGCGTGCACGGCGCCGCCGAGGACGTCCTGTTCCCCCTCCTGCACGGCACGCTGTTCTACACCGGCATGGACGTCCTGCCGCCCCTGGTCATCACCGGCGCCGACCGCGCCACCGCGGCCGACCGCACCGCGGCCGCCGACGCCCTGGACGCCCGCCTGCACGCCCTGCCCACCGCCGACCCCATCCCGTACCGGAGCGAGCACGGCGGCGACTACGCCGACGACCTCACCCTGCGCCCCCACCTGGCCCCCGGCCGCACCGACCCCGCCATCCACCGCCGCCCGTCCCCGGCGGGGTAGGGCGGCGTCAGAGAAGGGCGATCTGCTGCGGGCGGGGCGGCGGCGAAGGAGGGGGAGGGGTGCGGGCCGGACGGTGCGCCGCGCGGCCGCCGACGCCGTACTTGGCGGCCAGGTCACCGACCCGCCGCGCGATCCGCTCCTGGTACTCGCGGGGCGCGTAGGCGCCGCCCCGGTACAGGCGCGCGTACGGCACGACCAGCTCAGGGTGGTGCTCGCGCAGCCAGGACAGGAACCACTCGCGGGCCCCGGGGCGCAGGTGCAGCGTGATCGCCGACACCGACGTGGCGCCGGCGTCGGCGATCTGCCGGACCGCCGCCTCCAGCTGGGCGGGGGAGTCCGACAGGTAGGGCAGGACCGGGCCCATCAGCACCCCGCAGCCGATGCCCGCCTCGTTCAGCGCCGCGCACACCTCCAGCCGCCGCCGCGGCGGCGGCGCGCCCGGCTCCACCGCCCGCCCCAGGTCCCGGTCGAGCGACCCCACCGACACCGCCGTGCCGACCTGCGTGCGGGCCGCCGCCTCCCGCAGCAGCGGCAGGTCGCGCAGGATCAGCGAGCCCTTGGTCAGGATCGAGAACGGGTTGGCCGCCTCGGCCAGCGCCGCGATGATCCCCGGCATCAGCCGGTAGCGGCCCTCGGCGCGCTGGTAGCAGTCGACGTTGGTGCCCATCGCGATGTGCTCGCCCCGCCACCGCGGCGCCGCCAGCTCCGCCCTGACCCGCTCGGCGGCGTTCACCTTCACCACGATCCGCGAGTCGAAGTCCGCACCCGCATCCAGGTCCAGATACTCGTGACTTTTACGGGCGAAGCAGTAATTGCACGCGTGGGTGCAGCCTCGGTAGGGGTTGATCGTCCAGCGGAACGGGACGCGGGAGGCCTCGGGGACCTTGTTGACGACCGTCCGGGCGCGGACCTCGTAGAAGGTCATGCCGCGGAACTCCGGGGTGTCGAACGTGCGCGCCACCGCGCCGCGCTCGATCAGCGGCCGCGCGGGGCCCTCGTCCCCGTCCAGCCGGAGATGATCCCAGCGCACCCCCCACCTCCTCGAACACGTGAGCGACGATACATCCGGCCAGTATGGAACGTGTGTTCGAAGATCGCAACGCGGAGATCAGGCGAAACGGGACGGTGAGGGATCACACGGGCGACGGCGTTTCGTGCGTGGCACCCCGGCGCGTGCGTAACAATGGGCCGCTATGGCATGGCGATCCAGGACCCGGCAAGTGGCGGCGGCGTTGGCGGCGGGAGTGTCGACGGGCGCGCTCGCCGCCTGCGGCATCACCGCCTTCGGCGGCACGACCGGGCGCGAGGACGGCGGCCCCGTCCGCGACGGCGCCAAGGCCGAGTGCCCGAGCGTCCCCGCCCCCGACGGGGCCGAGGGGCGGCAGCTGCGCGGCATGTGGATCGCCAGCGTCGGCAACACCGACTGGCCCAAGGACCCCGGCGCCTCACCCGTCGACCAGAAGAAGCAGTTCACCCGCCTCCTCGACACCGCCGCCGCGATGAACATGAACGCGGTGTTCGTCCAGATCCGCCCCAACTCCGACGCGTTCTACGACTCCCCGTACGAGCCGTGGTCGCAGTGGCTCACCGGCACCCAGGGCAAGGACCCCGGCTACGACGTCCTGGCGTTCATGCTCAAGGAGGCCCACGCCCGCAACCTGGAGTTCCACGCCTGGTTCAACCCCTACCGCGTGTCCCGCCAGGACGACCTGAAGAAGCTGTCGCCCAAGAGCCCCGCCCGGCAGCACCCCGACTGGGTCCGCAAGTACGGCAAGGGCCTGTGGTACGACCCGGGCCTGCCGCAGGTCCGTGACCTGGCCACCAAGGCCGTCATGGACGTCGTCACCAAGTACGACGTCGACGCCGTCCACTTCGACGACTACTTCTACCCCTATCCCGAGGACGGCGACTTCCCCGACGGCGCCGCCTTCAAGGCCTACGGCAACGGCATGAAACGCGCCGACTGGCGCCGCCGCAACGTCGACACCCTCGTGGAGTCGCTGTCGGGCCGCATCCACGCCGCCAAACCCTGGGTCCGGTTCGGCATCAGCCCCTTCGGCGTGTGGCGCAACAAGAGCAGCGACCCCGACGGGTCGTCCACCGCCGCCCTGCAGAGCTACGACGACATCTACGCCGACACCCGCAAATGGATCAGGCAGGGGTGGCTCGACTACGTCACCCCCCAGCTGTACTGGCCCATCGGCGACGCCCGCGCCGACTACGCCGAACTCGCCGCCTGGTGGGCCCGCCAGGTCAAGGGCACCGGCGTCCAGCTGACCATCGGGCAGGCCGCCTACCGCGTCGGCGAGGACGCCACCTGGCGCAGACCCGCCGAACTGTCGCGCCACCTCACCCTGAACGCCAAGTACCCGCAGATCGGCGGCGACGTGTTCTTCAGCGCCTCCGACATCGCCGCCAACCGGCGCGGATTCGCCGCCCGCCTCCGCGGCGACCACTACACCCGCCCCGCCGTCCCGCCCGTCCCCGCCCGGCGCGGCGGGCAGGCGCCCCCGCCCGTCCAGGGCACCGCCGCCGTCCCCGCCACCGGCAAGGACGGCAAGGGCGTGAAGGTCACCTGGCGCACCTCGCAGGGCGCCACCTCCTACGCCGTCTACCGCGTCGAGGGCGCCAAGCCCGGCTGCGCGCCCGTCGACCCCCGCCGCCTCATCGCCGACGTCCGCGGCGGCGGCATCATCGACCCCACCGCCAAGCCCGGCCGCTCCTACACCTACTCCGTCACCGCCCTGGACCGCCTCCACCACGAGAGCCGTCCCGGACGCGGCGCAACGGCCACCGCCTCCGAGGGATAATGATCATGCTCCGTGGGGAGGAATCTCACACCTGACCACCCCCCGGAGGTATGAAGCATGGCGCTGTCGATGGAGGAGCAGCGGATCCTCAGCCAGATCGAGGTCCGCCTGAAGGAGGACGACCCGCGGCTGGCCCAGCGCCTCGCCCGCCTCGGCACCCCCCGCGCCCGCCGCGCCCGCACGATCGTCCTCGCCGCGGCCGCCGTCATCATCGTCCTGGCCGCGATCGGCGCCGGAATCGCCGCCGCGATCCTCTAGACGCAGCCCGCCCCGGCCCCTGACCCTCCCGTGCCCGCTCCCAGACGGCCGACAGGGAGGCCCTGCACGCCATCGGGGTGACCGCGGCGGAGGGCGCCCAAGCCGCCTCCGCGGTCACCCCGGTACCGCCGTCCCGCCGTCCCGCCGTCCCGCCGGGTCAGCGGACGCGGTCGTAGACCATCGCCAGCTCGCCCAGTTCTCCGGTCTCCTGGCGGCCGAGCGCCCACCTGGTGGACGGCAGGCCGTCGTCGAACAACCGCGCCCCGCCACCGGCGATCTCAGGGACGATCATCAGGTACAGCCGGTCGACGAGGTCGGCGGCCAGCAGCGGCTTGATGACGCTGGCGCTGCTGTTGACCAGGATGTCGCCCTCGCCCTCGGCCCGCAGACCCGCGACGACGTCGGCGGCGGGCGCGTTCACCATGCGGGTGCGCTCCCACGGCGCCTCGGTCACGGTGGTGGACAGGACCACCTTCTCGGTGTCCACGAGCCACTTGGCGTATCCGCGGTCGCGCGGATCGGCGTCCGCGTCCGCGGCGACCGCCGGCCAGTAGCCCATGAAGCCCTCGGCGTTGACCCTGCCGAGCAGCGCCGTCGTGGCGCCCCGCCAGATGCGGGTGAGGTGCTCCCGGGCCACCTCGCTGGTCACATACGGCGCGAACGCGCCGAAATCGCTGGGGCCGCCGGGGCCGTGGTAGCGCCCGTCGAGGGTGAGGGCCAGGTTCGCGGTCACCCTGCGGCCGGTAGTGCCGGTCATCTCGTGCTCCTGGTGTCATCGTCGTGCTCGGTGTCGTGCTCGGTGTCGTGTGCGGACGCCGCGGCGAGGACCGCCGCGAGCTTGTCCAGGCTCTGCCCGAAGCCGATCTCGATCCCCGCGACGAAGTCCGCGGACTCGACCGTGCTGCCGGTGATCCGGAGCCGGGCGTCCAGGCCGGTGCCGGCGCCGTCGGAGCGCAGACCGAGGTCGACGTGAGCGGTGAAGGCCGGCTCCCCGTTCGGCAGCACCGGGGAGGACCGGTAGCGCAGCCGCTCACCCGGGCGCACCTCCTCGACGACGCCCTCGGCGCGCCCGGCGACCGCGTCCGACCCGCCGGGGTCCTCGGCGTCGCGGTACTCCAGGACGACCCTGCCGCCCGGCCGCGCCTCGAAGACGAGCGCGGACACCCGCAGGTCCTGCGGCGCCCACCAGCCCGCCAGCAGCGACGGCTCGGTGAGGTGGCGCCAGACCAGCTCGGGGGGCCGCGGCAGCGACCGGGCGAAGGAGAACGTGCGGCCGTCGGCCCACCCCGCCTCCCGCGCGGCGAGCCGCTCGGCGCCCAGGCTGGCCCCGTAGCGGTGGAAGGTCTCGAGCGCGCCGCCGGGCCGGTCGGCGTCGTCGGCGATGCGGCCGAGCGCCGCCGCCAGGTCCCGCAGGGGACCGGGCCGCAGCGCGTAGACGCGGCGCTGGCCGGTGCGCTGGGAGGTGACGACGCCGGCGCGCTCCAGCGTCTGCAGGTGCTTGGTCGTCTGCGGCTGGCGCGCGCCGGCCAGCTCCGCCAGGACGCCGACCGGACGGGGCCGCTCGGCCAGCAGGGCCACGAGCCTCCACCGGGCGGGATCGGCCAGTGCGCCGAGGAGTTCCTCCATGCCACAGAGTATTCTCCAGGACGAATATTCGTGTCAAGGAATATTTTGGGGCGCGCGACAGCGACGCCAGGCGGCCGGCAGGTCGAGAGGGAGGAAGAAGGCGCGGTGGACGTGCCGGACGGCCCGCCGGACGCGCGAACGCCAAGGCCCCGGCGGGATCAACCCACCGGGGCCTTGGCGTTCAAGCCGGTGTGGTGGTCGCCTCACGGCGAAAGGCACAACGAAGCTCCAGCCCGGACCGCATGGGACCGGCGGTATTCCCCGAAGGCATCAGGTAGAGCCCGGGGGACACATGCCACACCGACGCACCCACTCTAGCGGCTCCGCGCCAGTGCCTCCTCCACCGCCACCCCGCACGTGAAGTTCCCCTCACCCCGCGGTGAGGGTCGCCTGCGACCGTGCACCACCCTGCCGGGAGAAGCGTCCACGAATATGAGTCGATGCGGGGGAATGCGGGGAGACCGGCCGGTCACCGCGCGGGGGCCGCACCGGCCCGCACACCGACGGCGGCCAGACCAGGCACAGACGAGGAGACGCGGCAGTGCGCACCATGAGGACGGGGACCACCAGGCCTGCTGGCGGCGGAACCGAGGAAAGCGACGGCGGCGGCGTGTCGGCGGCCTGGGACCTGGCCGCCGACACCCGCGCCGCGGCACAGGCGCGCGCGCTCACCCGCCGGTCGCTGCGCCGATGGCGCGTCACCGGCCCCGACGACGTCGCCGACGTCGTCCTCATCGTGGACGAGCTGGTCACCAACGCCGTCGTGCACGGCACCGGGCCCGTCCACCTGGCCCTGCGCCTGGAGGCCGCCCAGGCCGGGGCCCGCCTCACCGGCGAGGTCGGCGACGCCGACCCCCGCGCGCCCGGCGCCCCCACCGGGCCGCCCCCCGTCCTGGACTGGTCCGAGGCCGGCCGCGGCCTGCTGCTGGTCGCCTGCCTGGCCACCGAGTTCGGCGCCCGGCCCGCGCCGCCGGGCAAGACCGTCTGGTTCACCCGCGACCTCGCCCCCCTGGACGCCCCCGCCCTCACCGCCGACGCCCCGGCCGGCTGACTCCCCGGGACCGGCGCACCGGACAGGGTCAGGCCTGCAGGGGGCAGCGGTCCACCACCCACACGTCCTCCTCCTCGCCGCCCGCGGGCGGCAGGGGCGGCTCGTCGGTGAGCCGGTCCAGATGCCACTCGATGTGGGCGAGCGGGCCCCGCCAGCCCGCCAGCAGGTCCGCCAGCGGGCGCGGCGGCCCCGGCGGCCCGTAGGGGCGCGGGTCGGGCAGCTCGGCCTCCCACAGCGCGTCGTCGCAGCCGGCCGCCCAGTGCGCCACCGCCTCCAGCACCTGCTGCAGATCGCGCGCCAGATCGCCCAGCGACCGCAGCGCCATCGCGTCCTGGATCATCCGCTCCCGCGCGTCATAGGGCAACTCCCGCCCGAAGGCCGGCGGGAACGGCGGAGGGCGGCCCTCCAGCACCGGCTCCTCGCCCGTGGCCGCCGACCGGATCGCGGCCGCCTGCCACCGCGTCCACTCCGCCAGATGCCCCAGCACACCCCGCAGCGCCGCCGCGCCCTCGCCGCCGCCGCGGACCTGCGCCGCCGCCTCCCGCAGCCGCGAGCGCACGAACTCCAGCCGGTCCAGCGTCCACCCCCGCGCCCGCGCCGCCCCCGCCGGGCCCCGCGGCCCCGCCCCGGGCGCCGGGCGCGGCACCGGCACCCGCAGCGCCGCCAGCAGGTCGTCCAGATCCCGCACCTCGGCGCCCCGCCCCGACAGCACCGCCGCCCCGATCCGGTCCAGCCGGAACATCCGCGGCCCGTCGCGCATGCGGCACCACCCCACCAGGTACTCCCCGTAAGGGGCCACGACCAGGCCGTGCGCCTCCACGTCGCGGAAGCTGCGCGCCCCCGCCTGATCGGTGTAGGCCAGCCGCACGACCCGGCGGGAGCGCACGGCCTCGGCGAGCGTGTCGTGCACCGGGCCCATCAGCGAACCCACCTCGCCCAGCGGCTCGCGCGCGGCGGCGGCGGGCAGCGCGTACCCGCGGCCCTTGCGGGCCCGCACCGGCAGCCCGCCGTGCGTCAGCAGCTCCAGGTCGCGGCGGACGGTCCGCTCGCTGACCCCCAGCCGCGCCGCCAGCACCGGCGGGTCCAGCGGCTCGGGTGAGGCCGCCCGCAGCTCCGCGACGAGCGCCAGCAGCCGATCTACGCGATCCACGCCCCCATCGTGACCCCGCCCGCCGGCGATACACCCTCCCGCAGGGGCTTAAAACCCTTACCGGCGCGGGGTTTCGGGCCCCGCACGACGAGCCGCCGGGCCGCCGCCGGGTGGTGAGCCCGGCGCGGGGTCAGCGGCCCGACAGCTCCACCGCCAGGCCCTCGAAGTCGGCCGCCGTCAGCGACAGCGCGCTGCCGATCGCCTGCGTGGCCTGCGCGCTGCCCAGATGCCGCGTCGCGGCGCGGTCCAGGTAGGCCTCCACGAGCCGCGCCCCGGTCAGCCGGCCCCGCGGGCGCAGCGAACCCACCTCGCGGTTCACCACCGCCCACGCGTCCGACCCCAGCCGCAGGCTGCGCTCCTCGGCCAGCAGCCGCACCAGCGTCGCGCGCGCCGGCGCCGCCGACAGGTCCGGCAGCCGCACCGCCCGCAGGTCCGTCACCAGCTCCGGCGACGCCGCCGACAGCTCCCCGACGCGGTCCGGCTCGCACGTGCCCAGCAGCGCCGTCTCGTTCACGCCCTCCAGCCGCGTCCGGTACAGCACCGAGGCGTAGGCCGGGCCCTGCGACTCGTCCAGGATCAGCCCGTCCAGGCCGTCCAGCAGCAGGACGTGGCCCGCGTGGTCCTCCAGCGCCGCGCGCAGCCCGTCGGGGCCGTGCTCGCGCAGGTCCTCGGCGTGGACGGCGTGGACCTCGCCGCTGGAGGCCTCCACCTCCGCCAGCGCGCGGGCCACCATCCGCGCCAGCCGCCGCTGCCCGCTGGAGGGCGCGCCGATCAGCAGCAGCGCCGGCGTCGACGCGCTCGACACCTCCTGCCCGCGCAGCCGCCGCGCCCACTTGCCGCGCCGCCGCACCTCGGTGACGACGCGCTCGATGTCGTCGGCGCCGCACAGGAACCGGATCCCGTAGGCCTCGGCGACCTGCGGGGCCTGCTCGGCCACGGGCGCGGGCGGCAGCGGGGGCGGCGGCTCGGGCACCGGCGCGGGAGGCGGCGGCAGGTCCGCCTGCGGGGCGGGCGCCGGGACGGGGGAGGGCCGGTCGGGGGCCGGCGGCGCGTCCGCGCCGGGCCACGCCGGGCCCGGGTCGAGCTGGGTGCGGAACGCGTCGGTGTCCAGCTGCGTCGCGTGCGGCTCCGACGGCCACACCGGCTCCGGGACCGGCTCGTTCGCCGCGGGCCGCTCGGGGGCCTGCTCGGGCGCCGGGGCGGGCGGCTCGGGCGCCGGGGGAGGCGCGATCCGCGGCGGCGGCACGTCCGAGCCGAACGGGTCCGGCGGGGACGCGGGCCGCTCGGGGGGCGGCGAGGGGGGCTCGGGCGGGCCCTGCTCGTGGTGGGAGCCCGGCTCCGGCGGCGCTTGCGGCGGGGGCGGGGGAGCGTACTGGAAGGGCGGTTCCAGCGAGGCCGGGGCGGGCGGCCCGGGCGCGGCGGGCGCGGGGACCGGCGGGGCGGCGGGGGGAGGGGCCGGCGCCACCGCCGGCGGCGGGCCCGGGGCCTCCTGCGCCGGCTCGGGCACCGGCGCGACCGGCTGGTCGGCGCCGGAGGCGGCGCGCTCGGCGGCCATGTGGGCGCGGGCGGCCTTGATGATGTCCCACGCCGACAGCTCGTCGGTGGAGGGCGGGGTGTGCATCGCCGGGGACGTCAGCTCCGCCGCGACCGCCTGCGGCACCGCGAACCCCGTCGCCGGCGGCGGCACCTGCGCCAGCCGGCACCACGTCAGCCCGAGGGTGTAGCTGGTGGCCAGCAGCGCGGCCAGGGCGTCGGAGTCGTCGCTGCGCAGCGCGTCGGGTAGCCGCCCGTCGCGCGGCCACAGCGACCGCAGCGGGTTGGCCGGGTCGGCCAGCACCGCCTGCAGCGTGCGGGCGCTGTCGGCGTCCAGCCAGCGCTGCAGCGCCGGCAGCGCGCCCGGCGCGGCCTGCAGGTCGGCGGCCAGCACCGCGATCCCTGCGCGGCGGACCTCGTCGTGGCTGCGTCCCGCCGCGGCCGGGCGCGGCCCGGTGAGCCCCGCGACGATCTCCTGCAGGTCGTACAGGGCCAGGCGCAGGTACTCCCCGGGCGCGGTGTCGCGGACCATCGGGGTGGCGAACTCGGCGGGGCAGCGGCGCCGCCACTCCTGCAGGATCGCCTCGGGCCCGTACCGGACGGTGGCCATGTCCTGGTTGACCATCCGCAGCGACGCCGCGGTCACCGCGGCCAGCGCGTCGGCGCCGGGGCGGAACCGCGGGTCGGCCTGCAGCCCGGCGGCGACCTCGTACATGACGCGCGCGATGTGCGCGGCGCCGCCGCCGTCGCCGGCGCCGAGCCGGTGGACGTAGTAGCCGGCCAGGGTGGCGAAGTCCGGCGGCATCATCCAGTGCAGGTGGTCCGCCGAGGTCGTCAGGAACGGGATGAACGACTCGATCAGCGGGTGCTCGGTCAGCACCACCGGGGATCCCGCGCACCACAGCAGCGCGCCCCACGCGGCGGCGACGGTGCTGGGCGTGCCGGGCTGGAACATCGGGTCGCGCTGGGCGAACTGCTGCGGGTTGACCGCCAGCGCGGTGGTCAGGGCCTGGGAGATGCGGGCGACGACGGCGGTGTCGGGGACGGGCCCGAGGAACCCCAGCGGCGCCACGCGCCCGGCCGACAGGTCCGGGCCGGTGGGGAACAGCTGCGGCGGGACGGGCGGCGTCCCGGCGCCCTGGGGGGCGGGGACGGCGACGCGGCGGTCCTCGAACTGCGCGGGGGGCGGGCAGGGGTGCCAGGTGCCGTCCAGGCCGCACCGGTACCAGCGTCCCCACGCGCCGTACAGCCACCATTCGCCGGCGCCCCACAGCATCCGCGCGGCGATCTGCGCCGCCCGGTCGGCCTGCTGGGCGCTCTGCCACCACGGTGAGGCCACCAGCTCGCGCACGTTGCCCTCGACCGAGGCGAACAGATCGCCGCTCGGGCCCCCTCCGGTTCCACCGGGCCCCGCCCCGGCCGCCTGCCAGCTCATCCGGCGAATAGTAGTAGCAGCGGGCGTCGCATCCGGCATCGCCTGCATTACGGGCCGGTATCCCGCGATCGACGTGTAAGGACCGTTATGGCAGGATGCTCATTAGCCCGCCGGGGGCGGGCTCGGCGGCACACCGCGCGACCCGGGGGTGAGGATGGACGGCGCCGCACGGACCCGCGCCTGGGGCCTGACCCTGGCGGTGCTGTCCTCGGTGTGCTTCGGCGCGTCCGGGCCGTTCGGCAAGGCCCTCATCGAGGCCGGGCTCAGCCCCCTGCAGGCGGTGTGGCTGCGCATCACCGTCGCCGCGCTGGTCCTGGCGCCGCTGCCGTTCCTGCTGCGCGGCCGGGCCGCCGTCCGCGGCCTGCGCCCCCACCTGCCCGCCCTGGCCCTCTACGGCCTGACCGGCGTCGCCGGCTGCCAGGCGTTCTACTTCGTGGCCGCCTCCCGCCTGCCGGTCGGCGTGGCGATCCTGCTGGAGTTCAGCGGCCCGGTCATCGTGCTGGCGTGGCTGCGGCTGGTGCGCCGCGCCCCCGTGCACCGCACCGCCGCCGCCGGCGTCGCGATCGCCATGGCCGGCCTCGCCCTGGTCGTGCAGGTGTGGACGGGGCTGTCGCTCGACCCGGTCGGCCTGGCCGCAGGGCTCGGCGCCGCCGCCTGCCAGGCCAGCTACTTCCTCATCGTCGACCGCCTCACCGGGAAGGTCGACCCCGTCGTCATCACCTCCGCCGGCAGCGCCGTCGCCGCCGTCGCCCTCACCGCCCTGGCCGCGCCGTGGGCGCTGCCCTGGCAGGTGCTGCCCGCCCCGGTGCCCGTCGCCGGGCACGCCGCGCCCGGCTGGGCGCTGGTCGCCTGGATCGGCCTGGTCAGCACCGTCCTGGCCTACCTCGCCGGCGTCGCCGGGCTGCAGCGCCTGTCGGCGCAGGTCGGCGGCGCCATCTGCTACACCGAGGCCGTCGCCGCCGCCCTCATCGCCTGGGCCGCCCTCGGGGAGCGCCTCACCGCCGCGCAGATGACCGGCGGCGCGATCGTGCTGGCCGGCGCCTACATCGCCCAGCGCGCCACCGTCACCCACCCCGAGGTCCTGAACGTCGCCCCCGCCGTCCCCGCGGACCGCCCGCAGGACCGCCCGCGGGACGGTGCACGGGACGCCGCGCAGGGCGGCGGGACGGGCCCGCAGGCCCGGGCCGCCGCCCTGCGCCGGTGACCGGGCCGGTGACAGGGCCGGGTCAGGCGTTCTCGCGGCGGAACCGGCGGGCGCCCAGCGCCACCGACGCCACCAGCAGCGCGACCGCCACCAGCGCCCCCTCCGCGACCGCCGCCGTCGCGTAGTCGCCCAGGAACGCCGCCCGCGCCGCGTCCACCATGTAGCGGAACGGCGTGAACCGCGACACCGCGTCCAGCCACCCCGGCGCCAGGCTCATCGGCAGCAGGATCCCCGACAGCAGCATCAGCGGCAGCGTGACCGTCGTCAGGATCGGCGCGAACGCGTCCTCGCTGCGGGTGCGCAGCGCCACCACGTAGGACAGGGACGCCACGCTCACCGCGAGCGCCACCACCAGCAGCAGCCCGACGGCGATCCCGCCCACCGGGGCCCGCAGCCCCAGCGCCAGCCCGGCCGCCACCACCACCGCGCCCTGGAACGCGACCACGACCGTGTCGCGCAGGACCCGCCCCAGCAGCAGCGCGGTCCGGCTGGCCGGGGTGACCCGCAGCCGGTCCACCACCCCCGACCGCAGGTCCGCGATCAGCCCGAACCCCGCGAACCCGGCGCCGAACAGCGCCAGCTGGATCAGCACCCCGGGCACGAAGACCTGCCAGGCGCTGCCCGCGCCGAACCCGCGGACGTCGACCAGGTCCGACAGCAGCGGCCCGAACAGCACCAGGTACAGCAGCGGCTGCACCGCGCCGAACACCACCGCGACCTTGCTGCGCAGCGTCTGCCGCAGGTACCGAAGGAAGATCAGGCGGGTGTCGGACGCGACCCGCCCGAGGGCGGCGGCCCGGCCGGGCCCCGCGGTCCGTGCGGGAGAGGCGGTCGGTGCAAGAGACATGGGGGACTCCTCGGTTCAGGCCGCGTCGCGCAGCGAGCGGCCGGTGACGGTGAAGAACACGTCGTCCAGCGTGGGACGGGCCAGGTTCAGCGACGCCAGCTCCACCCCCGCGCCGTCCAGCGCGCGGATCAGGGACATCAGCGCCGTCTCGCCGTCCTCGACGGTCAGCCGCAGCGTCGCGCCGGACACGGCGGCCTCGCGGACGGCCGGGTGCGCCGCCAGCGCCTTGCGGGCGTCCTCGACGCAGGCCGCCTCCGCCAGCTCCACCGTGACGACGTCCCCGGCGACGCGGCGCCTGAGCTCGGCGGGCGTGCCCTCGGCGACGATGCGGCCCCGGTCGATGATCAGCAGCCGGTCGCACAGCGCGTCGGCCTCGTCCAGGTAGTGCGTGGTCAGGAACACCGTCGCGCCGTCGTCGCGCATGGCGCGGATGTGATCCCACAGGTTGCCGCGGCTCTGCGGGTCCAGGCCCGTGGTCGGCTCGTCCAGGAACAGCAGCGGCGGGTGGTGCACCAGCCCGAGCGCGATGTCCAGGCGGCGGCGCTGCCCGCCCGACAGCGAGCCCGCCGGACGCGGCCCCAGGCCCTCCAGGTCCAGCTGCGCGCACAGCCGCGCGATCCGCGCCGACCGGTCGCGCACGCCGTACAGGCGGGCCTGAAGATCCAGCTCCTCGGCGACCGGGACGCCCGGGTCGGTGCCGCCGCCCTGCGCGACGTAGCCGATGCGGCGCCGCACCGCCGCCGGGTCGGCGCGCAGGTCGTGGCCGGCGACGGTCGCGGTCCCCGCGGTCGGCGCCAGCAGCGTCGTCAGCATCCGCAGCGTCGTGGTCTTGCCGGCCCCGTTGGGGCCGAGGAACCCGACGACCTCCCCGGGCGCGACCGACAGGTCCACGCCCCGGACGGCCTCGACCGTCCCGTGCCCGCCGGTGAAGGTGCGGGCGAGCCCGCGAGCCTCGATCACGATGACCTCCTTTGAGAACGACGGCCGCTAGCGTAACCCCAAATTTGCAGTCACTCCAAATTTGCAGTGACGCCAGTGAAGGTATATTTCCGTGCATGGGTGAGGACCACGTCCCCGGCGTAGAGCCGGAACTGGGGCTGCGGGAACGCAAGAAGCGCGAGACGCGGCGCCGCATCGCCGACATCGCCACCGGCCTGTTCATGACCCGCGGGTTCGACAACGTCACCATCGCCGACGTCGCCCGCACCGCCGACGTGTCGGTCAACACCGTCTTCAACTACTTCAGGACCAAGGAAGACCTGTTCTTCGACCGGCAGGACGAGGTCATCGAGGCCGCCGGGCGCGACTTCCGCGACCGCCGCCCCGGCGAGGGCGCCGTGGCGCTGTTCCGCCGCCGCTTCTTCGAGGGCCTGGACGCCCGCGGCCACCAGACCGCCTTCCACGAGGGCTCGGAGGTCTGGACCCGCACCGTCCGCGACAGCCCCGCCCTCATGGCCCGCCAGCGCGAGATCGGCCGCCGCGCCCAGGACCGCCTCGCCGACCTGCTCGCCGAGGCCACCGGCGCCGGCCCCGACGACATCGCCCCCCGCGCCGCCGCCGCCATGATCTTCGCCGTGCAGAACACGCTCGTCGAGCAGATCGCCGACCGCAAGAGCGCGGGGGAGACCCTGCAGGAGATGGCCGAGGACGTCTACGCCGCCGCGGCCCGCGCCTTCGACCTGCTCGAACACGGCCTCGGCAGCTACGCCGCCGCCCCCGCGGCCGGCGCCACGGGCACCGCCGCCGAAGGCCCGGTGGCCGGAAATTGAGTGTCGGCCCACCGCAGATCATTCCTAGACTTCATGGTTGCGGAGGCCAACAACCATGGACACCCCCACGCTCCTTGCCCACCTGCACCACCACGACACCGCCCTGAGCCTGCCCCGGGGCGCCTTCCTGCGCTGGGACGACGCGGACCTGCACCGCGCCGCGCACACCGGCGACCCCGAGGGCTACGCCCTGCTCGGCCTGGCCCCCGGCGTTCGGCCCTGGCAGCGCGCCCGCGTGCTGCTGCAGATCCTGGCCGCCTCCCAGGCCGGCCTGGACGACCGCGCCCGCGCCGTGCAGGCACGCGTCGCCCGCGTCCTGACCCTGGGCCTGCCGCCCGCCCACGTCATCACCGTCCTGCTCGCGCTGCGGCGGCTGCGCGCCAACCACAAGCACACCACCCGCACCGCGCTGCGGTTCGTCCTGGAGCACCCCGCCGCCGACGCGCTCATCGCCGCGCGCCGCCCCGCCCTGCGCGACTGCTTCGAGCACGCCCTCGGCACCGCCACCGCCCGCGGCTGCGCCTCCCGCATCGCCGGCGGCGACACCGCGTCGGACTACCTCCAGCGGCGCCTGCTGCGCTTCCTCACCCACCCCGCCGCCGCGCCCGCCCGCGTCCGGGCCCTCTACAACGCCGACAACGCGGCGGCCGCGGCCGCGGCGGGCGGCCCCGCCGCGGTGGGGGAGCCGGTGCTGCCCGTCGACACCGTCCGCGAACGGCCCGCCACCATCACCGCCACCAACCGCGGCGACATCGCCGCCACCCTCGTCCACCTGTACCGGGGCGGGCCCGCCGAAGACCTCTACGCCGCCCTCGGCCGCTACGTCGGCGCCGCCGCCGCGGCGTTCCCCCGCTTCACCGGCACCGTCGCCCTGGTCATGGACGCCTCGGCGTCCATGCGCGGCTACGGCGACCGCGAATGGGCCGCACTGTCCCAAACCGCCGCGCTGCGCATGGTGCTGTCGCAGGTGTGCGCCCGGCTGGAGGTCATCGAGACCGGCGGCGACGAGCGCACCCCCCGCGGCGCCACCGACCTGGCCACCGGCGTCCTGGACGCCCTGGGCGCCGGCCCCGACCTGGTCGCCGTCGTCTCCGACGGCTACGAGAACGTCTTCCCCGGCGACCTGGCCAGGGTCGTGGCGAGCCTGCCGCACGCCGGCATCACCACCCCCGTGGTGTTCTGCCACGCCCTGTTCACCGGCAGCGACGACCTGACGCTGCGGCGCCCCGCCCCGGCCCTGCCCCAGCGCGGCTTCTGGCACCAGGACGACTTCGCCGAACTGCTGCCCTGGATGTTCGGGCACTGCGACGCCGGCGCGCCCTGGCTGCGCGCCGCCCTGCACGACCGCCTGGACGCCCTCGACCGGCAGGCCGACACCCTCACCGCCCGCATCGCCGCCTGAACCGGCCCGTGCGCGGACGCGCCGCGCCCGCACGCCCGACGCACGCCCGACGCACGCGCAATGCACGCCCCCACCACCCTGAAGGGAGCACCGCATGACCCAGATGACGGCGCTCGACACCCTCGTCCCCGGCCCCCTCAGCCTCGCCGGGCACCGCCTGGGCACCCCCCAGCAGGCCGGCGCGCTCACCATGGTGCCCATCTCCGGACCCGCCCACCGCGGCTTCGTGCCGCCCCGCACCGGCCTCAAACTGACCCGCGTCGTCGGCTACGGGCAGGTCGAACTCGCCAACCGCGCCGACTCCGGCGTCGCCATCGTCCCCCTGCACATCGGCTACATCCAGGACCACGCCCAGAACCACGCCCTGTGCCGGTCGGCGTTCCTGGCCGCCGGGCAGACCGTGCGCTTCGACGACGCCTGCTGCGTCCAGCAGAGCCAGGGCGGCTACCTCAGCGAGCGCGACCAGTGGTTCTTCGTCCTGCCGCTGGAACTGCGCGCCCGCGCCCTGGACCTGCGCGGCGTCACCGGCTACAGCAAGCTGTGGGACGACATCGCCGCCCTCAACGCCCGCCACGGCCTGCCCCGCCGCGGCCACCTGGAGCAGATCCTGTCCCGCAAGCGGGCCGTGCTGACCCAGTTCCAGTCCCGCCTGGAACCGCAGCCCGGCCAGCTCGGCGCCCTGTTCTTCGTCTCCGGCCGCTTCGCCGGCCTGGAGATCGCACCCGACCCCCGCTACTTCGCCGAGATGTGGACCGCGCTGGTCTGCTTCGCCTACGGCGTCGCCGCCTGGCACGCCGAACCCTCCCCGCCTGGCCCCGACACGGCCCCCTACGACCTCGGCCCCACCGACCTCGCCCCCAACGGCGGGGGGCCGTACGAGGCGGCCGGGCTCGCCGGGCTGCGCGCCGCCCTGGAACGCGACCGCTCCGCCCGCCTCACCGAGATCGGCGGCTGGCTCGCCGGCGCCCCCGCCGGCCCCGTCGAACTGCGCGAGGAGGAGCGCTACCTCGACCTGCGGCTGTCCACCGTCACCGGCCCCCACCTGGCCGGGCAGATCGTCACCGACGGCGACCGCACCGTCTACGCGTCCCTGTTCGCCCGCTGACCGCCCGCCCCGGGGCGTCCCCGAACGAAAAAAGGGGTTGCCCCCGGGGCGCGGCGCCCGGTTGAATCAGAACCGCGGGAACTGTGCCGGGCACGTCAGGCTGAAACCCGATTCCAGATCCGGGAAACGCGCGATGCTCGAGACATCGTCAAGGCGATAGTGAACCTGACGAGGCGCCGGCCGCCTGTCCCGCCACTCCGTCCAGGTAAGGCTCCAGAACCGACCTCACCTGCGGCGGCATCTCCTTCTTGGCCTTGGACGCCGGGTCGATGAACACGTGCCGCACCTCCCCGTCGGCGATGAGCCGCCCATCCACCCGGAACACCGGCCGCACGATCATGCTCGTCGTCCCCAGATGCGCCACCGGCATCGACACCTCCAGCAGCTCGTCGAACCGCGCGCCCTCCCGGAACCGGATCCGAGCCTCGGCCACCACCAGGTCGTAGCCCTGCTCCACCATCTGCGCGTAGTCGCCGAACAGCGCCCGCCACATCTCCGTCAACGCCACGTCGTAGAAGAACAGGTAGTGGCCGTTGAACACCACGCCCTGCTGATCGCACTCGCTGTACCGAACCCGCAACCGATGCGCGAAGATCTCACCCATACCCGGCATTGTGCACGCCGCCGGGTGCACCCGGGCCCCGCCGCCGCAGCACCAGCCACCGGCCGCCCAGCCCCACGGCGAACATCGCCGCCCCCGCCAGCACCGACGTCCACGGCAACGCCGCCACCAGGACCACGCACCCCGCGGCGCCGAGCACGTTGAGCGCCCGCGGCCGGCGGCGATCGGCCGCCGGCTGGGTGAACGCGCACACGTTGGCGACCGCGTAGTACACCAGGACACCGAACGAGGAGAACCCGATCACCCCGCGCAGGTCCGCCGCCGCCACCAGCGCGCACACCGCGACCGCCACGGCGACCTCGGCATGGTGCGGCACCCGGTACCGGGGATGCACGGCCGCCAGCCACCCCGGCAGGTCGCGGTGCCGCGCCATGGCCAGCGCCGTGCGGCCGATCCCCGCGATCAGCGCCAGCAGCGCGCCCAGCGACGCCACCGCCGCGCCCGCCCGCACCACCGGCGCCAGCGCCCCGGCCCCCGCCGCCTCGACCGCGGCCGCCAGCGGCGCCGCCGCGGCCGCCAGAACGTCCGGCCCCGCCGCCAGCAGCGCCGCCGCCCCCACCACCAGGTACACCGCCACCGCGATGAACAGCGCCACCGGGATCGCCCGGGGGATCGTGCGGGCCGGGTCCCGCACCTCCTCGCCCATCGTCGCGATGCGGGCATAGCCCGCGAAGGCGAAGAACAGCAGCCCCGCGGCCTGCAGCACGCCGTGGACGCCGCCCTCGCCCACCGCCGTCCACCCGCCCAGGCGCGCCGCGCTCGCCTGCCCGCCCGCCGCGATCCCCGCCACCACGACGGCCAGCACCGCCAAGCCGGCGACCACCAGCACCCGCGTGAGCAGGGCCGTCCTGGTCACCCCGCGATAGTTCAGCGACGCCAGCGCCACCACGGCCGCCGCCGCGACCGCGCGGCGGACCCACCCCGGGCCGGGCACCGCGTAGGAGGCGAACGTGAGCGCCATGGCGGCGCACGAGGCGGTCTTGCCCACCACGAAGCCCCAGCCCGCCGCGAACCCCCACCACGGGCCCAGGCGCTCGCGGCCGTACACGTAGGTGCCGCCCGACATCGGATACACCGCCGCGAGCTGCGCCGAGGCGACCGCGTTGCAGTACGCGACCACCGCCGCGACCACCAGCCCCACCAGCAGGCCCGTGCCCGCCACCCGCGCCGCGGGCCCGAACACGGCGAACACCCCCGCCCCGACCATCGACCCGAGGCCGATCAGCACCGCGTCCCCGGTGCCCAGCCGCCGCGCCAGGCGGTCGCCCCCGGCGGACGGCCCGCCCGGTCCGGGCCCGGCCGATCCGGACGCCGCCGTCTCGGCCCGGCCCCGGTTCCGGCGCCGGAACGCCATCGCCCACCCCCGTCTATTCCATCAAGCTCATTTGATGTATCGTCCGGGCATGGCGTCACCGAGTCAAGCCGCCCCGGCGTTCGTGCGGCTGGCCGCCCACCCGCTGCGCTGGCGGCTGCTGACCGCCCTCGCCGACGGCGACCTGCGCGTCCGCGAGCTCACCGACATCGCCGCCGCGCCGCAGAACCTGGTCTCCTACCACCTGCGGCTGCTGCGCGACGGCGGCCTGGTCACCGCCGCCCGCAGCAGCCACGACGGCCGCGACAGCTACTACCGCCTGGACCTGGACCGCTGCGCCCACGCCCTCGCCGGCGCCGGCGCCGCCCTGCACCCCGCGCTGCGGTGCGCCCCCGCACCACCGCGTTTCCCTGACGGCCCGCACCACCAGGCGCCCCCGGCGGTGCTGTTCGTGTGCACGGGCAACAGCGCGCGCTCACCCATCGCCGAGGCCCTCCTGAGCCACCACACCGGCGGCCATGTCGCCGCGGCCAGCGCCGGCACCCGCCCCAGACCCGAGATGCACCCCGGCGCCGTCCAGGTCCTGCGCGAGCGGTACGGCATCGACATCTCCGCGCAGCGGCCCCGCCGCCTGGACGCCCTGCGCCGCCGCTTCGACCGCGTCATCACCCTGTGCGACAGGGCCCGCGAAGCCTGCCCCGACTTCGGCGACCACGCGCGGCACGCCCACTGGAGCACTCCCGACCCGGCCGCCGCGGCGCCGGACGGGCTCGCGGCCTTCCGCCGGGCGGCGGCCGACCTCGACGCGCGCGTCCACCACCTGCTGCCCCTCCTCGCCCAGACACCACCACCAACGCGGATGACGGAGGAACACCCATGACGGAACCCGAGAAGTACGCAGGCGTCCGCTACCTCGTCGACGACGTCCAGGCCGCCGTCGACTTCTACACCACCCACCTCGGCTTCGCCCTCAACCGCGACGCGGCGCCCGCGTTCGCCGACGTCGTGCGCGGCCCGCTGCGCCTCCTGCTGTCGGGACCGGCCAGCTCCGGCGCCCGCGCCACACCCGCGGACGCCGCCGTCGCCGGAGGCAACCGCATCCACCTGCTCGTCGACGACCTGGACGCCGAGATCTCCCGGCTGCGCGCCGCGGGCCTGACCTTCCGCAGCGACCTGGTCACCGGGCCCGGCGGCCGCCAGATCCTGCTCGCCGACCCCGCCGGGAACCTGGTCGAACTGTTCCAGCCCGCATAAGCGACGCTTCTGGAAGGTAGAAGAAGCATCTCTTGGACTTCTCGTCCCAGGGCGCCCACGATGGGAGGTGACAGCACACGCAACCTGGGGGGGAACCATGACGGAGTACGAGAAGGCCATGCGGCCGGAGGACATCACCCGCCTGTTCGTCGAACGCTCCAACGCCGGCGACGCGGCCGGAGTCGCCGCCCTCTACGAGGAGAACGCGGTGTTGGCCTACCCGCCCGGCTCCCAGACCGTCGGACGCCAGGCCATCCGCGAACTGTGGGAGAAGGTCCTGGACGCGCGCCCCCGCTTCACCCCCGAGGAGCCGCTGCCCACCCTGATCAGCGGCGACCTCGCCCTGACCTCCACCCCGCCCAAGGACGGGGCGGGGGCCCGCGCGCAGGTCGTCCGCCGCCAGCCCGACGGCAGCTGGCTGCGCGTCCTGGACCAGCCCGAGTTCGTCACGCCCCCCGCAACCGGCGCCTAGGACCCCGCCCAGATCGGATAGTCGACGTACCCGCGCGCCCCGCCGCCGTAGTGGGTGCTCTCGTCCTCGCGCGCCACGGCATGGCCCAGCGCGAACCGGGCGACCAGATCGGGATTGGCGATGAACGGCCGCCCGAACGACACCGCGTCGGCGATCCCCGCCTCGACCACCGCGTTCCCCGACTCCCGCCCGAACCCGTGATTGGCGACCAGGGCACCGTCGAACAGTTTGCGGTAGCGGGCGAACTCGTCGAAGTCCGGCACCGCGTCCGGCCCGGTCAGGGCTCTCCCGCGCAGGTGAAGGTAGGCCAGGGGACGGGTGCCGAGCTCCGCCACCAGGGCGTCGTAGGCGGCGAGCGTCGCCTCGTCGGCGGTGTAGGGGTAGTCGGCGCGGCGCGCCCCGGGCGAGGTGTCGTGCACCGTCCAGTGCGGCGACAGCCGCACCCCGGCGCGGCGCCCGTCCCACGCCGCCGTCACCGCGTCCACGATCTCCAGGAGCAGGCGGCCCCGGTCGGTGCCGTAGGCGTCGGTGCGGCGGTTCAGGCGCGGGTTGAGGAACTGCGCGATCAGGAACGTGCCGTTCGCGGCGACCTCCACCCCGTCGAACCCCGCCCGGCGCGCCCGCGCGGACGCCGCGCCGTACTCGGCGACCGTCTCCTCGATCTGCGCGCGTGTCATCTCCCGGGGCGTGACCGTCGCCTTGGGGCCCTCCGCCGTCCAGCACACCTCGCCCGGATCGACCGCCGACGGCCCCGCGGGCCGTGCTCCGCCCCGGTGGTCGGGATGGGAGTGGGCGCCGGTGTGCCACAACTGCAGCACGATGCGCCCGCCCAGCGCGTGGACGAGATCGGTGACGCGGCGCCAGCCCCGCACCTGCCGCTCGCCGTAGACGCCGGGGACGCCGGGGAACCCGATCGCCCGCTCACCGACCCACGCCCCCTCGGCGACGATCAGCCCGGCCGCGGCGCGCTGCCCGTAGTAGGCGGCGTGCAGCTCCGTCGGCTCCAGGCCGGGACCGGACGCGCGCGACCGCGTCAACGGGGCCATCACCACCCGGTTGGGCAGCTCCAGGTCCCCGAGCGCCACCGGCCGCAGCAGCGGCGAACCGCCCGGCTCGCTACCCTCGTCATGTCGGATCATCTGTCTTCCTGCCGTCGTCGTCTCTCGGATGCCACGAAGCAGACGCAACGCGGCACGGAAAGGTGACCGATGCACGACCAACTCGCCGAACGCTTCGAGGCGCACCGCCCCAACCTGCGCGCGGTCGCCTACCGGATGCTCGGCGACCCCGGCGAGACCGACGACGCCGTCCAGGAGGCGTGGCTGCGGCTCGACCGCACCGGCCCCACCGGAATCGACGACCTGGAGGCGTGGCTGCGCACCGTCGTGGCCCGCATCTGCCTCGACATGCTCCGCGCCCGCACCTCCCGGCGCGAGGAACCCTACGGATGGCACTCACCCGTCCAGCCCGACGACGGCGACCCCGAGACCGAGACCGTCCTCATCGAGTCCGTCGGCCGCGCCATGCTCGTCGTGCTGGCCACCCTCGGACCCGCCGAACGCGTCGCCTTCGTCCTGCACGACGTGTTCGCCGTCCCGTTCGACCAGATCGCCCCCATCGTCGAGCGCACCCCGGCCGCCGCCAAGAAACTCGCCAGCCGCGCCCGCCACCGCGTCCGCGGCGCCGCCGCCCCACCGGAACCCGAACTCGCCGAACAGCGCCGCGTCGTCGAGGCGTTCCTCGCCGCCGCCCGCAGCGGCGACCTCGACGCCCTCCTCGGCGTGCTGGCCCCCGACGTCGTCCGCCGCGCCGACCGCGCCGCCCTCACCCCCGGCCGCCCCGCCGTCCTGCGCGGCGCCGACTCCGTCGCCCGCGAGATGCAGCTGTTCGGCCGCCGCGCCCGATACGCCGGACCCGCCCTCATCGACGGGACGATCGGCGCCGTCGTCGCCCCGCACGGCCGCCTCCTGCTCGCCCTCGCCATCACCGTCCGCGACGGCCGCGTCACCGGCTACGAGATGATCGCCGACCCCGCCCGCCTCACCGCCCTCGACCTCGCCGTCCCCTGACCGATTCCTACAAGACCGCACCGCCCCAACCGTCCTACGTTGGCCCTATGAGCAGCGAACTCTCCGAACTGACCAACGTGGGACCGGCCGTCGCCGCCTACTTCGGCCGCATCGGCATCACCGCCGTCGCCCAACTCGAAGGCCAGGACCCCGTCGAGCTGTACGAGCGGATGTCGGCCGCCTGCGGTCGCCGCCTCGACCCCTGCCTGCTCGACACCGTCATGTCCGCCGTCGACCAGGCCGACGGAAAGCCCGCCCGCCACTGGTGGCACTACACCCCCGAACGCAAACGCCTCCTCGCCGGCACCCGCCCCTGATTCCCCACCGTGCCCGCACGGACCCGAAGCCTCTGACTACGCGGCCTTCGGGTGAGCGGTTCCGTGGCATCCGGCCACGGAGCCTCCACGAAAACCCGTTGGCGGACCACGGCGGCCGCTGCTACCTTTCCGGAAGCCGTGCCAGAGGACGAGGAGGTGGTACCCGTGAACATTGCGACATGGGTGCTCCCCTCCGGGGTCACGGTCGGACGGTAGGTCGTCCGGGAGCGCCGTTCACGAGCACTCCCGAAAGGCACGACCATGCACTTCACCTCCGAGCGGCGCCTCGACGACGGCGTCCTCGAACGCGAATTCACCCTCGGCGAGATCCCCGGCATCCTGTGGACGCCCGGATCCGCATCCTCATCCGCGCCGGCCCCGCTGATCCTGATCGGCCACCCCGGCGGACTGCACAGGATGCGCCCCCGACTGGCGGCCCGAGCCCGGCACTCCGCGGCGGACGGCTTCGCCGCGGCCACCATCGAGCTCCCCGGAAGCGGTGACCGGCCCCGCTCGGCCGCCGCCGAGCAGGCCCGCGCCGACCTGCACCGGGCGCTGGAGGCCGGCGAGCCGGTCGGCGAGGAGATCGTCGACCGGCTCGTCCTCCCGCTGGTCGACAAGGCGGTCCCGGAATGGCGGACCACCCTGGACGCCCTCCTCTCGCTGCCCGAGATCGACGGCCCGGTCGGATACTCGGGGGGAGTGATCTCCATCGGCGTCCGGCTGGCGGTGGTCGAGCCGCGCATCTCGGCCGCCGTTCTGTTCGCCGGGAGTTTCGTGCCCCGCACCATCTTCGAGGAGGCCCGCCAGGTCACCATTCCGCTGCACGTCCTGCTGCAGTGGGACGACGAAGGCAACGACCGGCAAGCCGCCCTGGACCTGTTCGACGCCTTCGGCGCCAAGGAGAAGACACTGCACGCCAACATGGGCGGGCACACCGGCGTCCCGCAGTTCGCGGGGGACGCCGCGGCCCAGTTCTTCACCCGGCATCTGAGATAGCCGCCGGCCGCCGGCCTGCAGCACGGTAGGCGGTGCCGGCCGGGCGCACCGGCCGTCGTCGGTACGCCCGGCCGGGGCGGCGGCGACCACTCCGAAGGGTTCGCCCCTGCGGCACCACCTGACGCGATGACACCGGCGGGAGGTCAGCGCCCGGTCGCGCCGTCGATCTGTTCGCGGAGGATGTCGGCGTGGCCCGCGTGGCGGCCGGTCTCCTCGATCATGTGGGTCAGTGCCCAGCGGACGCTGGGGGCGGTGCGCCCCGGCCGCGGTCGGGGAACGGGCGCGCCGAGGTCGGTGCACCCGTCGAGCACTTCGTTCGCGCGCTCGACCGCCTCCCGGTAGCGGGCCACGATGTCGGCCACGCCGTCGGCCGGCGCGGCCTGGAACGTCGCCTGCCAGTCGGTGACGTCCTCCCCGAGGAACATCGAGCGTTCGACGAAGGTCAGGTGGTGGAGCAGGCCGAGCAGGTTCGTGCCCGAGGGCACCGCGGCCGCCCGCACCTGCGGCTCGGGCGCACCCTCGACCTTCGCGGCGATCGAGGTCCGCAGGTAGTCGAGGAACCCGCGCAGGGTCCCGGCCTCGTCGCCGCCGGTGCGCGGCGGCGGGGTGTCGCCGCGGCGGGCGCGGCGCGTGGTGCTGGGCACAGTGATCTCCTCTTCGCGGGACCGGCGCCGACCGCCGGGCCGCAGCGCGTCGTCGGCGGCAGGCCTGTGATGGCTCTGCGGCCAGTCTTGGCAGGCGCGCCGCGACTCGGCACGAAATCTTGCGGTTCCGGCAAAGAGGGACCTGGATCCGCCCGGAAGGTGGCGGAGCGGCGAGGGCGTGGAATCACAGGCGTCCGCCCAGGGGAGTGCGGTGCGCGCGGACCGTCCGGTGGCTGATCCGCCAGCCGTGCGGGGTGCGGACGACGGTGTCCTCGTAGGTCACGCTGCCGACGGTGCCGTCCGCGTTGACGCCGAGCCCCTTGGAACGCGCGTGCACCCGGTCGCCGGCGGCCTCGGTGAGGACGATGTTGGTGACGTGATGCCCGACGGGGTTGAGTTCGCCCACCGCACGCGCGGCGGCGGCGCATGCGGCAACGCCGAGCAGGGGCTCCTGCCCGAAGTCGGTGACGTCGTAGACGACGTCGGGGGTGAACAGCTCCTCCAGCCGGTCCAGCTCCCCGCTGTCGCACAGGTGGCCGTGCATGGAGATCAGCTCGGTGATCTCGGTGCGGTCGTCGGCGGTGAACGCCATGGCTCCTCCTCGGGTCCGTCCGGAGGCATTAAACGGGGAGGTCCCCGTTTAATGCCTCGCTAGACTAACCGGGGACGTCCCCGTTCGACAACCAGGGAGCCGCGATGACCGCCGCCGCCGGCCGGGCGCGCCGTGCCGACGCCGAGCGCAACGCGCGGCTGCTCGTCGCGGCCGCCAGGGAGCTGTTCGACGAGCGGGGCCCGGGCGCCCCCCTGGACGAGATCGCCAAGCGCGCGGGCGTCGGCAACGCGACCCTCTACCGGCACTATCCGACCCGCGACGACCTGCTCGCCGCCGTCTACGCCGACGAGGTCGCCGCCCTGTGCGACCGGGGCGCCGCCCTGCCGGCCGAGGCCGGCGCAGGCGAGGCGCTCCACGCCTGGCTGGAGGCCTTCGCCGTCCAGGTCGCGACCGGACGGGCTCCGGCCTTCGCCGGCGCGGGCGACGACGACGCGCGGCGCACCGAGCTGTTCGCGCGCTGGCACGCCGCGCTGACCTCCACGGCGGAGACGCTCCTCGCGCGAGCGCAGCGGGCGGGCGACGTCCGCGGCGACATCACCGTGGCCGAGGTGCTGACACTGGCCCACGCCATCGCCACCTCCTGCACCGACCCCGGCCAGGTCCGCCGCCTGCTCACGATCGTCCGGCACGGCCTGACCTGACCGGCGGCACCCGGCGTCCCTCGGCCAGTTCGAGGCGGGCGCCGGTGAACGCGGCGCGCAGGCGCCGGTCGTGCGTGACCACCACCAGCGCGCCCTGGTAGGAGGCCAGCGCCTCTTCCAGTTGCTCCGTGAGCATCGGCGACAGGTGGTTGGTCGGCTCGTCGAGCAGAAGCAGGTCCCGGGGCTCGCCCACCAGCCGCGCCAGCTCGACCCGGCGCCGCTGCCCATGGGACAGCTCCCCGAGGCGCAGCCCCAGGTCGGACGGCCGGAACAGGCCCAGGGCGAGCAGGGCGTCCGCGTGCTCGTCGGGGCTTCCCGGACGTCCGTGCGCGTAGGCCTGCAGCACGGTGCGGTGCCCCGCGCCGGTCGGCCCGTCCTGCCGGAAGAACCCGACCCGGCCGGCCCGCCGCACCTCGCCCGCGTCCGGGCGCAGTTCTCCGGCGAGGACCCGCATCAGGGTCGTCTTGCCCGCTCCGTTCGGGCCGGTGACGAGCAGCCGCTCACCGGCGTGGACGGTCAGGGACTCCAGGCGGAGCCGCCCCGGCACCACCACGCCGTCGAGCGCGGCCACCTCGTCCCCGGCGGCGCCCCCGGTGGCGGGGACGGCGGTGAAGCGCAGCGGCTCCGGGGGCGGCGCGACGGGGTGATCGTTGAGCCGGCGCAGCCGTTGCCGGGACTGCCGGATGCGCCCGGCGGCACCGTGGGTGCGCGAGCGCGCCCGCCAAGCGCCGGTGCCCATGCCCGCCTTGACCGTCCTGCGCGGGATCGTGGCGAGCCGGCCCGCGTTGGCGGCCACCAGCGCGGCATGCCGGTCCAGCTCCGTCCTCCACTCCTCGTGGGCCCGCGCCTGCGCGGCGCGTTCGGCGGCCTTGGCGGCGAGGTAACCGGCGTACCCGTCGCCGTAGCGGCGCACGTGCCCGCCCTCCACCTCGACCACGGCGGTGGTCACCCGCTCAAGGAACATCCGGTCGTGCGTGATCGCCACGACCGTGCCCCGATGGGCGCGCAGGCGCTGTTCGAGCCAGGCCGTGGCCTGATCGTCCAGGTCGTTGGTCGGCTCGTCGAGCAGCAGCAGCTCGGGGGCGGAGGCCAGCGTGGCGGCCAGGGCCAGCCTGGAGAGCTCTCCGCCGGAGAGCGTGTCCAGCGGGCGGCCCCGGTCGAGCCCCGGAAGCCCGAGCCCGTGCAGCGCGACGTCCACACGAAGGTCGGCCTCGTATCCGCCCCGCGCCTCGAACTCCGCCACCACCTCGGCATAGGCGTCCAGGCCCGGGGGCTCCTGCGCGTCCGTCGCGCCGAGCGAGCGTTCGGCGGCCCGCATCCGGGCCTCGAGGTCGCGCAGGTCGGCCAGTGCCAGGTCGACGGCGTCGGCGACGGTGGCCGCCGGCGGCAGCGCCAGCGACTGCGGCAGGTACCCGACTCCGCCGGGCGCGACGGCCACGCGTTCGCCGTTGTCCGGACGCTCGACGCCCGCCATGAGCTTGAGCAGCGTGGACTTCCCGGAGCCGTTGTCGCCGATCACTCCGAGCCGCTCGCCGGGCCTGACGGTGAGCGAGACCCGGTCCAGGACGACGCGGGTACCGTAGCGCTTGGTGATCTGGTCGAGTGCCAGTTGGGCAGGGGCGCGCAGAGCGCCACCTCCTTCCAGTCGGTGCGGACGGCGTTCAGGGTCAGCCCGGGGCCTTACGGCTGAGCTGCTCCCAGGCCCGGTACTCCTCGGTGCGCGCCCGGTCCATCTGCTGGACCATGTCGTAGGAGGCGGCGCCGACGATCAGCCGCAGGGGCGGCTCGTCCAGGTCGGCGAGCTCCATGACCACGGGGGCCGCGGTGCTCGGATCGGGTCCGGCGTCCTCGCCCCACATCTCGGCCAGCCGGACGCGCAGCGGCTCGTACTCCGGGAGCGGCGGGGTCACCGTGGTGCCGCGCGTGAACAGGTCCGTGCCGTACCCGCCGGGCTGCACGATCGTCACCTTGACCCCGAACGGCGCCACCTCCATCGCCAGCGCCTGGCTCAGCGAGTCGAGCGCGCTCTTGCTCGCCGCGTAGAACCCGGCGGACGCGACCCCGCCGCCGGTCCCCATCGTGGTGACCTGCAGGATGTGGCCGGAGCCCTGCGTGCGCAGGTGCGGCACCACGGCCTGGGCCACCCAGACCGCGCCGAAGAAGTTGACGTCGAACTGGGCGCGGATCTGCTCCTCGGTCGCCTCCTCCACCATGCCGAGCAGCATGGCCCCGGCGTTGTTGACCACGACGTCCAGCCGCCCGAACGTCGCCGCCGCACGGTCCACCACCGTCCGCACGGCGGCGCGGTCGCGGACGTCCAGCGTCAGCCGTGCGAGGCGGTCGGGGTGGCCGGCGGCCAGGTCGTCGAGCGGGGTGAGGTCGCGCGCGGCGGCCACGACGCGGTCCCCGGCGGCGAGCGCCGCCTCGGCGAACGCCCTGCCCAAGCCCCTCGACGCACCGGTGATGAACCAGACCCGGGCGGTCGTCATGCACGCTCCTCGCTCCTCGGAGACGAGACGGTCCGTCTCGTATGCCACGAGTATGGGGATGTGCAGCCCCTAAGTCAAGACGGACCGTCTCGTCTCGTTGGAGGTATACTCCCGGCCGTGTCCAGCACCAGAAAACCGAACCCCGCGCGGCGCAGCGAGCGATCCCGAAAGGCCGTCCTGGCCGCCGCGCGCGAACTGGTCTCCGAACTCGGGTACGCCAGGGTCACGATCGAGGCGATCGCCGCGCGGGCGGGAGTCGGCAAGCAGACCATCTACCGCTGGTGGCCGTCCAAGGGCGCGGTGATCTTCGACTCGTTCCTGGCGCTCAGCGAGGGGGAGGAGGGCGTCCGGCTCCCCGACACCGGCGACATCGAGGCCGACCTCAGGACCGTCATGCGGGCGACGGTCGCCGAGTTCGCCGACCCGGCGTTCGAGGCGCCCCTCAGGGCGCTCAACACCCAGATCATCGATGACCCCGACCTGGCCGCCCTGTACCGCGAGAAACTGGCCGGCCCCCTCGACCAGGCCAAGAAGGAACGGCTGCGCAGCGCCCAGCGGGCGGGCCAGTTGCGCGCGGACGCCGACCTCGACCTGGTGCTGGAGGTGCTGTACGCCCCGCTCTACCAGCGCTGGCTGCACCGCTCCGGCCCGCTCATCCCCGAGTACGCCGACGCGCTCGTGGACGTCACCCTCCGCGCCTTCGCCCCCTGACCCGCGTCAGAGAGGCCGCAGGTCTGGTCCGGTGTTCCCGGCCGGCCGCCGCGCCCCCACGGGGCGACCGGAGTCCGCGGTGATCATGGCGAGGCTCACCCTGTGATCGAGCAGGTGCGTCAGGGGTGCTGCTCCTTGTGGGGGTGGGTGGGCGTGGGGTGGTCCTGGGTGGCGGCCCAGGTGGCCAGCAGGCGGAGGTTGTCGGCGCTGGGGGTGTCGGGGGCGGCGGTGTAGATGAGGAGGGTGAGCGCCGGGTCGGAGGTCAGCGTCATGGCCTCGAAGTGGAGTTCCAGGTCGCCGACGGCGGGGTGGTGGAGCCTTTTGACGCCGGCGCGGTGGTGGCGGACGTTGTGGTCGGCCCAGCGCTTGCGGAAGACCTCGCTGCGGGTGGACAACTCGCCGATCAGGTCGGTGAGGTTGCGGTCGTGGGGGTTGCGGCCGGCTTCGGCGCGGAGCATCGCGGCGACGTCGTCGGCGGCCTTGTCCCAGTCGGTGAAGAAGTCCCTGGCGGCGGGGTCGAGGTAGATGAAGCGGGCGGTGTTGGCCGGCCGGCGCGGGTCGGCCAGGATCGGCGCGTACAGGGCGCGCGCGAGGCGGTTGGTGGCCAGGACGTCGTGGCGGTCGTTGCGGATCCAGGCGGGTGCGTCGCTGATCGCGTCCAGCATGTGCTGCAGGGCCGGCGGCGGGGGCTTGGTCGGGCTCCTGCGGCGGGTGGCGGGAGCGGGGCCGGTGGCCCGGCGCGCGAGCTCGAACAGGTGCTCGCGCTCGGCGTCGTCGAGTTGGAGGGCGCGGGCGACGCCGTGCAGGACGCCGTCGGAGGCGCCGGACAGGTTGCCGCGCTCCAGACGGACGTAGTAGTCGACCGAGACCCCTGCGAGCAGGGCGACCTCCTCGCGGCGCAGTCCCTTGACCCGCCGGTTGCCGCCGTAGGCGGGCAGCCCGGCCTGCTCGGGGGTGATGCGGGCCCGGCGGGAGGCGAGGAACTCCTTGATCTCGGTGCGGTCGTCCATGCCCTTCTCGTCCATGCCCTTCACGGTATGCGGGCGTCGGCCGACGCAGCAGGTACTGGCATTACCTGGAACGACAGGCACTGCCGGGGCCCGGCAAAAGAACGTTTGCTGGGGATGGGTCGCTTTGACGACCTGCCCCGCTCGGACCGTGATTCCTCTGGGTAGGGGTTCTGACCGGCGTTGACGTAAGGAAGTTGGATATGCGAGCAGTGTTCATGTACGGGGCCGGGGACGTGCGGGTCGACACCGTGCCCGATCCGGTCCTGTCCGAGCCGACCGACGCGCTGGTGCGGGTGGTGACGGCCTGCATCTGCGGGTCGGACCTGCACCCCTACCACTCGATGCCCGCCGGCCAGGCGTCCCCCATGGGCCACGAGTTCATCGGCGTGGTGGAGGAGGCCGGCTCGCAGGTGTCCACGGTGAAGCGGGGCGATCTGGTGATCGCGCCGTTCGCCTGGTCGGACGGCACCTGCGAGTTCTGCCGCGAAGGCCTGCAGACCTCCTGCCTGCACGGCGGTTTCTGGGCCAGGGAGGGGATCGGCGGCGGCCAGGCCGAGGCCGTCCGGGTGCCGCTGGCCGACGGGACGCTGGTGAAAGCCCCGGTCGGTGAGGATTCGGAGCTGCTGCCGGACCTGCTGACGCTGTCGGATGTGTACGGGACGGGCTGGCACGCCGCCAAGCGCGCGGGCGTCGGCCAGGGCGATTCGGTCGTGGTGATCGGCGACGGCGCGGTCGGGCTGCTGGCGGTGCTGTCGGCCCGGCGGTCGGGCGCCGAGCAGATCGTGCTGATGGGGCGGCACAAGGACCGCACCGACCTGGGCCGCGAGTTCGGCGCGACCGACGTGGTCGCCGAGCGCGGCGCCGAGGGCATCGCCAAGGTCCGCGAGCTGACCGGGGGGCACGGCGCCCGCAAGGTGCTGGAGGCCGTCGGCCACATGCCCGCCTACACCCAGGCGGTCGGCGTGGTCCGGCCCGGCGGGGTGATCTCCCGGGTGGGAGCGCCGCAGTACGAGGAGGCGCCGGTCGGGTTCGCGAGCCTGTTCGGCCCGAACGTCACCCTGACCGGCGGGCCGGCACCGGCCCGCGCCTACATCGAGGAGCTGATGCCGGCGGTGCTGGACGGCTCGGTGCGGCCGGGCAAGGTCTTCGACCGCACCGTCGACCTGGACGGCGCCCCCGACGGCTACCGGGCCATGGACCGCCGCGAGGCGCTGAAGGTCCTCGTCCGGCCGTAGTGGGGCCGAGGCCCGGATCGACCTGTAGACGACCGTGCTGGGAGGCGCGAACGATGATCTTGACCTTGAACAACGGCGTCTCGATGCCCGCTCTCGGGTTCGGGGTGTACCAGACGCCGCCCGACGCCACCACCGAGGCGGTGCAGACCGCCCTGGAGACCGGGTACCGGCTGATCGACACCGCCGCCGCCTACGGCAACGAGCGTGAGGTCGGCGAGGCGATCCGCCGCTCGGGCCTGGACCGGGACGAGGTGTTCGTCGAGACCAAGGTGTGGATCAGCGACTTCGGCCACGAGGAGACCCTGCACGCCTTCGACAAGAGCTCGGGCAAGCTCGGCGTCGACCGCATCGACCTGTTCATCCTCCACCAGCCGCTGCCGACCCGCTTCGACCTGACCCGGGGCGCCTACCGGGCGCTGGAGACGCTGCTGTCGGACGGGCGCGTCCGCGCCATCGGCGTCAGCAACTTCATGCCCGAGCACCTGGACGCCCTGATGAAGGAGGCGGGCGTGGTGCCCGCGGTGAACCAGGTGGAGGTGCACCCCTACTTCACCCAGCCCGAGGTGCAGGCCGCCGACGCCGGCCGGGGGATCGTGACCCAGGCGTGGTCGCCGATCGGCGGGATCACCAGCTACCGGGGCACCGGCGCCGCGACCAGCACCTTCGACGACCCGGTGATCGTCGGGATCGCCGACGCCCACGGCAGGACCCCCGCCCAGGTCATGCTCCGCTGGCACCTGCAGGAAGGACGCTCGGCCATCCCGAAATCGGTGCGGCCCGAACGCATCGCCGAGAACTTCGGGGTGTTCGACTTCGACCTCACCGACGCCGAACGCGCGGCCCTGGACGCCCTCGACACCGGCATCCGCCACGGCCCCGACCCCCGGGACATCACCTTGGAGGCCTACGGCAGCCCCATCCCCGAGGCCTGATGGCACCGCCGATCCCGACGAGGAGGACCATGGAGATTCTCAAGCGGCAGCCCACCAGCAAGGCCCCGGCCGAGTGGTTCACCGGAGACGTGTGGTGGGACGTGATCTACGCCGGGCAGGAGCCGTCAAGGATGCGCGCCAACCTGGTGCGGTTCTCGCCCTGCGCCCGCACCGACTGGCACTCGCACGCGATGGGCCAGACCCTGCACATCGTGTCGGGCGTCGCCCTGATCCAGTCGCGCGGCGGCCAGATCATCGAGGCCCGTCCCGGCGACACCGTCCACACCCCGGCTGGTGAGGAGCACTGGCACGGCGCCACCCCGGACGCCTTCATGGAGCACCTGGCCTTGTGGGAGGGGCCCGGACCGGACGGCGGGCCCGAGACGGTGTGGGGCGAGAAGGTCACCGACGCCGAGTACCAGGGGCCACGTACCCCGGCGACCTAGCGGACACCGGGACGGACATCCGGCCGGCTACGGCTCGGGAGCGCTGAAGGGAGGAGAGGGCGGGAAATGGAGATGACCGCGACCATGCCCACCACAACCGACCGCTGAGGAGAACGACGATGTCTTCGCCCGCAACGACCTGGAACGACGACGAGTTCGCCCGTATCAACAGCGCCGACGAAATGCAGATCGCCTCGCGCCGCGACGAGGGCTCGCTGAGCAGCCCGCGCACGATCTGGATGGTGGAGGTCGACGGCGACCTGTACGTCCGCTCGGTGAACGGGCCCGGATCGGTCTGGTTCCGCGCCACCCGCCAACGCCGTCAGGGACGCATCCAGGCCGGCGGCGTCACCAAGGACGTCGCCTACACCGACGTCGGCACCGGCGTCGACCCGGGCCTCAACGACCGGATCGACGCCGCCTACCGCACGAAGTACCACCGCTACTCGGCTCCGGTCGACAGCATCACCAGTCCACAGGCGGCGACCACCACGATGCGCCTCACCCCGCAGCCCGCTCAGGGGTGAGCGGCCGGACGAGCACCGAGATCAGTGAAGTGCCGGCGGGGTGCAACGTCGTACCTCGAAACCATCGGACCGGACACGCACCCGATGCCCGCTCCGGCCAGGGGCGCCTGGATCGACCGCCAGGGCGCCTGTCGGAGCCTGGTCCTACGGTGAGGCGCCATGGACGAGGAGACGTTGGTCGTTCCGGCGGTGTGGCGGCGCCGGTTGCATCCGCGGCGGGGCGGCACGCCCGGCACCGTGCTCAAGCTCGACCCCGCGGCGGGCGACGCGCTCTCCGAGAAGATCCGGGCGCGGTCGGCCGATGTCGAGGACGTGCTCGGCAACCCGCGGAGCGACCCCGGGCTCGTCGCAGCGGCCCGGCGGTACCTGAGCGGCGAGGACGACCCGCTCGGCGCCACGGTCGTCGGGCAGATCGCCGTCCGCAAGGAGTCCGGGCAGGACGAATCGCACACCCTGCTCGCGGACGCCTGGTGCGCCGAGCGCGGTGCCGCGTTCGCCGCCGCCGCGGTCGCGGGCCTCAGCAAGGCCGAGCCCACGTGGCGGTGGATCGAGCAGGGTGTGCGGCACGAGGCGTGGGTCCGGCTGCGGGACCCGCACGAGAAGTACGGCCACTGGTGGGTGATGCGCGGTGCGCTGGTCCGGATGCGGGCCGTTCTCGCCGCCGTGGACGACACCGAGTACGAGCGGGCGGTCTCGCGCCTGGCGGAGTACCGCGGCAACGTCCTGCTCCGCTCCGTCACCACCTACCTCGCGCCCACCCGGCAGGACTGGGTCGAGGAGTCGTTGGCCGAAGCCGGCGGCCCGCTGGACCACATGTACTCCTGGATGCTGTGGTGCTCCATCGCCTCCCCGGCGCAGCTGGCCCGCCTGGGCGTCCTGGGGTGGCAGGCGGGCAACGCCGAACTGGTGACCACCGCCGTGGACGGTGTGGGCGCTGCCCTCGCGCCGCCGCTGGCCCACGCCTACGACACGGCGCACAACGCCAAGGCCCGCAAGAACAGCGCCGAGGCGCTGGCGGTCCTGCCCACCGACGAGGCGTTCCAGGCCCTGGTGGACCGCGCCGACCAGGACCGTGTCAGGCCCGCGCTGGCGACGGCGATGAAACGGTTCCCCGCGAGGGCGGCACGGCTTCTGGGCGGCGCGGCGGCGGGCACCGGCAAGGCCGCCGAGGTCGCCGCCGAACTGCTGGAGGAACACCTGCTCACCCACCCCGAACTGGGCGAGGGGGGTAAGGCGGGGCCGGCGCGCGTGCCCGACGCCGCGGCGCGGGAGCTGCCCGCCTCGCTGGTGACCCCGCCCTGGAGCCGCCGGCGCCGCGAGCGCCGGGCCGTGGTGATCGACGGGCTGGTGCCGCCGGACGTCGCCGCCGTCCGCTGGAAGCGTGGCGAACGGGAGGCCTGGTCGCCGTCCGGCCGATGGTGGGACCGGGACGGCTGGGTCGGCAGGATCCTCGACCACGAGGCGGGGCGGCTGGCCTACTGGCAGACGTTGGAGCTGTTCGCCGAGGGGCCCGAGGAACTGGTGCGGCCCCTGTTCGCCGCATGGGCCGCCGGTGACCCGCCCCTCACCTGGTACAAGAAGGAGATGGCGGCCCGCTACGAACTGGACGCCGCCCCGCTGCTGACCAAGGCCGCCGCGGACGCGCCCGCCTCCGACGGCGAGGTGCTGCTCCCGTTCCTCACCCCGCGCATCGCCGCGCTCATGGCGGACTGGGCGCTGCGGCTGAAGTCGGCGCGGCCCATCGCGCACGACTGGTTCGCCCGCCACCGGATCGCCGCCGTCCCGCAGCTCATCCCCGCGGCGCTGGGCCCGGCCGGACGCGAGCGCCGCGCCGCGCAGCTCGCTCTGCTGCACATCGCCGGGAACGAGGGCGCGGAGGCGGTCGTGGAGGCCGCCCGCGTCCACGGCGACCGCGCCGCCGCCGCGATCGCGGACCTGATGACCGCCGACCCGCTCGACCTGGTCCCGCTGCGCACGCCGACGATCGGCGGCTGGGCCGACCCGGCGCTGCTGCCGCAGATCCTGACCGCCCGGCGCGACCGGGCGCTACCCTCCGATGCGACGCACAACCTGCTGCTCACGCTCGCGCTCGAACACCCCGGCGGAGCGCGCCCCGACCTCGCCGATGTCGAACGGGCCTGCGACCCCGAGTCGCTCGCCGCCTTCTCCTGGGCGGTGTTCGAGCGGTGGGAGGCCGCCGGGCACCCGGCCAGGGACGGCTGGGCGCTCACCCAGCTCGGCCTGCTCGGCGGCGACGAGGCCGCCCGCCGCCTCACCCCGCTGATCCGCGCGTGGCCCGGCCAGAGCCGCCACAGGAACGCCGCCGCCGGCCTGGACGTCCTGGCCGAGATCGGCACCGACGTCGCGCTCCTGCACCTGCACGGCATCTCCCAGAAGCTGCGGTTCACGGCCCTCAAGGAGCGCGCCCGCCAGAAGATCGACCAGATCGCCGGCGGCCTCGGGCTCACCGAGGACGAACTCGCCGACCGCCTGGTGCCCGACCTCGGGCTCGACGCCGCCGGCACCCTCGTCCTGGACTACGGCCCCCGCCGCTTCACCGTCGGCTTCGACGAGCAGCTCAGGCCCTACGTCCTGGACGACGCGGGCAGGCCGCGCAAGGCGCTGCCCAAACCGGGCGCCAAGGACGACCCCGACCTCGCCCCCGCCGCCCACAAGCGGTTCGCGGCGCTGCGCAAGGACGTGCGCGCCGTGGCCGCCGGCCAGGTGCGCAGGCTGGAGTCCGCCATGGTCCAGCGGCGCTCCTGGGCCCTGCCCGACTTCCAGCGGCTCCTGGCCGGCCACCCGCTGCTGCGCCACATCGTCCGGCGGCTGGTGTGGCTCACCGGCGACGGCACGGCCTTCCGGGTCGCCGAGGACGGCACGCTCGCCGACTCCGCCGACGACGCCCTCGCCCTGGACGGCGCCGCCCGGGTCCGCGTCGCGCACCGCCTCGACCTGGCCGGCCGGGACCTGGCCGCCTGGACGCAGGTGTTCGGCGACTACGAGATCGCGCAGCCGTTCCCGCAGCTGGACCGCCCCGTGTACGCCCTCGGCGAGGAGGAGCGCCGGACCGGCCGCCTCGCCCGGTTCGACGGCGCCACGGTCCCGCTCGGGCGGCTCCTGCGCCTGGAGCACGACGGCTGGGAGCACGACATGCCCGCCGACGCCGGCATCGTCGGCGGGATGACGCGCACCCTGCCCGGCGGCGTGTCCGCCGGGCTCGGCTTCGAGCCCGCGGTCGCGATCGGCGACCGCGACCCCGCCGAGATCGTCACGATCGGCGGCGTCCACGTGACCGGCGACCCCGATGCCGTCCAGGCCAGCGAACTGCTCGCCGAACTGACCGCGGCCACCCAGGGATGACGGCGGCACCGCCTGACCGCGGCGGGGGCTGAAATCCCGGCAAAGCTTGCGCCTGCCGCGGTGCGGGGCGCCCGGAATGCCCGCCCGGACGCCGTTAACGTGCAGGAATGCCGCAGACGCCCGGCCAGCCGCCCGGCGACACGCCCGGCGCTACGCCGGCCCATGAACCGCCCGACGCCCCCACCCCCGAGCAGGCCCCCCAACGGTCGCACCAGATGCCGCCGTGGCTGCCCAAGGCGTTCGCGCTCGCCGGCGGGAGCGTGCTGGCGTTCCTGGCGGGCCTGTGGCTGCTGGGGCGGCTGCGCGAACTGCTGCTGCTCCTGCTGATCTCGCTGTTCCTGGCCTTCGCGATCGAACCCGCGGTGAACTGGCTCGCCGCGCGCGGATGGCGCCGCGGCCTGGCGACCGCGGCGATGTTCGTCGTCGTGGGGCTGCTCATCGCAGGGTTCCTCGGCGGTATCGGGTCGCTGCTGGCGGCCCAGGTCACCAACCTGATCGGCGGGTTCCCCGGCTACGTCCGCCGGTTCGTCGGATGGGTGAACGCCACGTTCGGGACGCACCTGTCGCAGCAGACGGTCTTCCAGCGGCTCCCCACGGTCACCGGCGCGCTGTCGCGGCACCTGTCGGACCTCGCCGCGAACGTGTGGGGATTCGGCACCACCGCCCTTGGCGTCCTCTTCAACACCCTCGGCGTCCTGCTGTTCACCTTCTACCTGTCCGCCGAGGGCCCCCGGTTCCGCCGGACCGTGTGCTCCCTGCTTCCGCCGCACCGCCAGCGCGAGGTCCTGCGCGCCTGGGAGATCGCCGTCGACAAGACCGGCGGCTACATCTACTCCCGGGGACTGCTCGCCCTCATCTCCGGCGTCGCCCACTACGCCGCCATGGCCGGGCTCGGCGTCCCGTACGCGGCGGCCCTGGCACTGTGGGTGGGCGTGGTCTCCCAGTTCATCCCGGCCGTCGGCACCTACCTGGCCGGGGCCGTGCCGGTGCTCATCGCCCTGACCAGGTCACCGAGCACGGCGCTGTGGATCCTGCTGTTCATCATCGCCTACCAGCAACTGGAGAACTACCTGCTGCAACCGCGCATCACCGCCCGGACCCTGGACATGCACCCGGCGGTCGCGTTCGGGCTCATCCTGGCCGGCGCCGCCGTCGCCGGGCCCATCGGGATCCTGCTGGCGATCCCGCTCGGCGCCAGCCTCCAGGCGTTCGCCGGCGCGTACGTGCGCCGATACGAGGTGGAGGAGCATCCCCTGACCGAGCCGGACGCGCCCCCCGGGCGCTGGTGGCGGTGGCTGCGCCGCGGCTGAGGCTTTACCGGATCGGGGACGGTTCCGGAGCGGATCGTCGAGCATTGCCGTGGACGGGAGCCGCCCGCCACGGCTACCGTGCCGGGAGGAACCTTGATCATCAGGCAGCTCGGGGGCGGGAGGGAGCCGTCATGTACCGTCCCCGCACGCGCCGGCGCCGGTGGCTCGCCGGCCTCACGGCCGGAGCGCTCGCGGTGACCGGCCTCGGCGCATTGGACGCGTCCGCCGTGCAGGCCGCGCCGCACGCCGGCAAGGATCCGCGGCTGATGCGGATCCTGCGGTCGATGTCACTGCAGGAGAAGGCCGCGCAGCTGTTCGTCCTGCAGATCTACGGCAAGAGCGCCACCACCGCGGAACCGGCCGACGTCGCCGCCAACCGAAGGCTGTACGGGGTCGACAACGCCGCGCAGGTCGTCGCCCGCTACCACCCCGGCGGCTTCATCTACTACGGCGACAACGTCACCGACCCGCGGCAGCTCGCCGCGTTCTCCAACGGCATCCAGCGCGCCGCCGCGGCGCAGCCGCTGCGCGTCCCCGCCACGATCGCCATCGACCAGGAGGGCGGCATCGTCGCCCGCGTCCAGCCGCCCGCGACGCAGTCGCCCGGCAACATGGCCCTGGCCGCCGGGCGCCGCAGCGGCGACGCCCGCGCGCTCGCCCGCATCACCGGCGGCGAACTGCGCGCCATCGGCGTCAACCAGGACTACGCGCCGGACGCCGACGTCAACGTCAACCCGGCCAACCCCGTCATCGGCGTCCGGTCCTTCGGCTCCGACCCCGCCCTGGTGTCGGACATGGTGACCGCGCAGATCGGCGGCTACCGGGCCGGCGGGGTGACCCCGACCGTCAAGCACTTCCCCGGGCACGGCGACACCACCACCGACAGCCACACCGGCGTCCCGCACATCGACCACACCCGCGCCGAATGGGAACGGCTCGACCTGCCCCCGTTCCGCGCCGCGATCAAGCAGCGCGTCGACTCCATCATGACCGCGCACATCGTCGTGCCGTCGCTGGACCCCTCCGGCGACCCCGCCACCCTCTCGCGGCCCATCCTCACCGGCATCCTGCGGGACCGCCTCCACTACCGCGGCGTCGTCGTCACCGACGCCCTGGACATGCAGGGCGTCCGAGACAAGTACGGCGACGAGAACATTCCCGTCCTGGCCCTCAAGGCCGGCGTGGACGTCCTGCTGAAGCCGCCCGCCGACGCCCAGGGCAACGGCGTGTTCCCCCGCCAGCTCGCCGCGGTCGTCAACGCCGTCAAGTCCGGCGAGCTGACCGAGAAGCGCATCGACGAGTCGGTCTACCGGATCCTGGAGCTGAAGCAGCGGCGCGGCCTGTTCCGTGACCCCTACGCCGACGAGTCGAAGATCGGCCAGGTCGTCGGGACGCCCGAACACCTGGCCGCCGCGCAGCGCGCCACCGACCGCACCACGACCCTGGTCAAGAACGGCGCCGGGGTCCTGCCCCTGCGCCCCGGCGCCCGCAAGGTCCTGGTCACCGGATGGGGCGTGTCCACCACCACGTCCCTCGGCACCGAGCTCGCCCGCCGCGGCGCCACCGCGACCATCCGGCAGACCGGCCTCAGCCCCGGTCAGGCCCAGATCGACGAGGCCGTCGCCGCCGCCCGGGACCAGGACCTGGTCGTCGCCGTCACCAACCGCGCCTGGGACGTCAAGCAGGAGCCCGGCCACAACGGGCCCGGTCAGACGGAGCTCGTCAAGGCGCTCGTCGCCACCGGCAGACCGGTCGTCGTCGTCGCCGTCCGCGACCCCTACGACATCGCCTGGTTCCCCGAGACGACCACCTACCTGGCGACCTACTCCTACACGGCCGAGGCGCTGCGGTCGGCCGCCAAGGTCCTGTTCGGCGAGCTGGACCCGCGCGGGCGGCTGCCCGTCGCCGTCCCCGCCCGCGACGAGCCGGGCACCGTCCTCTACCCGTTCGGGCACGGCCTGGGCTACTGACCCGCCGGACCGGGCCGCCGCACGTGCGGCGGCCCGGTGGCGGGGCGGCGGCCGCGGCCGCCCCCGGGCCCGGGCGGTCGGAGGTGCACACGTCGGTAATCCAGTGACCGG